>NZ_CFETID010000026.1:0-41371 GCF_983967925.1 Croceicoccus sp. | reverse complement strand
ACTCAGTGGCTGGCGCCGCCTACCTCGACAAGGCGGCCTGCACGCCACGGTTACGTTGCAATGTACAGGCTGTTCGGATCGCTTGAGCCGAACGCGAGGCTGACGACATGTGGAGCCGGGAACGTCAGCGCCTGAAGGGCGGTGCCGTCGGCCGAATATTGGTTCAGCCGCCCGGTGCTCCAGCAGGCCAGCCACAGATTGCCGTCACGATCGCAGGCGAGACCGTCGGCGGCTTCCTCCTCCACCAGCAATTGTCCCGGTTCCGGCAGGCCGTTCGCGCCCAGCGGATAGCGCCAGATCCCGCGCGACGTCTCCGAATGATAGAGAAACCGGCCACATGGGCTGAAGGCGATGCCGTTCGATGCAAAGACGTCGCGCCGCAGCACGGTCACTTCGCCCGCCGCGGACAGGTGGAAGAACACCCCCGGCGAGGGGTCTTCGCCCTTCTCCATGATCGAAACGAAGTCGATGGTGCCAGCGAATAACCCGCCGCGCCCGTCCGCCTCCATGTCGTTGACCGCGATGATCGGCTGTCCTTCGATCTCGGTCAGTATGTCGATGCTCTGTCCGGTTGCAGGGTTGAGCGCGATGATCCCGCCGCGGCCCCCGCAGATGACATGGCCCGATTGGTCGAACACCATTCCGCCGACCCATTGGCGATCGGCGAGCATGGTCTCGACCTTTTTTCCTGCCTGCTTGCGATAAATGCCGCCGCCCGTCAGGTCCGAAAACCACACATCGCCGTCCGCCGTGATGCGCGGTGCCTCGACGAAGTCGAACCCGTCCGCGACAATCTCGAAACCGGCTGCCTGTTCTGTCTGCATGCATTATCTCCCGCACATATCGTAACGCGGCGGGGATGCGGGTGCAGCCCGTCATTGTGTCAGGTCGATAGTGGTCAACGCCGCGGTTGGCGGCTACGGCCGGGGCGTGACTTTGCAACGGGATCCCCACGCGCCTTTCGGATCGATCGCTTTCGATCAGGATCCCGCGCGCTGGATGGAGGGCAGCGCCGCCTTCACACGGCCGCAGCAGCAACGCAGCCGCGACGCGCTCACCCGCATCGTTGCTAGCGCGGTCGCGCTGTTCTCTCGCAATGGTTTCGATACGACCCGCGTGGCCGATATTGCCAGCGATGCCGGGGTGCCGGTGGGCAGCGTCTATCAGCACTTTGCCGACAAGGAGGCGCTGCTCGCGACGATCGTTGCGGGCTATCGCGCTTGCCGGATGCGCGAGATCAGGGAACTGTGCACCTCGGCCGAGGCGCGCGCGGCCAGCCCGCGACAGCTTGTCGAACTGCACCTAGATATCGTGTTCAGTGCGTTCAGCGCGGATGCGGGCCTGCTCCGCCTGATCGAGCGCAAGCGGCTTGAGGATATCGGTGTGCACCGCGACCAGAGTGCGGCCAACGATATCGTCGCGACATTGATTGCGGACCGGCTGGTCGAACGTCTGCCCGAACGCGATGCGGACGAACTGCGGCGGCAGGTCCATTATGCGCATTCGATCATTCGCGGCGCGGTCGTGTGGTCCGTGCTGCCGAGCGGTGGCGAACTGGGACAGGGACTGAAGGTGACCGACACCGACTTTGCCGCCGAAGCGCTGAAAATGGCACTGCGCTATCTGGGCATAGACGAGTAGCGCCAGCAGCGGCGAAGCGGCGCAACCTATCCTTTTTCTGCATTGACCGTCTGTGGGTGCAGGATCATCCTTCCCGAAACAGAACATGAATTCACATTCATATGTGGGAGATGATACGGCGATGAACGATATCCAGCAGGTCATGCGCGAGCGCTATCCCGGCAACACATGGGCGGATGTCGCAAGCCGCGACGGTCCGCTGCCCGATGTGCTGTCCCTCCAGGCCAACCCCGAACAGAACCTGCGCGACATTTCCTTTGCGCGCTATACCGATCAGGCGTTTTTCGAGCTTGAGATGGAGCGCATGTGGAAACGCGCATGGCAATGCGCCTGCCGCGCGGAGCATGTCGCACAGGTCGGCGATTTCTTCGTCTATGACATTGGCCGCCTGTCCGTGCTGATCGTCCGCAGCGAGGAAGGGCTGAAGGCCTATTACAATTCATGCCTGCACCGCGGCACCAAGCTGAAGGCGTCCGGATCCTGCGGTTGGGCATCGGGCATCACCTGCCCGTTCCACAACTGGAGCTGGAACCTAGACGGTTCGCTAAAATCCATACCCTGCGACTTCGAATTCCCGCAGGTCGACCATGCGAAGGCCGGGCTGGCCGAGGTGCAGGTGGCCAGCTGGAACGGCATGGTCATGGTGAACTTCGATCCCAAGGCCCCTCCGCTGACCGATTATCTTGAGGTTCTGCCGCAACATTTCGCCAATTGGGACCTGACCGGTTGGTATGTCGCCACCCATGTCCGCAAGCATCTGCCGGGCAATTGGAAACTGTCGATGGAGGCCTTCATGGAGGCCTATCACACCCCCTATGTCCACCCCGAGATGACCAATGTCGTGGGTGACCACAACATGCAGCACGACATCTTTTCCGATCACGTCAGCCGCGACCTGTGCGCGATGGCCTCGCCCAGCCCGACCTCGCAGCGGGCGATGAGCGAGCAGGAACTGCTCGACAGCATGCTGGTCGCCGATGGCGCGATGGTCGGCGCGCGTGCCAAGGTGCCCGAGGGCAAGACCGCGCGCTGGGTAATGGCGGAGCAATTGCGCGAGCAGATGCGCGAGAAGCACGGCCTCGACTATTCGGGTCATTCGGTGCCCGAGATGATTGATTCGCTGAAATACCACCTGTTCCCGAACCTGCTGATCTATCCCGCGCCGGGGCTGTGCCTGGTGCAGCAGTTCCGCCCCGACGGGCACGACCGCGACCGCGCGATCTTCGACCAGTATGTGCTGCACCCCAAGCCGCAAAACGGCGAGTTCGAGGTCGCCGAGGTGCAGGTCATCCACGAGGACGAAAGCTTTGCCAGCATCGAGAGCATGGACCCGTTCCTTGCCAGCGTGCTCGATCAGGACACCGACATCATGCGCATGCAGCGCGAGGGCATGTACGCCAGCGGCAAGGGCGCGGAGACGCTCTCGATCTATCAGGAGGCCCGCATCCGGCACCTGCACGACACGCTCGACAAATATCTGGAGAGGGCGGAATGAAACACCACATCAACGGCGTGCACCATGTCTCGGTCTCGGTCCCCGACATCGATACCGCGCGGCGGTTCTATATCGAGCTGCTGGGCGCCGACGAGGTCTTTACCGGGGAGTGGGAGCCGGGCAACGCGTGGATCGACGCCATCGTCGGGATCGAGGATTCCGCCGCCAAGTCCTTCATGGCGCGGCTGAAGAACATCTATGTCGAGGTGTTCGAATATGTCTCGCCCAAGTCGCCGCCGCAGGATCCGGCGCGTCCGGTCAGCCACAACGGATACACGCATATCGCTTTCCAGGTGGACGACATCCAGGCCGTCCATGACCGCATGGTCGAGGCCGGGCTGACGTTCAACACCGCCCCCGACATGAGCGTGATCACCACCGACGAAAACGGCAACAAGACCGGCGCTGCCGCGACCTATGGCCGCGACTTCTTCGGCAATCTGTTCGAGATCATGGAGATCCATCCGAACGAGGACATTCCGGCGCTCTGACGTCGGCGATCACAGCGGGAGGATAAGGTGGATCTTGAACTCAAAGGCAAACGGGTCGTCGTCAGCGCGGCCACGCGGGGGATAGGCCGGCGAATCGTCGAGGGGTTTCTGGACGAAGGCGCGATCGTGTCGTTCTGCGGCCGCCGCGCGCGCGCCGATCAGGCCAACCCCAGCGACGAGGAGGTCTATGCCAACCAGCTGCCCGGCGACGGAGTAGAGGACGCGGTAGAGGCCCTGTCGCAGCGCGGGAAGGTCTATGGCAGCGTGGTCGATTGCGGCTATTTCGAACAGGTCACCAACTGGGTCGAGAAGGCCGCCGACGACATGGGCGGAATCGACATCGTCGTATCGAACGCCAGCGCGCTGGGCGGCACGCCGCGCAGCCGCAAGGGGTGGGACATCAACTATAATGTCGATCTGATGTCGGCGGTCGCCATGTTCGACACCGCGCTGCCGCATATGAAGGCGGCGGGCGGCGGCGCTTTCCTGCAGATGTCGACCATCACCGCGATCGAGAACCACGCGTTCGGCGAAGCGGGGCTCAGCTATGGCGCGATCAAGGCGGCGCTGATCAATTACACGCACCAGCTGTCGATCGACTACATGAAGGACGGCATCCGCTGCAATTGCGTGTGCCCCGGCCCGGTCCTGATCCCCGATGGAAGCTGGGGTTTCCTCGAAAAGGAACTGCCCGAATATTACGAGGCGAACCGGGCCAAGCACCCCGCGGGCCGTTTCGGCCGGCCCGAGGAAATCGCCGATGCGGTGCTGTTCCTCGCCTCCGCGCGGGCGTCGTGGATCACGGGCGTCAACCTGACCGTCGACGGCGGCTTTACCCGCAACGTCAAGTACTGAACCGGCCGGGCACCCGCGCCGAAGACCACCTGACACAAACACGAGTAGGCCGCGTTCCGGCCGCACAACTAGACTGAAAAGCATAATAACAGCCGCAAAAACAGGCTGAGGAGTGGGAGCGAGCAGATGAAAAAGGCATTTCGGTACAGTCTTGGTGTATCTGCCATGGTGCTGGCATCGGTGCAGGCGCATGCGCAGGCGGTGACCAACGAGCAGGGCGAAACCAGCATTCCGGCAGACGCTCAGGCAGGCGGCGTGACCGAGATCGTCGTCACCGCGCAAAAGGAATCGCAGAACCTGCAGGACGTGCCGATCTCGGTCACGGCGGTCACCGGCGAGATGATCGAGGACGCGCAGATCAACAATATCGCCGATCTGTCGAATTCGATCCCCAATGTGCAGATCAACACCTTTTCGAACTCGCCGGATTCGGCGGTCTTCACCATCCGCGGCGTCGGCGTGAACGATGCCGATCCCTATGTCGGCACCACCGTTTCGGTCGTGGTCGATGGCGTGGTGGTCGGGGTCAACACCGCCGCGCTGCTCTCACTGTTCGATATCGAGCGGGTGGAAGTGCTGCGCGGACCGCAGGGCACCCTGTTCGGCGCGAACACCACCGGCGGCGTGATCAACGTCATCACCAAGCAGCCGACCGGCGAGTTCGGCGGCGACGCGCAGTTCGTCTATGGCAATTACGGGCAGATCGAGGCGAACGCCTCGCTCAACTTCTCGATCGGCGAGCAGTTCGCCGGCAAGATCAGCGTTCTCCACAACGAGATGAACGGCTATTTCCGCAACTACCTCGACGGGGAGCGCATCGGGGAGCGCAACATCACCACCCTGCGCGGCTATCTGCAATATGACGGCGCGGATTACGATGCGACCCTGATCGGCGAATATGTCCGGTCGCGCAACGGATCGCAGACCGGCGTGCTGATCGCGGGGCCGGGCGAATTGTTCTACACGCCGGGCGAGACCGAGGACGCGTTCGATTTCCGGCGGGGCCTGTCGGACGATCAACCCGATTCCAACGACCGCGACACCTATTCGCTGACGCTGACGCAGAACCTCGACACCTCGATCGGGACGCTGACATCGATCACCAGCTACCGCGAATATGACAATCTGCTTTATTCCGACGACGATGCGACGACGCGCATCCTGCTGCAGACGCGGCGCGACACCAACCATCACCAGTTCAGCCAGGAATTGCGCAATCTGGTCGACATCACCGACAGCACGCGGCTGATCGCGGGTGTCTTCTATTTCGAGCAGGAATATTTCCTCGACCAGGACGGCAAGCTCGACGGGTTCCTGCCGGGCCTTGGCCAGCCGCAGACGCAGGCGCAGAAGAACAAGTCCTATTCCGCCTTTGGCCAGATCTATCAGGACCTGACGCCCGAACTGACGCTGCAGGCCGGTATCCGTTACAGCCACGAGAAGACCAGCGCGACATCGACCACCGCCAATTCGATCAGCCCCGACGGCGGCATGGCCGCGTTCGACGATCCGCTGATCCCCGGATCGCTGATCGTGGCGTCGGGCAAGGAAAGCTGGGACAATGTCGGTTACAAGGTCGGGCTGGACTATGCGCCCAGCCGCGATCTGCTGTTCTATGGATATTATGCGCGCGGCTTCAAATCGGGCGGGTTCACCGGGCGCATCGCGATCGCGCAGGACATCGGCCCGTTCGATCCCGAAACGCTCGACACGTTCGAGATCGGGGCCAAGGCCGATCTGCTGGACCGGCGGCTGCGCCTGAATTTCGCGGCGTTCCTCAACAAATACGACGACATGCAGGTGGTGCAGAACATCACCTATCCCTCGGGCGCCAATTCCGCCTCGATCGCCAATGCGGGCAAGGCGGAGACCAAGGGTTTCGAGCTTGAGGCGACGGCGGTGCCGGTCGACGGGCTGACCTTCTCGGGCGCGCTCGCCTATCTCGATGCGAAATACGAGGAATATGACACGCTGGCGCTGGACCCGGCGACGGGCGGGCTGGTGCCGATTTCCTATGCGGGCAACCGGCTGATGAACTCGCCCGAATGGAACGCCGCGCTGGGGATCAACTGGGAAGGCCGCGTGGGGCCGGGCGAACTGAACGCCAATGCGCAATACACCTACACCAGCGAGAAGTTCACCAGCTATACTAACCTGCCGATCGAGGAGGTCGGGTCGATCGAGTTGGTCAATGCCAGCCTGCATTGGAGCCCCGACAATTCGGGACTGGAATTCGGGGTCTGGGTCCGCAACCTGTTCGACGAGGAATATTTCAACCAGAAGCTCAACCTTGCGGGCATCGGCACGCTGGCCTCGCTCGGCGATCCGCGCACCTATGGCATCGACGTGAAGTTCAGTTTCTGAACCTGCCCATGAAGGGAGAGGCTCGATGACGGAGACGAAGCGAGCGGGCGGCTGCCTGTGCGGGGCGGTGCGATATGAAGTGCCGTGGCCGCCGATGATGCTGGTCACCTGTGCGTGCACCAATTGCCAGAAGCAGTCTGGCGCGGCAGCATCGGTCGTGGGGGTGGCCCCGCGCGACGGGGTGACAATCACCGGCGAGCTCAAGACCTATGAGGACCGCGCTGCCAGCGGCAATGCGGTCTATCGCCAGTTCTGCCCCGAATGCGGCTCGCCGATCCTGACCGACACGCTGGCGGCGCAAGAGGGGAACCTGATCTTCTATAAGGCGGGCACGCTGGACGTTACCGCCGATCTGGTGCCGACGACGCATTGCTGGACATCCAGCGGACAGAAATGGGTGCAATATCCTTCCGGCGACACGGTGATGGTGCGGCAGGAAGGGCTGGGCTGACGCCTGACCCGCACCGACGCGCGTGATGCGCCGACTATCTCGGCGCATCGGAATCGTGTAGCGGGCGGCGGGTGGAGCGGGAAGGCGAGACTCACAGACCGGATTCGACGCTGCCTGCTTCCGGGCTCGAAGCCGCTTACCTTGAGCACAGGGCGGAATTGCTGCGGTTCCTGCGCGCGCGCGGCGCGGGCGATGCGGCCGAGGATATCTTGCAGGACGTGTGGCTGCGGATCGCGAAAGCGCGCAGCGGCCCCGTCGACAATCCGCGCGCCTATCTGTTTCGCGCCGCCAACATGACCATGATCGACCGGCACCGTTCGCAGACGCAGGCCGCCCAGCGGGAACGGGACTGGAGCGAGACGCGGCCCGCCGGATCAGAACCCTCCCCCGAAAGCGGCATCGCGGCCTCTCAGGAAATGGCGAAGGTGCTGGCGCTGGTCGACCGGCTGGGCGCGCGGACCGCGGCGGTGCTGCGGCGGCACCGGATCGACGGGCTGTCGCAAAGGCAGGTCGCGGACGAGATGGGCGTCAGCCTCAGCACGGTGGAAAGCGATCTCAGGACCGCATATCGGGCCATGCTCGAATGGAAGGAGCGCAGCGATGAGGCATAGCGCGATCGGCTCCGTCTTCCATCCGGAAGGACATTGCCATGCAGGTTGACGACACGATCCGCGAACAGGCGGCCAGCTGGGCGGCGGCGACCGGCGATCCCGCGTTCGAGGACTGGGACGCGTTCACGCTGTGGCTTGAGCAGGACCCGCGCCATGCCGAAGCCTATGACCGCACGGTCGCCGCCGTGGGCGAGGGCGTGGCGATCCTGGCCGCGGCCACGCCTGCCAATGATGCGGAACCGGCCATGCCCGCCGCGCCGCGCCGGCGCTGGCTGGGCGGCGTGCTGGCGATGGGGCTTGCCGCGTTCCTCGGCCTCGCGTTTTGGCGGCAGGGCGCGCCCGATCTTTATACGGTGGAAACCGCGCCGGGGGCGATGCGGATCGTCGAACTCGGGGCGGAAACAAGCGTCGCCATCGCGGGCGGATCGCGCCTGACCTTCGACCGGAACGACCCTCGTTTCGCCAGCCTCGACCATGGCCGCGCCCTGTTCACCGTACGCCATGACGAGGATGCGCCGTTCCGCGTGACGGCGGGCGAGGCGCAGATCGTCGATGTCGGCACGATCTTCGACGTCCGCCTCGACGACGAGGCTTTCAGCGTGGCGGTGTCGGAAGGCGCGGTGCAGTTCAATCCCGAGGCGGAGGAGGTGCATGTCGCCGCCGGGCAGGTCCTGTCGCGCACCGATGACGGCTATCGCATCGCGCCGGTCGATATTGCGCAGGTCGGCGACTGGCGCGAAGGCAGGCTCAGCTTCGAAGATGAAACGCTTGCCGCCGTGGCGCTGGAATTGAGCCGGGCGACCGGCCTGACCTTCGCGGTCGATCCGGCCAGCGCGGACCGGACAATCACCGGGTCGATTCTTGTCGATCCCGTTCGCAAGGATCCGGCCAGCCTTGGCCCGCTGCTGGGCATCGCGGTGACGCAGGCATCGGGCGCATGGGTGATCGGCGCGCGCTGATGAGGCGGCTGGCATTATGCCTTGCCGCGGCCGTTCTGGCCGCACCGCTGGCCGTACAGGCGGGCGAGCCGGCGGTTTCGGCAACGGCCGGCCGCGCCGGTTCGGTCGCGATCAGCCTTGCGCGGCAGACGGGCAGCAGCATCGTCATCGCCGACCCGCGCCTTGCCCGCCGCAACGTGCCTGCCATTCGCGGCCGCATGCCCGTCAGCGAAGCCGTCCGCCGCCTTGCCGCCGCCATCGGGGGCCGCGCGGTGGCGACGGGGGCACGCTCGTGGCGGATCGAACCGGCCGCGGCCCGCCCCCAGCCCGTTCCCGCCCCTGCGCCCGTGGCCACCGGACCCGCGCCTGTCGAAGCCCCTCCGCCGCCCATCGTGGTGCAGGCGAGCAAGCGCGATCTGTCGCCTGCGCAGATCCCTGCGCAGATCGCGATTCTGGACGGGGGGCTGATCGAACTGGGCGGCGCGGGCGGCAGCGAGGAGATCACGCGCCGCGTCGCCAGCGTGTCGTCCACCTATCTGGGCAGCGGGCGCAACAAGCTGTTCATTCGCGGCATCGCCGATTCCAGCTTTACCGGCCCGACGCAATCGACCGTGGGGCAATATTGGGGCGATCTGCGGCTGAGCTATAACGCGCCCGATCCCGATCTGCGCCTGTCCGACCTTGACCGCGTCGAAGTGCTGGAGGGGCCGCAGGGCACGCTCTATGGCGCGGGCGCGCTGGGCGGGATCATCCGGCTGGTGCCCAATGCGCCGCGCGTGCACGATGCCAGCCTGTCGGCGCAGGTCGGCGGATCGCTGACCCGGCATGGATCGCCGGGCGGCGACGCCAGCATCACCGCGAACCTGCCGATTGCCGCCAACGCCGCCCTGCGCGCCACGATCGATGCGGCCTCGCTGGGCGGCTATATCGACAAGCCCGATGCGGGCCGCAGCGACGTCAATCGCACGCGCATTCTTGGCGGGCGGATGACCGGGCGGGTCGAGTTGGACAATGTCTGGTCTATCGAGGTTACCGGCCTTGGGCAGACCATCGACGCGCGCGACGCGCAATATGCCGACCGCGGCGATCCCCCGCTGACCAGTACCGCGGCTGTCACCGAAGGGGCGGACATCGATTACGCGCTAGGCAGCGTGGTGATCGGCGGCGCGTTCGGCGATGTGCGGTTCCGCTCCACCACGGGCATCGTGCGGCAGGATCTTGAAGAGCGTTATGACGCGGCGAGCGAGCTCGCGCCCGAGCGGCTGTTCGTACAGTCGAACCGCGCGCGCATGATCGCCCATGAAACGCGGCTGTGGGCGCCCGAACGCGGCGGTTTCGGATGGCTGATCGGCACCAGCCTGACCCATAGCGAAAGCGACATTCGTCGCGAGTTCGTCCAGTTCGAAACCCGCCAGTCGGCAAGCGACGCGCTGATGATTGCGGCCCGCGCCAATACGCCCGGCGTGACAAATATCGTCGACGAAGCAACGCTTTATGGCGAGGCGAGCCTGCGCATCGCCCCCATTCTGGTCGCCACCGCGGGCGGGCGGCTGACATGGGCGCGGCTGGGCGGCGGCGCGGACGATGTCGCGCCTGCGCTGTCGCCGTCGATGTCGATGCTGCGCGCCGACATCACCGCGCACCGGACGGAGGTGGATTTCCTGCCCTCGGTCGCGCTGCATGCCGAATTGTCGGACGAGGCGCTGATCTATTCGCGCTATCAGCAGGGCTTTCGCCCCGGCGGCCTTGCGATCGAGAGCGATTTCGTGCGCCGCTTCCGCAACGACCGCACCGCGACTTGGGAAATCGGCGCACGCTATGGCCGCGCGGGTTCGGGCGCATCGGCGCAAGGTGCGGGCAGCGGCGATCCGTTCAGCCTTGCGGTCAGCCTGTCCCATACCGACTGGCGCGACATTCAGGCCGATTTCGTCGACGATGGCGGACTGCCCAGCACCAGCAATATCGGCGACGGCCGCATCTGGTCGGCCAGCCTGTCGGGCGCGGCGGAAATCGCCGAGGGGCTGCGCGTCGAACTGGGCGGAACATGGAACCACAGCCGGATCGACGAGCCCGATCTCGCCTTTCGCACGCGCACGCGGCAGATCCCCAATATCGCCGAATTCGCGGCGCGCGCGGGCGTCAATTACACGGCATGGTTTGGCGGCGACTGGCGGCTGACGGCGGATGCGTGGGCCAGCTATGTCGGACCCTCGCGCCTTGGCATCGGGCCGGAGCTTGGCGAGAGCCAGGGCGATTATCTCGACAGCGGGATCGACGTCAGGATCGGCGGCGACACGATGGGCCTGACGCTGGGCGTGTCGAATATCGCCGACATGCGCGGCAACCGGTTTTCGCTGGGTACGCCGTTCGGGGACGACCGCGACCAGGTCACCCCGCTGCGCCCGCGCACGTTCCGGCTGGGGATCGACCGCCGGTTCTGAAACGCCGGGACAAGCGGCCCGCATATTTTTTCAAGGCCGCTCCGCACCGGCTCCGTCTGACGGATCGACATCGATCTGAAGGATGCCCGATACAGTGCGTAACCTGCTTTGCTCTACCGCCATCGCCGCCATTGCCATCGCTTCGACCGGAGCCGGTGCGAAGGACATCACCAACGCGCAGACCGCGCCCATTGCAACGGCCACCGCCAACAATGGCGCGCCTGATGCGATCAACATCACCAAGGACGGTTCGGTGACCGTGACCAGCGGCACCGCCGTCACCGTCAACAGCAACCATAAGGTGACCAATGGCGGCAAGATCGCCATTTCCAATGCCAGTGGATCGACCGGGATCGCGGCGATGGACGGAACCTCGGGCGATATCGTCAACGGCGGCACGATCACCATCGACGAGCCCTATACGCCCAAGGACGACGACAATGACGGCGACCTCGACGGGCCGTTCGCGCTGGGCAGCAACCGGCAGGGCATCCGCACCATGGGCGCGCATGCCGGCGATGTGGTCAACAGCGGCACCATCACGGTCGAGGGTAACGATTCCACCGGCATCGCGCTGGGCGGAATGCTGACCGGCGATCTGATCCACGACGGCAAGACCGGGGTGATCGGCGACCGCGTCATCGGCATCGACGCGCAGGCGATCGACGGCGATGTGCGGCTGGCGGGCACGGTGCAGGCGCGCGGCAAGGATGCGATGGCGGCGCGCTTTGGCGGCGATGTCACGGGCGCGATGGTCGTGCAGGGAGAGATCGATGCCAGCGGCTATCGCTATACCGCGCAGCCGACGAGCGCGACCAAGCTGGACGCCGACGATTTGCTGCAGGGCGGCCCCGCGATCAGCGTCGAGGGCAATGTGACCGGCGGGATCCTGCTGGCCGTCGCGCCCAAGGACAGCGACCCCGACAAGGCGGACGAGGATTCCGACGGGATCGAGGATGCGAAGGAGGGATCAGCCAAGATCACGTCCTATGGATCGGCAGCCGCGCTTTCGATCGGATCGGCGACACGCGACATCGCCATCGGGGCCGTCGCGGGCACTGCCAGCAAGTTCGGCCTGATCGTCGACGGGCTGGTCGACGGGCGCGGCGTCTATGGCGGGGTCAGTGCCACCGGCATGGCGATTGGCGGGCGCGGCCACGGCGTGTCTATCGCCAATGGCATCGGCATTTCGGGCGGCGTCGGCGCGCTCTCGGGCGGCGCGAATGCCACCGCGCTTCGGCTGGCGGCAGGGGCATCGACGCCGCTGCTGCAGAACGCGGGATCGATCGAGGCGCGCGGGTCGTCGACCGGCGACACGCGTGCGATCGCGGTGTCGGTCGAACAGGGCGCCAATCTGCCCACGATCCGCAACAGCGGGTCGATCAAGGCGGTTGCGACGGGTGAGGGCGGAAATGCCATCGCCATCCGCGACACCGGCGGCACGGTCTCGCTCATCGAGAATGCGGGCCAGATCTCGGCCAGCGGCGCGAAAAAGGGCAGCGGCCGCAATATCGCCATCGACCTGTCGGCACGGACCGCCGGCGCGACCGTGCGCCAGACGCAGGTCGCGTCCGGCCATGCCGCGCCCTCCATCGTGGGCAATGTGCTGTTTGGCAGCGGTAACGATCTGCTTGAACTCGCCGATGGCGGGTTGTCGGGCGATGTGTCGTTCGGCGCGGGGAATGACACGCTCTCGCTTGGCGGGGACGCGGTGCATGCGGGCAATGTGTCGTTCGGTACGGGCACTTCCGCGATGAACCTGCTGGGAAGCTCTGCCTTTGGCGGCACCGCTGATTTCGGCGGGGGCAGCGGGACGCTGTCGCTGTCGGGCACTTCGATCTTCTCGGGCGGCATCGCCAATGGCGGCAATGTCGCGGTGACGGTGGCGGGCGGCACGCTCGACCTGTCGAAGCCGACCAGCATCGCCTCGTTGTCGGTGGGGGCGACCGGCATGCTGGTGGCGACGCTGGACAAGGCGGCGGGCAGCGGGACGGGGATCGATGTCGCCGGAAACGCCAGCTTTGCCGAAGGGGCCAAGCTGGCGCTGCGGCTGGCCGACGTATTGACCGCGGAAGGCAGCTATGCCGTGCTGACCGCCGGATCGATCACCGGCCTCGACAAGCTGGATACCGTCGAAACGCTGATCCCCTATATGTTCAAAGCCGAGATCAGCGAGGACGCGCCCAGCAATGTGCTGACCGTCGATGTCGCGCGGCGCAGCGTGACCGAACTGGGCCTCAACCGTTCGGGCGCGGCAGCCTATTCGGCGGTGTTCGCCGCGCTTGGCGAGGACGAGGAGATCGAGAACAGCTTCCTCGCGATCACCAATGGCGATGCGTTCCGGCAGACGCTTGCGACCATGCTGCCCGACCATGCGGGCGGCGTGTTCGAAGGGATCGGGCAGGGCGAGCGGACGCTGATCCGGCAGATGCAGGATCCCGTCAGCCCCATCATAGACGAGGGCGCTTTCACCGTGACGCTGAACCTTGCGCTGTGGAACAGCGACAAGGGGCTGGGCGACAGCGGCGCTTATGATTTGCAGGGGCACGGATTTTCGCTGACGGGCGAATACGACATCGGTTTCGGCCATGTCGGCGCGACGCTGGCCAGCCTGTGGAACCAGCACACCAATGGCGCGGCGAGCGACGTCAAGAACAGCTCGTTCGAGGCGGCGGCGCACTGGCGCGGCAATTGGGGGCCGGTCGGCGGCTTCGTGCGCGGCGCGCTGGGCCGGTCCGACATCAAGAGCCAGCGCGTGTTCAACGGCACCTCAGACGGCGAAAGCGTCAAGCGCACGATCAAGGGCAAGTGGGACGGCGATTTCGTCAGCCTTGCCGCCGGGGCGTCGGCGGAAGGCGGCTGGCGCTATATCTTCTTCCGCCCGCAGGTGATGGTCGATTATGTCAAGCTGGACGAGGACGGCTATTCCGAAGCCGGCGGGGACGAGGCGCTGGACCTGACAGTGGATGCGCGCAGCAGCGATGAGCTGGGCCTGAGCGCGGGCATGGTGCTGGGCGCGGATATCATGGGCAGGGGATCGCGCGACAGCAATTGGCTGCGCATAGAGACCGAAGGCGGCTGGCGCGAAGTGCTGGACGGCGAACTGGGCGAGACCACCGCGCGCTTTGCTGGTGGCGACGATTTCACCCTGCAGGGCGAAACCTCGACCAGCGGCTGGTATGGCCGCCTGCGCGCCGTGGGCGGCCCGGGCGGCGTGATCATGATGGGCGAATTATCGGCAGAGGAACGCTTCGAAGAACTTGCGATTGCGCTGCGCGGAAATCTGAAGATCGTGTTCTGACCGCACACGAAAACGGGCCGGAAGCGTCGTGCCTCCGGCCCGCAGTCGCCCAGGTAAGTCCCCTATTTGCCGCTGGCGGCGGCGAACCGGTCGACCAGTCCCTGCACGGCGGACTGGATCAGCGCGTCGCTGGGGCTATCGGTCGATCCGATCCGCGCCTCGGCGATGCCGTGCCAGATCGGGCGGTCGGTTTCGGCATCGAACACGTCGAGCGCCATCGACCCTTCGGTCACGTTGCGCACATCGACCTGGTTGTACTGATAGGCCCAGCCATAGCGGTAGTTCATGCCATAGCCGGGATAATAGGCCCCGACGGGCCCCCAGTTGGTCACGTCCACCTTGTCGCGCGCGCCCAGCGTGAAGGCCAGTTCCATGTCGCCCTGCCCTTCCGCGACCTGCCGGTATCCGGCCTGCGCAAGGCTGGCGTCCATCGCCTTTTGCACGCGTTCGTAGACGAAGGGATTGCCGCCACCCGGCCGGGGGAAGGCCCAGCTATAGGTGGTGTATTGGGCAAGATCGACGCTTGGCGCGGCCTCGGTGCTGAAACTTGGCCGGGGCGTGGTCGAGCACGCGGCGAGCGATACCAGCGCGGCCGCGCCCAGCAGATTGCGACAAAGATTCCTCATGTAAGCGCCCTTTCAGCCTGAAACCCGTTCGCCCTCATCGGAGCGCGGTTCGCCCGCCAGAATTCCGGACCGACCCGTGTCTGCCCATAGGGACTCTCCCTAGTTTCGCGCGGGTCGAGCCCGAGAAGCCAAGAGCGCGAATGGACACGCACTTGCATTTTCCGGCATCGCACATCGGTTTTATCGCATACGCGGAACATGGCATTACGGGCGCATTCGCCTATATTGCAGTGCAGCATGACCGATCCCGCACTCCGTTCCGCCAGCCCCGCATGGGTGATCTTCGCCCTTGCCATGGGCACATTCGCCATCGGCACGACCGAATTCGCGGCGATGAGCCTCGTTCCCTTCTTCGCCGCCGATCTCGGCATTACCGAGGTGCAGGCGGGTCATGCGATCAGCGCCTATGCGCTGGGCGTGGTGGTGGGTGCGCCGCTGATCGCGATCTTCGGCGCGCGGATCAGGCGGCGTACGCTGCTGATGGGGCTGATGGGCCTGTTCGCGATGGCCAACGGGCTCAGCGCGCTGGCGCCCGATTACGGGTCGCTGCTGGTGTTCCGTTTTCTGTCCGGCCTGCCGCACGGCGCCTATTTCGGCGTGGCGGCGCTGGTCGCGGCCTCGCTGGTGCCGGTCAATCGCCGCGCCAAGGCAGTGGCGCTGGTCATGTCCGGGCTGACGGTGGCGACGGTCATCGGCGTGCCGGTCGCGAACTGGCTGGGCCAGATGTTCGGCTGGCAGAGCGGGTTCCTGGTCGTCGCGGTGCTGGCGCTGCTGACCGTGACGCTGGTCGCGCTGCTGGCCCCGAACGAGCCTGCCGATAGCGGGGCCAGCCCCTTGCGCGAACTGGGTGCGCTGCGCCGACCGCAGGTGCTGTTGACGCTGGCGTCGGGCGCGATCGGGTTCGGCGGGATGTTCGCGGTCTATACCTATGTCGCCTCCACCATGATCGAGGTGACGGGCCTGTCGGAACGGTCGGTCCCGCTGGTGCTGGGCATTTTCGGCATCGGCATGACGCTGGGCAATCTGGGCGGCGCGCATCTGGCCGACAAGGCGCGCGACCGGACCGCGATGGGCATGCTGGCATGGAGCGCGGTGATGCTGGCGATCTATCCCTTCGTCGCGGCCGATCCGGTCGGGCTTGGCATCATCGTCTTCCTGATCGGCATGGGCGGCGGCGTGGGCAGCGTGATGCAGGTGCGGCTGATGGACGTGGCGGGCGATGCGCAGACGCTGGCCGCCGCGGCGCATCACAGCGCGTTCAACACCGCCAATGCGCTGGGGCCGTGGCTGGCGGGCATGGCCATCGCGGCGGGTTATGGCCTGACTTCGGCGGGGTTCATCGGATCGGCGCTCGCGCTGGGCGGGCTGGCGATCTATGTCGTCGCCGTGCTGCTGGAACGCGGCGAAAAGGCGCGGCTGGCGGCGACCGCCTGCTGATCGCGGCGGGGCGGGGCGGGGCGGGGCGAGCGTCCTGCCCGCCCCGCCGATCATCCTCAGGCGGTCAGTTCGCCGATAACCTCCATAAGCGCATCCTTGCGCCAGCCCTGCGAGGCATCCAGCGTGGCCGAGGCGAGCGGGGCAGCCGCGCTCTTCACCGCGGCCTTGCTGCCCGACCCGGCCTTCATCGCCTGCAGCGAAGCGGCCAGCGGATCGATTAGCGCCCCGTCCACGCCCGCGCGGCGCAGCTGGTCGACATAGGCCAGCGCGACCACCGGATCGGCGGGCCATTCGACCGGGAACTGCTGCTGCGGATTGAACGTGCCGTTCACTTCCTGCGCCAGCGCGGCGGCGTCGATCTCGTTCTGCGTCAAATAATCGCTGGGCTGCAGGCGGAACACGTCGAGGCCGCGCGCGATCTCGGTCCCATAGATCTGGCCCTTGTAGAAATAGGTCGACCAGTATCCGCCCAGGATCTGATGCTCCGCCGAGACCGGGCCGCGGTCGAAATGCGCGATCTCGACCGGATTGGCGCTGTCGGTGAAATCCATGATCGACAGACCGCCTTGGTACCACGCCTGCGCGAAGATATCGCGGCCCGGGATGGGCACGATCGACCCGTTATGCGCGACGCAGTTCTCCTTCTCGCCCTGCGCGGCGGGCAGCTTGTAGTGGCTGCGATAGGTGAGCTTGCCGTCCTCGATGTCATAGACCGCGTCGGCGCCCCAGTCGGCGGGGTCGAACACGCGGCAACGCGGGCGCATGCCGCCGCCCCATTCGTCGGTGAACACCACCTTGTCGCCGCGATTGTTGAAGGTGGCCGAATGCCAATAGGCAAAGCCCTTGTCGGTCACCGCGTCGATCCGCTTTGGCTTCAGCGGATCAGAGATGTCGAGGATGATGCCATTGCCCGAACAGGCCCCCGCGGCAAGGTTCAGCGAGGGGAACACGGTGATGTCGTGGCACTGGTCGGTGCGGCGCGTTTCCTGCGTGCCGTCGCCATGGTCGCCGCCGCGCCACAGCCCTGCGATCCCGCCCGAGGATTCGTCGGCGAAGACGCGCGGGCTGTCGACCACGCGGGCCTTCGACGGGTCGGCGACGGGGATCTCGACCACGTCGATGCTGAACAGCGCGCTGTTCTCGTCCCCCGGCAGCCCGGCGACGCAGCCTGCCAGCTCCTTCTCGTCCCGCACCGGGCCCGTGCCGGAGACATAGACGATGATCTTGCCATCTTGGCCGGGGCCGCTCACCACCGAATGGGTATGCGATCCGCGGCAGTTCTGCACCACGCCGGTCTGGCGCGGCAGCGCGGGGTCAGAGATGTCGAAGATCCGCAGGCCCAGCATGCGATCCTTGCTGACGTCGTCATCGATGCCCTGCAGCCCGCAGTCGACGCGGGCGCTGTGCTGCTCGACCGACATGATCAGCGTGTCGCCCACGATGGACACATCGCCCTGACCGCCCGGACACACGACCGAGCTGACCAGCGAGGGCATGCCTTCGGCGCCAAGGCGGTAGATGTTGAACCCGTGGTAATTGCCCGCGACCATCAGGTCGCCGCGAAACGCCATGTCGGTGTTGGCAAAGCTGAGATGCGATCCGCGCTTGCCATAGCTGGGGTCCTCGCCCTCGGTCTCGGCCGGGATCGCGGGGGGCAGGTTCGACGGGTTGCCGGGGTCATAGAAACCCGCCGGTTTGCGCAGTTCCTTCACCAGCACCATGTTCCTTGCCGACATGCCCGCATTGGCAAAGCCC
This sequence comes from Croceicoccus sp., assembly GCF_983967925.1. NCBI lineage: Bacteria > Pseudomonadati > Pseudomonadota > Alphaproteobacteria > Sphingomonadales > Erythrobacteraceae > Croceicoccus > Croceicoccus sp. Next base: position 22,965 of record NZ_CFETID010000026.1, on the reverse strand, counting down.
GCCGACAGGCCGGTGCGCGGATCCTCGGTCAGGCTGGCCAGCACGCCGACCATCGCGTCGATTTCGGCCTGCTGCTCGGTGGTGACGTCGGTGGTGAAGTTCAGCAGCACCGGATCATAGGCGGTGCCCGACTGGTCCAGCAGATCCTCCACCATGGTGATCGCGCCATTGTGATGCGCCACCATCAGCGTCAGGAACTGGCGGTCGAATTCGACGCCGCTGGCGGCGGCCAGGGCGGCCATCTGTTCGGGCGTCGCCATGCCGGCCATTGTCTTGTGGCTGGCGGACATGCCGTGCTGCGCGCCGTGGCCCATCGCGGCATGCGCGGCGGGATCGGGCGCCATCTCGCCGCGCTCTTTCAGCCAGCCTTGCATGAAGGCGATTTCGTCGTCCTGGCTCGCCTCGATCCGCGAGGCGAGGCTGAGCACCTCTTCGTCATTAGTGCGATCCGCGACGAGGTTCACCATCTCGATCGCCTGGTAATGGTGATGGATCATGTCCTGCAGAAACCGCACGTCGGCGGGCGAATAGCCAGCCTGCGCAACCTCGATCGCCTGTTCGGGAGACAGCGCGGTGGAGGCCTGTCCGGGTGCGCCGGGGCGGACCAGCGGCGCGTCCTGCGCGAATGCCAGCGCGGGCGCGAGGGCAAGGGCACCCGAGATTGCAAGCAGGGACGGCAGGCCAAGCAGGGAAACCCGGACGGACCGGCTGGATGGTGTGATCATGGAGGCTCCGGCAACAGGATTGATTTCACGAGATACTTGTTTGCGAAACTGCCGAAACGGCGCGGATCGTCAAGTGTCGTTTCGCGCAGGGTCGTGCCGCCATGCCCGGAAGGCGCTGATGGCAACTGTTCAAGCGCCGCGAATTCTGCTCAAAACCCGTGCCATGAACCGCCCCGCCCCGTTGCACCGATCATTTCGCGCCGGATGAACAGCACCGCGATACCCGCAAGCCCGCCTTCCCCGCGCAGGGGTGCAAGGGCATGGGACTGGCTGAAGGCGCAGCCGCGCTGGCTGCTGGCGCTGTGCGCGGCGCTGCTGCTGCTGGTCGGCTGGCAGGCATGGATGGCGCCGCCATGGCGCGTGGGTGCGCCGCCGGGGCCGGCGGGGGTCGATTTCCTGGCCGCCGACGGCACATTGCTGGCGCATCGCGGCGACAGGCCCGTGGCCGAAGTGGACGCGGCGGCCTTGCCCGCCCATGTGCGGCAGGCGTTCCTCGCGATCGAGGACCGGCGCTTTTATGACCATGGCGGCGTCGATTTCCGCGGGCTGGCGCGCGCGACCTTCGACAATCTGCGGGCGGGCGGCGTGGTCGCGGGCGGATCGACCATCACCCAGCAATATGTGAAGAACGCCTTCTTTACGCAGGACCGCACCCTGACCCGAAAAGCGCAGGAAATGCTGCTGGCCGATTGGGTCGAGACATGGGCGGCGAAGGACACGATCCTCTCGCGCTATCTGGAAAACTGCTATTTCGGCGAGGGGCAGACGGGTCTGGTCGCCGCCGCGAACCATTATTTCAGCAAGACGCCGCAGGAATTGTCGCTGGGCGAGGCGGCGATGCTGGCGGGCATGGTCAAGGCCCCGTCGCGGCTGGCCCCGACGGTGGATTACGAAGCCTCGACCGAGCGGATGCGCGTGGTGCTGGACGCGATGGTGGAGGCGGAGTTCATCACGCAGCAAGAGGCCGATGCGGTCGCCGACCCCGAACTCGAAATCGGGGAAGAGGAGAAATCGGCCGAACAGGCAGGCTGGTTCGTCGACTGGCTGGCCGCCGACCTGCCCGAGGATTTCACGGGCGAAGTGCAGACGACGCTGGTGCCCGAGATACAGGCGCGCGCCGAACGCGCGGTGCGGCGTGCGCGGCTGGGCGGGTCGCAGGTCGCGCTGCTGGCGATCCGGCCCGACGGGCGCGTCGTCGCCATGGTCGGCGGCAAGGAATGGACGCCCGAGGCTTTCAACCGCGCCACCATGGCCGAAAGGCAGCCGGGATCGACCTTCAAGCTTTTCGACTATTTCGCCGCAATCCGCGAGGGGATGGATCCGGGCGACACGATCACCGACGCGCCCGTACGGATCGGCAACTGGCAGCCGCGTAACGGCTATCGCGGCTATCGCGGCGAGATGACGCTGCGCGAGGCCTTTGCCATTTCCAGCAACACTGCGGCGATCCGCGTGGCCGACCGCGCAGGCCTCGCCAATGTGCGTGAAGCGGCGAGGGACCTTGGCGTCACCGCCGAATTGCCCGAGGACGCCAGCATCGCGCTGGGCAGCGCTTCGATCACATTGAAGGAAATGGCCGCCGCCTATGCCGCATTCGCCAGCGGGCGCTATCCGGTGAAGGTGCACGGGGTGGAGGGCCGCCGCCGCCGTCCGGGCCGCGCGCTCGACCCGCAGCGCGAATGGGCGCCGATGCTCGACCTGCTGTGGCATGCGGCAAACAACGGGACGGGGCGCGCCGCCGCGCTGGGGACGCCCACCTTCGGCAAGACCGGCACATCGCAGGAAGGGCGCGACGCGCTGTTCATCGGCTTTGCGGGCGATCTGGTGACCGCCGTGTGGGTCGGGCGCGACGACAATGCGCCCGTTCCGGGCAACAGCGGTGGCGGGCTGCCCGCGCGGATCTGGCGCGATTTCATGCGCGGCGTCGATCTGGGCGAGATCGCGCTGCCCATCGATCCCGCCAGCCTGCGCCGCGCGCCTCCGCCCGCCGCGCCGATCAGCCCTGAGGAAGAGGATGTCCCAATGGTCGATCCCATCGACGGGGAAGGCATCGTGATCCAGGCCGGCCTCGAAGGGCTGGTGCCGCTCGAGCTTGATCTGTTGCCGCCGCCCGATGGCGCGCTGGCCGATCCGGTCGATCCGGAATTTGCGCCGGGCGAACTGCCGGACGATGCCCCCGGTCCGGGCGATGCAGGCGCGGTCCCGGACGTTCCCCTGCCCGAGGACGTGCCGCAGTGACGCGCGGGGCAGGCATCCTTGGCGCGATCATCGCGGGCGGCAAGGCGCAAAGGTTCGGCAGCGACAAGGCGCTGGCGCTGTTCGATGGAAAGACGCTGATCGATCACGCGATCGACGCGCTTCGTCCGCAGGTCGATGCGCTGGTGCTGTGCGGGCGCGATCATGCGGGGGTGGAGCGGATCGACGACCGGCCCGAACCCGGCATCGGCCCGATGGGCGCGATCAATGCCGCGCTTCACCGCGCCGTGGAACAAGGCTTTCACGGCGTGCTGTCGGTGCCGGTCGACGTTCTGCCTTTGCCCGACGATCTGTGCGAGCGGCTGGGCACGGACCGGCTCGCCTGTTTCGACCAGCAGTTCCTTGTCGCGTTCTGGCCCGCGCGGCTGGCGGGCGAAGTGGAGCGATTTGTCGCCGAGGGGGGCCTCAAGCCCGCCCGATTGCTGGACATGCTAGGCGCCGCGCGCGTGCCCGATCCGATCGGGATCGCCAATGTGAACCGCCCCGGCGACCTGGAGCGGCTTCGCTGATAGGGGCGGCTGAAATTTAAGGGGCGCCTGAAATTTAAGCAGCGGGCACGCGACCATTTCGGTTCCGGGCTTGCGATGCGGCTCCATCCCGCGCAAGATAGCAGCAGGCAGGGTCCTTCCTGCCGGCCGTTCGCAACGGGCATCCAAAGGCGGTGCCTAGCACAAGTAACAATGAACCCGCCCGAACGCGGCCTGTATGGGAATGCAGCGCCCGAGCGGTACGGTTGGGTTCGATAATCGGAGACGGGGCATTTCGCGCGATGAAGAAACTCTATCCTGACGCGGCCGCCGCGCTGGACGGCTTGCTGAAAGACGGGCTGCTGATCGCCAGTGGCGGTTTCGGCCTTTGCGGCATTCCGGAAAGGCTGCTTGACGCGGTGCGCGACAGCGGGGTCAAGAACCTGACCTTCGCATCGAACAACGCGGGCATCGACAATGAAGGCATCGGCAAGCTGCTGCGTACCAAGCAGGTGAGCAAGATGATCTCGTCCTATGTGGGCGAGAACAAGGAATTCGAACGCCAGTTTCTGGCCGGAGAGCTTGAGGTCGAGTTCTGCCCGCAGGGCACGCTGGCCGAACGCATGCGCGCGGGCGGCGCGGGCATTCCCGGTTTCTACACCAAGACCGGCGTCGGCACGCAGGTGGCCGAGGGCAAGGAGGTGAAGAGCTTCGACGGAGAAGACTATATCCTCGAACGCGGGATCTTCGCCGATCTGTCGCTGGTCAAGGCGTGGAAGGCGGACGAAAGCGGCAATATCGTGTTCCGCAAGACCGCGCGCAATTTCAACGTGCCCGCCGCGACCTGCGGCAAAATGTGCGTGGTGGAAGTCGAGGAAGTGGTGCCGACCGGCAGTCTCGACCCCGACTGCATCCATCTGCCGGGCGTCTATGTCCAGCGCATGATCGTGGGCGCGCCCTATGACAAGAAGATCGAATTCGTGACCACCCGCAAGAGGGAGGCGGCGTAATGGCCTGGACGAGAGACCAGATGGCCGCTCGTGCGGCGCAGGAACTGGAAGACGGTTTCTATGTGAACCTTGGCATCGGCATTCCCACGCTGGTCGCCAACCACATCCCCGACGGCGTCGAAGTGACGCTGCAATCGGAAAACGGCATGCTGGGCATCGGGCCCTTTCCCTATGAGGGCGAGGAAGACGCCGATCTGATCAATGCCGGCAAGCAGACCATCAGCGAACTGGACCGCAGCGCCTATTTCGACAGCGCCACCAGTTTCGGCATGATCCGCGGCGGGCATATCGACCTGACGGTGCTGGGCGCGATGGAAGTGGCCGAGAACGGCGACATCGCGAACTGGATGATCCCCGGCAAGATGATCAAGGGCATGGGCGGCGCGATGGATCTGGTCGCTGGCGTCAAGAAGATCATCGTGGTGATGGAGCATACCAGCAAGAACGGATCGCCCAAGTTCATCCCGGAATGCACGCTGCCGCTGACGGGGACGAACGTGGTCGACATGATCATCACCGACCTCGCCGTGTTTCAGCGGCCCGATCACGACAGCCCGTTCCGGCTGATCGAACTGGCGGACGGGGTGACGGCGGAAGAGGTAAGGGAAAAGACGACGGCGCATTACGTGGACTGATGTCCGGATCATAAGCGGGAAGGCGGTGTCCGGTGCTGCAAGACAGCGGCCCGCCGACCCAAGACAACGGAGGGAAGGGATAGCATGGCGGAGGCCGAGACAGTGGCTGGACCCGTCATCGCGACGCTGAAAGAGCGCGCGGATGGCGAGACGAGGGTGGCATTGAGCCCCGAGACGGCGAAGAAACTGACCGCGCTGGGCGCGACGGTGCGGGTCGAGAGCGGGGCGGGGCTGAAGGCCGCGATCACCGACGAGGCCTATCGCGAGGCGGGGGCCGAGGTCGGCGATCTGGCCGCCACGGTCGCGAACGCCGACTGGGTGTTCGGCGTGCAGGCGCCCGAAGTGACGCTGATGACCGGCGCGAAGCAGGGCGCCAAGGTCGCCGCCGTGTTCGACCCGTTCCGCGACCGCGCGCGTACCGATGCCTATGCGGCGGCGGGTTACGAAGCGCTGGCGATGGAACTGATGCCGCGCATTACCCGCGCGCAATCGATGGACGTGCTATCCAGCCAATCCAACCTATCCGGTTACAAGGCCGTGATCGCAAGTGCCAATACATATGGCCGCGCCTTTCCGATGATGATGACGGCGGCAGGCACGGTGCAGGCCGCGCGCGTCTTCGTGATGGGCGTGGGCGTCGCGGGGCTTCAGGCCATCGCCACAGCCAAGCGTCTGGGCGCGCAGGTCTCTGCGACCGACGTGCGCAGCGCCACCAAGGAACAGATCAAGTCGCTGGGCGCCAAGCCGATCTTCGTCGAGAAGGTCGCCGGGATCGAAGGCGAAGGCAGCGGCGGCTATGCCACCGAGATGAGCGAGGAATACCAGGCCGCGCAGGCGGAGCTGGTGTCGAGCCATATCGCCAAGCAGGATATCGTCATCACCACCGCGCTGATCCCGGGCCGCGCCGCGCCGCGCCTTGTCACCGACGCGCAGATCGCGACGATGAAGCCGGGCAGCGTGATCTTCGACCTGGCCGTCGCACAGGGCGGCAATGTCGAGGGATCGGTGCCCGACCAGACGGTCGAAAAGCACGGCGTCAATATCATCGGCTATTCCAATACGCCGGCGCATCTGGCGGCGGACGCTTCGGCCTTGTTCGCACGCAACCTGTTCAACTTCGTGTCCGCCTTCTGGGACAAGGACGCGGGCGGACCGGTGCTGGACGAGGAAATCGGCAATGCGATCCGGCTGACGCAGGGCGGCAAGATCGTCCACGAACGGCTGCTGGGCTAAGGGGGGGAACCGGACATGGACTTTATTGCGATCCTGTCGATCTTCGTGCTGGCGTGTTTCGTCGGCTATTACGTGGTGTGGTCGGTAACGCCCGCGCTGCACACGCCGCTGATGGCGGTGACCAATGCGATCTCGTCGGTCATCATCGTCGGCGCGCTGATCGCCGCCGCCGAAGCGGGCAGCGAAACCGCCAAGTGGCTGGGGCTGCTGGGCGTCGTGCTGGCCAGCGTCAACATCTTCGGCGGCTTTGCGGTCACCGAGCGCATGCTGGCGATGTACAAGAAAAAGGAACCGCGCGCGCTCAAGAAGGCCGAAGGGGGTGAGGCATGAGCATGCTTAACCTTCTGGCCGTCGGCGCAGGCGATACCGGCGTGAATCCCTGGGTGGCGCTTGCCTATCTGGTCGCGGGCGTGTGCTTCATCCTCGCGCTGCGCGGATTGTCGAGCCCGGCCACCAGCCGTGCGGGCAACCGCTATGGCATGATCGGCATGACAATCGCCGTCGTGACCACGCTGATCACGCACGACATCGCCAGCCTGCCTGAAATCGGCATCGCCATCGCCATCGGCGGCACGATCGGTTTCGTGATCGCGCGCAAGATCGCGATGACCGCGATGCCGCAGCTGGTTGCTGCGTTTCACTCGCTGGTCGGGCTTGCCGCGGTGCTGGTGGCGGGCGCGGCCTATGCCAATCCGGGCGCGTTCGGCATTCTCGACAGCTTCGTCGATGCCACGGGCCTGGAAACGCTTGTCATCGATCCGGTCAGCCGGGTCGAGATGGCGCTGGGCGCGGCGATTGGCGCGATTACCTTCTCGGGATCGGTCATCGCGTTCCTCAAGCTGAACGGAAACATGAGCGGTTCGCCGATCATGCTGCCCGCGCGGCATGTCATCAACCTGGGCACCATCGTCGCGATCCTGGTGCTGACCGCGATGTTCGCGCACAGCAACCCGGTGCCGGAATGGGTATTCCCGGTCATCCTCGTGCTTGCCTTCGTCATCGGCTTCCTGCTGATCATTCCGATCGGCGGGGCGGACATGCCGGTGGTCGTCTCCATGCTCAACAGCTATTCGGGCTGGGCCGCGGCGGCGATGGGCTTTACCCTGCACAACACGGCGATGATAATCACCGGCGCGCTGGTCGGATCGTCGGGTGCGATCCTGTCCTACATCATGTGCAAGGCGATGAACCGCAGCTTCATCAGCGTGATCGCGGGCGGTTTCGGCGCGGACGACAGCGGCGGCGGAGACGGCGCGGTCAAGGTCGACCGTCCGTGGAAGCGCGGCAGCGCCGAGGACGCGGCCTTCATGATGAGCCAGGCCGAACAGGTCATCATCATCCCCGGATACGGCATGGCGGTCGCACAGGCGCAGCACGTGCTGCGCGAGATGAGCGACCTGCTGAAAGAGAAGGGCGTCACGGTCAAATATGCGATCCACCCGGTCGCGGGCCGCATGCCCGGCCACATGAACGTCCTGCTGGCCGAAGCCAACGTGCCCTATGACGAGGTGTTCGAGCTGGAGGACATCAACGGCGAGTTCGCGCAGACCGATGTCGCCTTTGTCATCGGCGCGAACGACGTGGTCAATCCGGCGGCGAAGACCGACAAGTCCTCGCCCATCTTCGGCATGCCCGTGTTCGACGTGGGCAAGGCCAAGCAGGTGTTCTTCATCAAGCGTTCGATGGGCGGCGTCGGCTATGCCGGCGTCGACAACGACGTGTTCTACATGGACCAGACGATGATGCTGCTTTCCGACGCCAAGAAGATGGTCGAGGAAATCAACAAGTCGCTGGCCGATTGATGCGGCGCACACCGGCGGCGGGATAAAATTCCCGCCGCCGGTGGCCCTTGCCGCCATGCTTTGATAGGCCTGACCTGAACGAGGTTATGGAGCAGGCGGGATCGCGGTAAACGGGCTATCTGACACGGCAAGCGCCGCCCGAAGAGGGTTGGCGCTGCTCGCCATCGCCCTCATGGCATTCGCGCTCCTTATCGCGCCATTTCCGGCCGCGGCCCAGCAGTCCCCCGGCGAAGCGTGGCCCGATGCGCCCACTTTCAGCGAAACCGGCCCGCTGACCAGCGATACCGGGCAAGTCACTTTCGAGTGGCAGGCGTTCGAACCGACACGCCTTACGATCACCGGCGACAATGGCCGTTCCCGCCCGATCTATCGCGGCAAGGGTGACAGGCTGTTCGTTTCCGGCCTTGCCGACGGGGATTACCGCGCCGAACTGGTGGGCGAGGACAGCGGCACGGGCGACACCATCATGGTCGAGGTGCGGCACCAGTCGCTGACCCGCGCCTTGCTGCTGACCCTGCTGGGCGGGGTCGTGTTCCTGATGGTGCTGGCGATCATCCTGCGCGGTGCGCGCCGTGGCTGAACGCACGATCTTCCTCGACCCCACGCTGGGCTGGATCCTGCTGGCGGGGTTCAGCGTGCTGTGGGTCGGGCTGGGCATCTATTGGGGCCGCCGCAACAAGAGCTTCGAGGATCATGCGCTGGCAGGCCGCAATGTCGGGCTGGCGCTGGGATCGGCGACGGCGGCGGCGACGTGGATCACGTCGAACACAACGATGCTGGCTCCGCAATTCGCGCTGGAGCTGGGGGTGTGGGGCATGATCGCCTATTCCACCGCCTCGCTGGGATTGATGCTGTTCGCGCCGCTGGCGGTGCGGATCCGCACGCTGATGCCGCATGGCTATACCAGCGGCGATTTCTTCCGCCTGCGATATGGCCGCGCGACCTGGGCGGTGTTCCTGATCTTCACCCTGTTCTATTCGCTGACATGGCTGGTCAGCATGGCGATGGCGGGCGGCATCTTGCTGGAGGCGCTGGCCGGGATCGATTATGTCTGGGGGATGACGGTCATCCTCGGCGTCTGCGTGCTTTATACGATGCGCGGCGGGCTGGGGGCGGTGATCGGCACCGATTTCATCCAGACGCTGATCATCATCATTGGCATCGTCATCACCGGATTCGCGGTGCTCAGCCAGGTGTCCGTCGGCGAGATCCACGCCGAACTGTCCGCGAACAAGCCCGCGCTGCTCGACGTATTGTTCCCCGCCGCGATCATGGCGATCTTCAACAATCTGCTGTTCGGCCTGGGCGAGGTGTTTCACAACAACGTCTGGTGGAGCCGCGCCTTTGCGTTCCGCGAAGGCGTGGGCGGCAAGGCGTTCTTCATCGGCGGGCTGGTGTGGTTGCCGATCCCCGTTGCGGCTGGCTTCATCGCGCTCGCCTCGGGCGCGCTGGGCGTCGCGGTGCCCAGCGCGGACATGGTCGGACCGCTGGTGATCGCGCAGGTGCTGGGCACGGCGGGGGCTATCGGCATTTTCATCATCGTGTTCTGCTCGCTCGCCTCCAGCATCGACAGCCTGCTCGCCGCCACCAGCGATCTGGTGACCGAGGATATCTGGCGCCGCCTGCTGCGCCCCGATGCCTCGCCCGCGGCGCTGAAATCGGCGGCGCAGTGGATCACGCTGGCGCTGGGGCTGCTGACATGGGCGCTATGCGCGCCGCGCATCGGGACGCTGGCCAGCGTGCTGTTTTTCGCCGGGCCGCTGGTCGGGGCGATGATCTTTCCGATCATCACCGGCCTCTATTGGTGCAGCGCCAGTACGGCGGGCGCGCTGGGCGCGATGCTGCTGGGCGCGGGCGCGGGGCTGATATGCTATTTCACCATCGGCTGGTTCGTCGCGACGACCATCGCGACCGCGGTGTCCATGGTCTGGATGCTGGCGGCCTGCGCGCTGAACCGGAACCGGTTCGACTGGGCGCGGTTGAAGGAGGACTCATGAGCTTTTCTGCAGGTTTCCTCGAATTCGCGGTCTGGACCGCGCTGATCTGGTGCGCGATCTCCGCGCTTGCGCTGGGCGCGATGCTGCTGCGCGATGCGAAATCGGGGTCGATCTGGTGAACGACATTCAATCCGCCAGCCAGCTGGACCACCGCGCCGATCCGCAGCGCAAGGCGGGGGTGCTGGGCAATCGCCCCGATCCCCATGACCTGCTCGCCATGTCGCCAAAGCTCGACCTCGACGTGCTCGACCGGCTGCACAATTGCTCGATCCTGTCGGCGGCGCAGTTCGATCTGCCGCTGATGCAGGAATTGTCCAAGCTGGCCGCCTATCTTCAGCTGCGCAAGTTTCCGGCGGGCCATGCGCTGGACGACAAGATCATGGCCGCGGCCTTCTTCGAACCGTCCACCCGCACGCGGCTCTCGTTCGAAAGCGCGATGCTCCACGTCGGCGGCAAGACGCTGAGCGTGGCCGACGCCAAGACCACCGGCGTCGCCAAGGGCGAATCGATGCGCGACATCGGGCAGATGTTCAACAGCTACGCCGATGTCGTGGTGGTGCGGCATACGCAGCAGCAGGCCTTGCAGCAGCTGACCGAATATATGCGCATCCCGCTGATCAATGGCGGCAACGGGTCGGACGAACATCCGACGCAGGCGCTGGCCGACTGGTACGCGCTGATGAAATGGCGGCCCGAGCTGGCGTTCGGCACCTTGCCCGAACAGTTCCGCCTGACCATCGGCATCATCGGCACGCCGGGCAATATGCGCACGGTGAAGAGCTTCCTTACGCTGGCGCTGCTGTTCCACAAGAACATCAACCATATCACGATCTTCTCGGAAATGGCGGACCCGCTGGGTGCGGAACTGCGCGCGCTGACCAATGCCAGCCCGATCACTTTCGATTTCAGCCGCAATCTGAAGCAGAGCCTCGAATATCTCGACGTCATCTACATGAACGCCATCGCGTTTTTGGGCGACGGCTACCGCTTCTTCGGCGACGAGTTTTCGCTGTCCTCGCAAAGCCAGCTGAAGACCGACACGGTCATCCTGCACCCGCTGGCGCGCGGGGAAGAGCTGGGCACCTGCCTCGATGACACCGACCATAATCTCTATTTCAACCAGGCGGATGGCGCGGTCTGGCTGCGGCAGGCGCTGCTGCTCGCCATTTTCGGGCGGGTGCGCAACATCGTGCCCCGCGAACTCATCAAGTAAAGGAACGCCCCGATGTGCGGAATTGCCGGGCTATGGGCCCGCTCCCATCACCCCGAAACCGTTATCCGTGCCGAGAAGATGGCCGACGCGCTGTATCACCGCGGGCCCGACGGGCGCGGCTTTCATATCGATGCGCGCAATGCGCTGGCGATGATCCATACGCGGCTGTCGATCATCGGGCTGAACGCAGGCGACCAGCCGATCTTCGGCCGCGAGAGCGACGGCACCGGTGGTATGGTGCTGACCGCGAACGGCGAGTTCTACGACTACAAGCGTATTCGTGGCCTGCTGCGCACCGATGGCTATGACTTCAACACCAAGTCGGACAGCGAGCTGGCGATCAAGCTTTACCACAAGCATGGCCTTGATTTCGTGCACCATTTGCGCGGCGAATTCGCCTTCGCCATCTTTGACGAGGCGAAGCAGCAGCTGATCCTTGTGCGCGACAGGTTCGGCATTCGCCCGCTGTTTTGCCATGTGGGTGAGGCGGGCGTGTTCTGGGGCAGCGAGATCAAGGCGATGCTGGCGCATCCCGATGTTCCGCGCGAACTCGATCCGCGCGCGCAATTGCACCAGATGATGCAGGTGATGGTCCCCGGCATGACGCTGTGGAAGGGGATCGAGGCGGTGAAGCCCGGCCACATGCTGATCGTCAGCCGCGACGGCGACGGCTTCGCGGTGGAAGAGCGCCGCTATTGGGACGCCGACTTCCCGCTCGACGGTGAGCATGACGAACTTCCCGACGAGGAGCATATCGAGAATGTCCGCAAGGCGCTGGTCGAATCCATCGCCCTGCGGCTGGAGGCGGACGTTCCGGTCGCCTGCTACCTGTCCGGCGGCATCGACAGCTGCTCGATCCTCGGCATGGCGGCGGCGATCCAGCAATCTCCCGTCAAGGCCTTCACCATTGGCTTCGACGATGCGCGCTATGACGAAACCTCGATCGCCACCGAAATGGCCGAGATGGTCGGCGCGGACCAAGACATATTGCGGGTGTCCGCCGCCGATCTCTACGGCCAGAATTTCGAGGATGCGGTCTATTATTCCGAGCGCACTTTCTACAACACGCTGGGCGTCGCCAAGATGCTGATGTCAAAGCACGTGACCGAAAACGGCTACAAGGTGGTGATCACGGGCGAGGGCAGCGACGAGCTGTTTGGCGGCTATGCCCAGTTCAAGGCCGATTATTTCCTCCACGACCCCGCCTATGCGACAAGCGCCGCCGGGGCCGAGATGAAGGAGCGCAACAAGATCTTCTCGGGCAGCGTGCTGGCCGAGGAGACGATCAGCCATCCCGCGTTCGAGGAGGTGATGGGTTTCACCCCCAGCTGGATCCAGCCATGGATGCTGGTCTACGAACGGGTGAAGCCGCTGCTGTCGGACGAATTCGTGGCGAAGCTGGACGGCTATGACCCGGTCGCGGCTATCGCCTACTCGCTCGACAAGTCGATGCTCGACGGGCGGCATGTGCTGGATAAGGTGCAATACAGCTGGATCAAGACCATGCTGGAGGGCCAGATCCTCAACTGGGGCGGCGACCGCGTCGACATGGCCAACAGCCTGGAATCGCGCCCCGCCTTCCTCGACCATCATGTCGCCGAACTGGCCATGCGCATCCCGCCATCGGTCCGCATCCGCGACGGGATCGAGAAATGGGTGGTGCGCGAGGCGATGAAGCATGTGCTGCCCGAAGTGCTCTACAAGCGCGAGAAATTCGCCTTCATGGCCCCGCCCGCGCATACCAGCGACGAGAAGGGGCGCGAGATCGACCTGCTGCTGGACAAATGGCTGTCGTCGGACAAGATCGCCGAGCACGGCATCTTCGACGAGGAAAAGCTGCGCGCCAGCATCGCCGAATACAAGCAGTCCGACGATCACACCGCGAACACGCGCAAGGACATCATCCTCAACCACGCGATTGCGCTCCACGCGATCGAGGAACTGATCTGATCGCCGCATGAGCGAGCAGCCGTCGGGAAGCCTCTGGCGCCACATCGGCCCCGGCATCGTCGTGGCCGCCACCGGCGTGGGTGCGGGCGATCTGGTTGCGACGCTGATCGCGGGTTCGCGCTTCGGCTATGCGCTGTTGTGGGCGGCGATATTGGGCTGCATCGTCAAGATCGCGCTGTCCGAAGGGTCGGCGCGCTATCACCTTGCGACCGGATCGACGATCCTGGCGGGCTGGCAATCCTTGGGCCGTTGGACCGGCTGGTATTTCGGCATTTACGTCGTGGTCTGGGGCTTCATCTATGGCGCCACCGCGATGAGCGCGACCGCGCTGCCGTTGGCGGCGCTATTCCCGGCGATTCCGCTGACCGGCTGGGCGATCCTGACGGGTCTGGCCGGTTTCGCCTTCGTTTTCTTCAACCGGTACGAGCGGCTTGAAGTGCTGGTGAAGCTGCTGGTCGGGCTGATGTTCGTCATCATCGTCGGGCTCGCGATACTGGCCGCGCCCGATTTCCCGCAGGTGCTGGCGGGCCTTGCCTTTTCACTGCCCGACAATTCGCTGTTCTATACGCTGGGGCTGATCGGCGGGGTGGGCGGCACGGTGACGACCGCCGCCTATGGATATTGGGCGCAGGCCAAGGGCTGGAACGGCACCGGCTGGCTGCCGCTGATGCGGATCGACAATGCGCTGGCCTATGTGCTGACCGGCATTTTCGTCGTCGCCATGATGATCGTCGGCGCGGAGCTGCTGTTTGCCGCCAGCATCGCGCTGCAGAGCGGGGACCGCGGCCTGCTGGACCTGTCCAACGTGCTCGAGGCGCGCTTTGGACGCTTCATTGCCGCCGCTTTCCTCGTCGGCTTCGCGGCCACCGCCTTTTCATCGGTGCTGGGCGTGTGGCACGGGATGAGCCTGTTCTTTGCCGACTGGTACGTGCAGTTCTTCGACCGGCCCCTGCCCGAAGGCCCGCCCGAACGCAGCGCGCCGTTTCGCGCCTATGCCGCGTGGCTGACCTTTCCGCCGATGCTGCTGCTCTATGCGCAGCAGCCGTTCCTGCTGGCGGTGATCTATGGCGCGTTCGGCGCGCTGTTCATGCCGTTTCTGGCGGTCACTCTGCTATGGCTGCTGAACCGCCGTGACTTTCCGGCCGAGGCGCGCAATGGCTGGCTGTCGAACCTGACGCTGGCAGGTTCGGCGCTGCTTTTCGCCGTGCTGGCGGGGCAGCAATTGTGGAGCCTGTTCGCGGCCTGAAAAGCGAAAGGGGCGAACGCTCGTGAAAGCGCCCGCCCCTTTCTTTGCACTTGGTAAGTATCAGAAACCCAGCGCGACGCCCACGCGTCCGCCGGTCGAGTTCTTCGCGGTCGACCCCGCAATGCCCCCCGAGACATAGATGCGCGGCGCGACCCGTGCGGCGACCGAGCCGGCAAAGCCCTGCTCGCCGCGATAGGTCGAGACATTGCCCGAGACCGAGATCGTGCTGTCAGGCACGATCATCTGGCCGCCCAGCGCCATCGCCGAGGCAATGCCGCCGCGCGTGCTTTCGTCGAGGTCGTCAAGCTGGAAGCCCAGCGTGTCGACATCGGCCTGCAGCGCCGCGAACTGCGCATCGGACACCGCCGCCACCGCCTGCATCTGGGTGGCGAGCGAGGCCACCTGCTGGCCGGTCGCCAGCGCGCTGCCCTTGCCCAACGTGCCTTCGTTGTCGACGGTCACGGAGTAGAGCTGCCCTTCCTGCGCAGCCGTCGAGGCATCGATATCGCCGACCCGCACCGACGACCCGGTGCCGCCCAGCGTGACCTGGTTCACATCGGTCGTCGTCGCCTGATAGCCGACAGCGGTCGAGTTGTTGAACGCGGCCACGGCGGAGGTGCCCACGGCGACAGCAGCCGATCCGCTGGCGACGGCCTGGGTGCCCATGGCGACAGCGCGGCCGCCGCTGGCGGTCGCTTCATAACCGAACGCGCCCGACAGGATGCCCGATGCGTTGGCAGCCCGGCCAAAGGCGGCAGCATCGCGGCCCGCGGCGCTGGCGAAATTGCCGACTGCGGTGGAGCGCAAGCCCGCCGACTGCGCGCGGAAGCCGATGGCATTACTGAACCCGCCGCCGGCATTCGCCTCGGTCCCCATAGCCGTCGCCGATTCGGCGGTGGCCCCGGCATTGGTGCCGATGGCGATGGAGTTGGTCCCGGACGCGTCGGCGCCCAGGCGGGAGCCGTCGTTCAGATTCCCGTCGCTGCCAAAGGCGATGCCGTTGACGCCCGATGCGCGCGCGTAAGCGCCGATGGCGCTGCCGCCTTGCGCCGACACGGTTGCGACCTTGCCGATGGCGGTGCCGAATGCGGCGCTGACGCGCGGCATTATGTAGCAAACGCACCAACGTGCGGATAGATGCCATCACCGGTTATGCGCTATGTATCGCGTATGACGACAGACCCCATTTTAAACGGCTTGGCGAACAAGCGCGCTGAAATCCTTCGCGACATCACCATAGCCAAAGACAGCATAGCGATGCTTGAGGCAGACCTTGCCAGCATCGAAGGCGCTATCAGGGTGTTCGATCCTGACGTTACGCTCAGAGACAGCGTAAAGCGCGTTCCAGCCCTACACGCGGCACCGGAAGGGCAGATGGCCCGCCACATCTTCACCTGCCTGAGACAGGCTGACAAACCGCTAAAGACGATAGAGGTAACCGAGTTCGTGATGCAGGCTCGCGGGATTGATCCACGCGACAAGCGTATGCGTCAGAACATGGTGGATCGCACCTATGCGGCTCTAGGCAGGCTCAAGAAGGCGGGGCAGGTGCGGCAGACCGATGACAAGGGGCACCGGCGGTTTTGGGTGATGGTCGGAGATCCTTTAGCCGTCACATAAAGATTCCCTTATATAACCAGCACTTTATGTCTTTACGCAAATATGTTGCATAAAGATCACGGCTTCAACTTGTTCGACTAGTGTTCACGATTCATTCGGAGATTCGATTCGACTTTCGCGGCCCGTCAACCTCATAAGGTTTGCGACGGTCCGCCGTCTTTCTTCTGCTTGACCCCATGGCGCGCTGATGCCGCCCGGGGCGCATGGGGCGACCCCGGAGCCCGGGGCTTTAACCCCGGACCCCTGCAGGAGACTGACTATGCGGATCGCATGCAGTTGGCCGAAGGCGGTGTCAGTAACGAGCTACACCCGCATTCGGTTTGGCAAAGTGGAACACGTCTGTGCCCACTGCCGGTCATACCCTAGCCGCTAACGCGGTTTGTTGACCAAACTCGCGGCGGACCGTCACCCTTGTTCTCTTTTCACTCGGAAATTGCAAACGCAAAATTGCGATCATCGCAATTTCAGCGCTGCCAGTATCCCGACCACTGGCGGCTCTGACGCGCTTCCATAGCCGAACCAGCCACCATCATAGCCTGCGAACCGTTGCACTGGCGGCGGTTGTTCTCACGCCATGCAGCTTCACCTGCATAGGCATAGAGATACGGCCCAGCGATATGGTGATGGGTGCCGACTTCCATCCGGCGAAGGCGCGAGAAGTAGCTTTCAGCCTGATTGGTGCAGGCACCCTCAGCCGAATATGCCAGCGAGTGATTGATGCGCCATGCCTGCCAGCCAGCGTGAAGCGCATCCCAGCTTGAAGCCTCGTCAGCGTGAATCACGGCAAGGTTGTCAACGTGGTCGCGCACATAGGGCACTGCATCGCCTTCCTGGCGCACCACGAAGGGCAGCGCACGACCGCCACGCTCGCGCATGATGACAACGCACTGCCGCTTGCCAGTCTGGTTTACGGCAAGGCGGCGATCCTTGCGATCTTCCTTGCGATTGGCAGGGCGAACGTGACCGCCAAAATAAGCCCCGTCCATTTCGACCGTGCCTTCAAGCTTGGTGTCGGCCAGCTCGCGGGCCATCGCTTCGCGCAGCTTGTGAAACAGCACGAAGGCGGTCTTATACTGAACGTCCAGATCGCGGCTCGCCTGCAGAGCGCTGATGCCCTTGGCACCGTTCACGAAGATCACGATAGCAGCCAGCAGATCGGTGAACGACAGCTTGCGCGAAGCGAAGATCGTGCCGCTGGTGACGCTGAACTGGTGATGGCAGGCAACGCACTTGAACTTGCGACGGGTGGCGATGTTGTAAGTCTCGACACAGCCACAACGTGGGCAAACGGCTTCGCCTTCCGTCTCAGGCCACCGAAGATGGCAGAAGGTCTGATAGGCCGCATCTTCGCCCATGCGAAAAACCGCCTTCAAAGAGAGGCTGCGGGCTTTTGCGGAGAGGAGAAAGTGTTGTGCCATGTCATCGTTTCCAGTGCTTATGCACTATATATGATGACACTATGCACTGTTGTCAAGGATAAACGTATCGCCTATGATGACATAAAGCATCATCGGAGATAGCAATGCCTGTGCAGGAAAAGGAATGGGAGGACCGCGTGAAGGGCCTTCTGAAAGCCGAATTGAAGCGGCGGAACGTCACCTATGCCGATCTGGTCGGCAAGTTGGCTGACATTGGCGTGATGGACTCCGAGCCGAATATCAGGAACAAGATCAGCCGGGGTAAATTCACGGCGGTGTTTCTCATTCAATGTCTGACAGCAATCGGCTGTTCGTCGCTGCACTTGCAGGACTAGCGGCACTTCTAATAGCTTTCGGTTTGGGTGCCATGACAATGGCGTCAAACGATACCGAGCAAAAACGGTATCAGCCCTATAGCCAGGCCGATAGCAAGCCACAGTGGCCGGATGCCCTTTCTGCCACTCAGGCCCCCAAACCTTCCCAAATCGCACCCCCTGCGAAGATCCAAAAAGCGAGAGCGAAAGCGACCTTTGCGCTCAGTGGAAGTCGGCCAATGCTGCCGAAGATAGTGCATTTTGGACAAAGTGGGGCTTCTGGGTCGCCGTAATCGGCTCTAGCCTTTTGCTTTGGCAGATCGCTCTGACTCGCGAAGCCGTCAAAGACACTGGCGATGCTACTAAGGCGATGGTCCGAGCGAACGAAATCGCTGAGGCGGCGCAGCGCGCCTGGATCATTGTTGAGCCTAAAATTGCTAATGCCGCCTATGAGAAAAAGGGGCTTAATATTAGGTGGGAGTGCGATTTTCGTAACATCGGGAAAACAGTAGCGGCTGATGTTAAACTTTCGGCCGCGCTTAAAATCTACCATCCCTCGAATACGAGAGCCGAGACGCTTTTCGCCAGCTGTGAAGCCAAAGAGCGAAGGCCCACGAATATAATCCCAGGGGAAGCCATAACGGGTGGTGCTGGTGAGAACTACCGACTGGTGGACGCTATCCAGCACATCGAAGCCGAGAAGGAAGTCTCGATACTTTTGGTGGCAACTGCCAAATATCGCACCAGCACTGACGATGAATGGCATTTTACTAAGCGAGCCTACGCCGTGACCGTAGGTGAACGGTGGTTTTCGCTGCTCGATACGGATTACAAGAACTTCACGACCGAACGGGCTAAGTTCATGCCGATGGGCGAATACACTATCAGCACCTAGCGCCCATACAGGCTTTGCACCACAAACGATGACAAGCAGCATCGCGCAGATGGATAACCATCTACGCATTGGTGCGTTTGCTACATAATGCCGCTGACGCGCGAATCCGCGCCAACCGCAGTGCTGAAATCGGCGAAACCGTAAGTCGTATTGCCGCCGGCGGTGCCATCGACGGTTCCAACGCGGGCATCATTGCCAAGGGCGATCGTATCGAAGCCCACGGCAACAGCGCGGGCACCGAACGCCACGGCACCGTCGGTGAAACCGGTCGGCACGACGGCTGACGTCAGATTGGCCTTCGCCTGATAGCCTACGGCGGTGCTGTTGGGACTGTTGGCAGAAGCTTCGGTTCCGCAAGCGGTGGCAGTGGCGCCATTGCTTGTCGCACCCTGCGTGCTTTGCGTCGCGGAGCCCGAATCTTCCATCACGCATTCCTCCGCCATGGCGGATTGCGGCGCGGTCATCGCGACGAATGCTGCAAACGCGGTGCCTGTCAGCATGCCGGTCCGGCGAGCACGATCGAATTGTCTCATACGAATTTCCCTTCGCTTGGCCATGGGGGCGAGGGGATAAATCGAAATTAACCGAGTTCGATAAGTAAAACCTTGAAAATACCTGCCCCCGGGAGACCTTTCATCCCCCTGCGAGACAGATGTGGCAAGGCCATCAACCCTTTCGAGATATGATTTCTCTAATTTGCTGCCACCATTGCGACAAATCGTGCGCGATCAGCGGGAAACCGATTGTTCCAAAGGGTTAACGCGCTCCGGCGCGCAGGCTAGTTCCATGACGCAGTTGCACAACAGCTGCACGCCGCGTTCGACATCGGTCCAGTGAGTCCATTCGTCGGGGGCATGGCTGATGCCGCCCACGCTGGGCACGAAGATCAGGCCGGTGCGGGTCAGAGCGGTGAAGAACTGCACGTCATGCCCCGCGCCCGACGGCATCACCTTGTAGCTGTAGTCCAGCGCTTTCGCGTTGCGTTCGATCGTCGCGACGATCCCTTCGTCGCAATAGGCGGGGGCAAGCCAGCTCATCTGTTCGTAATCGAACTTCAGACCGTGGCGGCGCGAGATCGATTCCAGCACCTTGCGGCAGCTGTCGGCCAGCCGCTTCATCACCTCTTCGTCGAGATCGCGGCCCACGATGGTAAAGTCCGCCTCGCCGGGCACGGTATGCGGGAATCCGGGTTTCAGCGCGACATGGCCGATGGTGATCCGGCTCTTGTCGGTGCCTTCCTCGTCGATGATGCGCGGGATTTCATGCGCGAAATCGACCATGCCCATCAGCGCGTCGGACCGCAGGTGCATCGGCGCGGTGCCCGCATGGTCGGGCTTGCCCTTCAGCTTGACCATCCATTTGAACACGCCCGAAATCCCCTCGACCACGCCGATGGTGGTGTTTTCGGTGTCGAGCACCGGACCCTGCTCGACATGAAGTTCCAGAAAGGCGTGCAGCGTTTCGGGCCGGCGATAGGCGTGGAGCGCCTGCAGATAATCCAGCCCCGCGTCCGCCATCGCGTCCTTCAGCGCCAGCCCATGCTCGTCCGCCGCGCCTTCCAGCCATTCGCGGGTCAGGTTTCCGGTCATCGCCTGCGCGCCGAGCATGCCGCCGAAACGGCCTTCCTCCTCGCTGGTGGCGATAACCTCGATCGGGTAGTTCGGCTTGACGCCCGCGTCCTTCATGGTGCGGATCACTTCCAGACCAGCGACCACGCCCAGCACCCCGTCGAATATGCCGCCCGCAGGGACCGAATCGAGATGCGAGGCGATGACGATGGCAGGCTTGTCGGCGCCCGCGCCATCCGGGTCGTAACGCCCGATCACATTGCCCGCCCCGTCCATGCGGTGATCGAGCCCCAGTTCGCCCATGCGGCCTCGCAGCCACTGCCGCGCGGCCATGTCCTCGGGCGAGAAGCCCTGGCGATAGACACCGCGGTCCTCCTCGTTGAAACCGAAGCGCGCGATGGCGTTGATGTCGCCCTCCACCCGGCCGATGTCGATGCGGGGCTGGTTCATGCCGTCGCGCGTGGTCATGCGGGCAAACCTTTCTGCAAGACCGCCAGCCCCAGCGCCGCCAGCAGGGCGGCCCCTCGCGGCAGGGCAGTCTCGTCCATATGCATGCGCGGCGAATGCAGGCCGCAGCACTGCGACCAGTCGTCGCCTTCGCGCGCGACGCCCAGGAACAGCATCGCGCCGGGCGCATGGTTCAACACATAGCTGAAATCCTCCGCCGTCATCAGCGGGCGTTTCAGCGTCTCGAAGCTGTCCGCGCCAAATTCGCGAACCGCAACCTCGCGGGCGAGGGCGAAGGCGCGCGGATCGTTCACGGTGACGGGAAAGCCCGGTTTCACCGTGACCTCCGCGCTCAGCCCATGGGCGGCAGCGATGTTGGTGGCCAGCCGTTCGATCGCTTGCGGCAGGCGGGCGCGGGTCTCGTCCGAGAGGGTTCGCAGCGTGCCGCGCATGGTGCAGGCATCGGCGATGACATTGTCGGCATGCCCTGCCTCGATCCTCGTGACGGTGACGACCACCGGCTCGCCCGCATCGAACTGGCGCGTGACCATCGCCTGCAGCGCGGTCACGATCTCTGCCGCGACGGGCATGGGATCGGCCGCGCCGTGGGGCATGGAGGCATGGCCGCCCGAACCCTTGACCACCACCTGCAGAGTGTCCGAAGCCGCCATCAGCGGGCCGGGGATGCAGGCGATCTGGCCGTGCCGGGCATTGGGCATGACATGGAGGGCGAAACAGGCGTCGGGCGGGCCATGTTCGTCGGTCAGCAGGCCGTCCTCGACCATCATGCGCCCGCCGCCAAAGCCTTCCTCGCCCGGCTGGAACATCAGCCAGACCTCGCCATCGAAATCGCCGCTGCGTTCGGCGAGCAGCTTTGCCGCGCCGACCAGCATGGCGGTGTGCCCGTCATGGCCGCAGGCATGCATCCGGCCCGTGATCTGCGACGCAAAGGGAAGGCCGGTTTCCTCGGCCAAAGGCAGCGCGTCCATATCGCCGCGCAGCACCACGCGGCGCCTTTTGCCGGTGGCGGGACCACGGCCTTTCAGCACGGCGACCGCGCCGGTGGTCTGCGGGCCTTCGCGCCATTCCAGCGGCAAATCCGCCAGCGCGTCCTTCACCTTGGCCAGCGTACGCGGCGTTTCCAGCCCCAGTTCGGGATCGGCATGGATCGCGCGGCGCAGCGCCGCGATCTCGTCGCCCAGCGCCTCGGCCGCCTCTGCAATCGAGGAGCCGATGTCGCCGGGCGGAGTCGCGTGAAGGTTCATACCGGCAGGGCTAACACTTCCCCGCTGGTCAGGCAAAGATGTGCGGGGTTTACGGGTATTTCACCGCCACCCGCGTGGCGAGGCCAGGGCGCGAGACGCGCACGGCGGTTTCCTTCCAACTGGGGCGGCGGATGCGTTCCATGCTGGGATTGTTCGAAAAGCCGCCGCCTTCGGTCGGACTCATCTTCAGGAAGTTGAAGTTGAGTTTCTTGTCCATGTCCTCGTCATGATAGACGAAGAAGGCATAGGTGCCGTTCTCGGGCAGCTTCATGCAGATGCGCTGGTTGCCGGGCTTGGCGGGCACGCGGATGACATCCATCGAACCGCCGCTGGCAAGGAACTCGTCCGCGTCGTTGTAGATCTTGACCGTCAGCCAGCCCTTGGCGTTGCGCATGCCCTGCGCTTCCAGAAAGACCCAGCTGTCGCCGCTGGTGTCGCCCACGCAGCCTGCCGGGGCCGCCATGGCGGGGGCGGGCAGCATGGCCGCCGCGCCGACGCCAAGCGCGCCAATCACGCTGGCGGCGCGCAGGCGCAGGGGACGAGGGGTCGGATACGCTTGGGTCATGCGAAACATGCTCCACTGAAATCGAAAAAGGGGGAAGGCGGCGAGATGGACTGCCTTCAGGAATGGTCAAGCCGTGGGGTGTGATTTCGCCGCATATTGATGCCTTATATGCCGCTCAGGCCGTGAATAGCCGCTGAATTGCGCGTTTAGCTGCGGGAAGGGTGCGGGTCCGTTTGTTCGGCGATACGCCCGCCTCGCAGGGTGACGATCCGGTCCGCCATGCCGGTCAGCGCACCGCGATGTCCGATGATCAGGATTGTGCACTGGCCCTTCAGCGCGGCGATGGCGCGCCCGATTGCCGCATCGTTCTCGGCGTCCAGCGCGCTCGTCGCCTCGTCA
>NZ_CFETID010000025.1:0-46556 GCF_983967925.1 Croceicoccus sp. | reverse complement strand
TGGCTCCCCGAGTTGGATTCGAACCAACGACCAAGTGATTAACAGTCACCTACTCTACCGCTGAGCTATCGGGGAGCAGCCCCCCAAGCGGTATTGAGGGGGGCAGGGCCGTGCCTATATGAAGGCGCATTGGGTTTGGCAAGCCGCGATTTTCATCTTTTTCCGCAAGACGGCCAGATTGCGGAAAAAACACCCGAAACGCATCCGGCTCAGATCATGAACTGCTCGCCCACGATCCGCTCGTCCAGGCTGTGGCCGCGGTCGAACAGCAGGGTCAGGTCGCACTCATGCGCGATCTTCACATCGATGCTGGCGACGTTGCGGATCTCCTTCTGATCGGCAACGGCAGAGACGGGACGCTTCGACGCATTCAGCGCCTTGATCGAGATGGGCAGGAAATCGGGCAGGATCGCCCCGCGCCAGCGCCGGGGGCGGAACGCGCTGATCGGGGTCAGCGCCAGCAGCCCGCAGGATAGTGGCAGGATCGGGCCATTGGCGGAAAAATTATACGCGGTGGACCCGGCAGGCGTCGCCACCAGCACGCCGTCGCAGGCCAGTTCGGGAATGCGGATCTTGCCGCCCACGCTGATCTGCAATTTGGCGGTCTGGCGCGTTTCCCTCAGCAGAGAGACCTCGTTTATAGCGTGCCCGGTGATCGTCTCGCCGCTTTGCGTGACGGCGGTCATGTCCAGCGGCGAAACGGTCTGCGCGCGCGCCGCCGCGACCCGTTCGGCGATAGGCGCATTCACGCTGGGCAGCTTGTTCATCAGAAAGCCGACCGTGCCCAGGTTCATGCCATAGGCGGGGATGATCCGCTTGGTCTCAAGCATGTGGTGCAGCGTCTGCAGCATGAAGCCGTCGCCGCCCAGCACGACCACGGCGTCGGCTTCCTCCAGCGGCACCCAGTCATGCTCACCGCGCAGGCGCTGGGCCGCCCGCTGCGCCTTGTCGGTGTCAGAGACGGCCAGCGCCAGTCGCCTGTATTCTGCCATTCAGCCCTCTCGTCGCAATTCGGCGCGACCCTATGGGCGGGATGGCGCGAAAGCAATGACCGCCGGGCGTTGCATCAGGCGGGTTCGGTCTTCTTCGCAGGCTTGGCGGCGCGCCGCACGATGCCCGACAGTCCCTTGGTCAGCTGGAACAGGCCGTTGAGCCGCGCCTTCGGATCGTTCCACGGGCGTTCGATCACCAGCTTGTTGTCGGGCCGCAGGCGCGCGGTTCCCTTCAGCCGTTCGACATAGCCGATCAGGCCCATCGGATCGGGGAACTCGTCCTTGTGGAAATGGATCAGCGCGCCGCGCGGGCCGACATCGATCTTGGCGATATTGGCGGCCAGCGCCTGCGCCTTGATCTCGATCAGCTTGACCAGGTTCTCGGTCGGCGAAGGGAGCGGACCGAACCGGTCGATCATCTCGGCCGCGATACCCTCGATCGATTCCTTGTCGTCCGCGTCGTTCAGGCGGCGATAGAGCGCCATGCGCACGGCCAGATCGGGGACGTAATCCTCGGGGATCATGATCGGCGCATCGACGGTAATCTGCGGGCTCAGGCTGCTGCGGTCCTCGACCACGCCCAGATCGCCCGCCTTGGCCGCCAGAATCGCGTCTTCCAGCATCGATTGATAGAGTTCGAAGCCGACCTCGCGGATATGGCCCGACTGCTCGTCGCCCAGCAGATTGCCCGCGCCGCGAATGTCGAGGTCGTGGCTGGCCAGCTGGAAACCGGCGCCCAGCGAATCGAGATCGCCCAGCACCTTCAGCCGCTTTTCCGCGACCTCGGACAATTGCGTGCCCGCATCATGCGTCAGCAGCGCATAGGCGCGCAGCTTCGCCCGGCCGACGCGCCCGCGAAGCTGGTAAAGCTGTGCAAGGCCGAACCGATCGGCGCGGTGGATGATGATCGTATTGGCCGAAGGGATGTCCAGCCCACTCTCGACCACGGTGGTCGACAGCAGCACTTCGTATTTCTTTTCGTAAAAGGCGCTCATGCGCTCTTCCAGCTCGGTCGCGGGCATCTGGCCGTGGGCGGCGACATAGCGCACCTCGGGCACGTTCTCGCGCAGCCATTCCTCGATCTCGCCCATGTCGGAAATGCGCGGCACGACGATGAAGCTCTGCCCGCCGCGGTGATGTTCGCGCAGCAAGGCCTCGCGCACCACCATGTCATCCCATTCCATCACATAGGTGCGCACCGCCAGCCGGTCGACAGGCGGGGTCTGGATGACCGACAGTTCGCGCAGACCCGACATCGCCATCTGCAACGTGCGCGGGATCGGCGTGGCGGTCAGCGTCAGCACGTGGACATTGGCGCGCAGGGCCTTCAGCTTTTCCTTGTGCGTCACGCCAAAGCGCTGTTCCTCGTCCACGATGACGAGGCCGAGGCGCTTGAACTTGACGCTCTTGGACAGGATCGCATGGGTGCCGATGACGATGTCGACGGTGCCGTCTTCCAGCCCGTCGCGCGTCTCGGACGCTTCCTTGGACGGGACCAGGCGCGAGAGGCGGCCGATCTTGATGGGAAAGCCCGCGAAACGCTCGGTGAAATTACTGTAGTGCTGCCGCGCGAGCAGGGTGGTCGGCGCGATCATCACCACCTGCTGCCCCGCCATCGCGGCAAGAAACGCGGCGCGCAGCGCCACCTCGGTCTTGCCGAAGCCGACGTCGCCGCAGACCAGCCGGTCCATCGCGCGGCCATCGGCCAGATCGGTCATCACGTCGCCGATGGCGCGCTCCTGATCGTCGGTCTCGTCCCACGGGAAGCGGTCGACGAAGGCATTGTAGTCGGCTTCCGGCTCGATCACCGGCGCCTTTTGCAGCGCGCGTTTCGCGGCGGTCGCCAGCAGTTCATGCGCGATCTCGCGGATGCGCTCCTTCAGCCGACTCTTGCGCTTCTGCCAGGCCTCGCCGCCCAGCCGGTCTAGCGCGGCATTCTCGTTCTCGCTGCCATAGCGCGACAGCACGTCGAGGTTTTCGACCGGGACATAGAGCTTGTCGCCGCCGTGATATTCCAGCGCGACGCAATCGTGCGGGCTCTTCCCCACAGGGATCGATTCAAGGCCGAGATAGCGCCCGATGCCATGATCCATGTGGACGATCAGATCGCCGGGTGCGAGCGCCTGCAATTCGGCCAGGAACGCATCGGCGTCCTTGCGCCGCTTCTTGCGGCGGACCAGCCGGTCGCCCAGTAGGTCGCGTTCGGTCAGCAGCTCGATCTCGTCGCTGACGAACCCGCTTTCCAGCGGCAGCACCACGGCCACGGGCTTGCCCTTGGCGGCAAGGCCCAGCGCCTCCTGCCAGCTCTTTGCAACGGCGGGCTCCCGCTTGCCCGCTTCGCCCAGCTGCGGCGCGATGCGCCCGCGCGAGCCGGGGGAGTAGCAGGCCAGCACCACGCGCTTTCCGTCCTTTGCCTGCTTTTCCAAATGCTTCGACGCCGCTTCGTAGACATTCTCCGACCGCGACCTTTCAGGCGCGAAGTCGCGGGCCGAGGCAAATCCGAAATCCAGCGAGCGCTCGCTCTCCGGCTCGGCAAAGATAGAGCTGCGATGCACGGGCCAACCGGTCAATGCCGCGCTGAACTCGTCCTCCGCCAGATAGAGCGCATCGGTGGCCAGCGGGCGATAGCTGCCCGCCTTCTGCCCCGCCGCCTGTTGCCGCGCCTGCCGATAGTCGCGGATCTCGGCCAGCCGTTCCTCGCCAGCGCGGATCGCGCCGCCGTCGATGATGACGCAGTCGTCCTTGCCCAGATGGTCGAACAGGGTGGACAGCTTCTCCTCGAACAGCGGAAGCCAGTGCTCCATGCCCGCCAGACGCCGCCCCTCGCTGACCGCCTGATACAGCGGATCGCCGGTGGCATTGGCCCCGAACATTTCGCGGTAGCGGCCCCGGAAACGCTTGATCGTGTCCTCGGTCAGCAGGGCCTCGCTGGCGGGCAGCAACAAATGTTCCTCCGCCACGCCGGTGGTGCGCTGGGTCGTCGGGTCATAGAGCCGCATGCTCTCCAGCTCGTCGCCGAAGAAGTCGAGCCGCAGCCCGGCCTGGATCGTCTCTCCCGCCTCGTTCTTCGTCTTCAGGCCCGACGGCACGATGTCGAAGATCGACCCGCGCACCGCGAATTCGCCCGCATCGATGGCGGTGTCGCTGCGCGCATAGCCCTGCCGCTGCAGCAGGGCAGTCAGGCTCTCGTGCCCGATCTCGATGCCGGGCTTCAGCATGCGAGTCGCCTCGCGAATGCGGAACGGGGTCAGCACACGTTGCAGCAGCGCATTGACCGTCGTGACAAGCAGTTGCGGGCCGTCAGGTTTTCCCTGCAACGCCTGCAGTGCCGCCAGCCGCCGTGCGCTGACCGACAGCGCAGGGCTGGACCGGTCATAGGGCAGGCAGTCCCACGCCGGAAACTCGATCACCTCCAGTTCGGGCGCGAAGAACGGCGCGGCATCGGCGATTGCGATCATCGCCTGCTCGTCCGGCGCGACGAAGACCGCGCGCGCGGCATTTCCCGTGCCGCGGCACGCCCGTGCAAGGTCGGACAGCACGAGCGGCAATGCACCGCGCGCAAGCGAAGACAGCACCAGCGGCTGTTCCGCGGCGATCAGGCGTGAAAGATCGGTCATGTCGGGGCTATCTGGCGACGGAATGGCCGCCCTGCAACCCCCGACCTACTTATGGATATAGATGTAGTCGAGCCGCTGGAGCGCATCCATCATCGGCCCCTCGAACCTCTGGGGAGGGGGCTGGACGCCCAGCGCCCAGGCCATGATGTCGACGTCATCCTCGTCCAGCAGCGCCTCGAACCAGGTGAGTTCCTGTTCGACCCATTCGGCATGGCGCTGGTCGAAATAGCCGCCGATCATGAAATCGGCCTCGCGCGTGCCGCGGTGCCATGCGCGGAACTTTGCCCTGTTCAGCCTGTCCGGGCTGGGGCCGTCCTGTTCGGGTTTCGCAGCGTCGCTCATGTCGGTCGGGTATACCTGTCCGCGATGCGGTGCAAGCGGGGGAATGCGGCGCTATAGCCATCATCATGCGTCCCGAAGTGCTCAATCCCCTGTTCGCCGCCGCCGACAGCCTGAAAGGCGTGGGCGCAAAGCTGGAAAAGCCGCTGGACCGGCTGGGCCTGACGCGGGTCAAGGATTTCGCCTATCATCTGCCCGACCGCTTTATCGAACGGCGACGGGTCGGCGCGCTGGCCGAAGCCGGGATCGGCGAACATATCATCGTGAAGCTGACCGCCGACCAGTACCGGGCCAGCGGATCGGGGCGCGGGCCGTTCCGCGTGATGGCGACGGATGCCGAAGGCGCGCAAATCGCGCTGACCTATTTCGGACGCGCGTCTTTTTCGGCGAAAAAACTGCTGCCCTTGAACGAGGCGCGCTGGGTCGCGGGCAAGCTGGAGCAATATGGCGACACGCTGCAGATGGTGCACCCCGACCATGTGGCCGAGGACGGCGGCACCGCGCTGGGCCAGACCTGCGAGCCGGTCTATCCGCTGTCCGACGGGCTGACCGGGGGGCGTCTGCAACCTCTGGTCGAACAGGCGCTCGACCTGCTCCCCGAACTGCCCGAGTGGATCGAGCCGAGCGTGATGGATCGGCGCGGCTGGCCGTCATGGCGCGATGCGCTGCATCTGGTCCACCGCGCGCGGCACAAGGAAGCGCGCGACCGTCTGGCCTATGACGAGCTGTTCGCCAGCGCGCTCGCGCTGATGCTGGTGCGAGCCGACAATCGCCGCCGCAAGGGCATTCCGATGCAGGGCGACGGCCATGTGCGCGACCGGCTGACGCTGCCCTTTGCGCTGACGGGCGCGCAGCAACGCTCGATCCGCGAGATCGAGGGCGACATGGCGCAGCCGCACCCGATGCTGCGCCTGCTGCAGGGCGATGTCGGCAGCGGCAAGACGGTGGTGGCGCTGCTCGCCATGCTGAACGCCATCGAATGCG
Organism: Croceicoccus sp.; assembly: GCF_983967925.1. Lineage (NCBI taxonomy): Bacteria > Pseudomonadati > Pseudomonadota > Alphaproteobacteria > Sphingomonadales > Erythrobacteraceae > Croceicoccus > Croceicoccus sp. The sequence continues at coordinate 40,624 of NZ_CFETID010000025.1, read as the reverse complement.
GCAAGCAGGCCGCGCTGCTGGCACCGACCGAAATCCTCGCGCGCCAGCATCATGCCACCTTACAGGAAATGGCGCGCGGGACCGGGATCGAGATCGCGCTGCTGACCGGCCGCGACAAGGGCAGGGCGCGCGAATCCATCCTGATGGGGCTGCTCGACGGGTCGGTGAATATCGTCGTCGGCACCCACGCGATCTTTCAGGAGAGCGTGAGCTACCGCGACCTTGGCCTTGTCGTGATCGACGAGCAGCACCGCTTCGGCGTCGGCCAGCGTCTGATGCTGCAGCAAAAGGCGCGGGGGACGGCGCATTGCCTTGCGATGACCGCCACGCCGATCCCGCGCACGCTGCTGCTCGCCCAGCATGGCGAGATGGAGGTGAGCCAGCTCGACGAATTGCCGCCGGGCCGCAAGCCGATCGATACGCGCGTGGTGCCGACCGAGCGCATGGACGACGTGGTCGCGGGGCTTGTCCGCCACGTCCAGTCGGGCAGGCAGGCCTATTGGGTCTGCCCGATGGTGCATGAGAACGAGCGCGAAGACCTGGCCGCCGCGGAGGAGCGCTTCGACGCGCTGAAGGCCGTGCTGGGCGAGGGCAATGTGACGCTGGTCCACGGGCAATTGCGGCCCGAGATCAAGGACGCGAACATGGTCCGCTTCGCCAGCGGAGAGGTCGCGGTGCTGGTCGCGACGACGGTGATCGAGGTTGGCGTGAACGTGCCCAATGCCTCGCTGATGGTGATCGAGCAGGCGGAGCGCTTCGGCCTCGCGCAACTGCATCAGCTTCGCGGACGCGTCGGGCGCGGGGCGGCGGAATCGGTGTGCCTGCTGCTGCGCGGGCAGACGCTGTCCGAAACGGGGCGCGAGCGGCTTGCGCTGATGCGCGAGACGCAGGACGGGTTCCGGCTGGCCGAGGAGGACCTTCGCCTGCGCGGCGGGGGCGAGATCCTCGGCACGCGCCAGTCGGGCGAAACCGCCTTTCGCGTGGCGACACCCGAGCAGATCACCGAACTGCTGGAGGCCGCGCATGACGATGCCCGCCTGCTGATCGACCGGGCGGGCGCCAATCTGGAAGGCGCGCGCGGGGAAGCGGCCCGGATCGCGCTCTATCTGTTCGAACGCGACTATGGGGTTCAGCTTTTGCGCGGGGGGTAGCGGGGCGCGCCATGCTTGCAAGCGGGCGCGTCATGCGAAACAGTAAGACCGGGATACGGCGGGAGAATATGAGTTGGAATTTGACCTCGGCAGACTGACGATCCGGATCGTGCCTTTCGCGGCACTCGCGGTGCTGGCGGCCTGCGGTGAGCCGGAACCGGGGCTGGAAACGCCCGAACGGACGCAGGCGCTTGAGCGCTGCGATGTGAAGCTGGCGGCGCTGGCGAACGGCGAGGCGCAGCTGAAGCGCCTGTGCGATTGCACGACGGGGCGGCTGGCGCAGCAGGGCTTTACCCTGACCGACCTCGACAGTGAAAACCGCGACCGCGCGATGGAGCAGGTCCGCTGGTGCATGACGCAAAGCGGCGCCGTGCCGCTGCAGACGCCGGGCCGTATAGAGGCCCCCGCCAATGCGGTGACGCCCGAAGATGTAGAGGAAGCCTCGGCAAATGCGGAGGCGGATGCATCGGAAAACAAGGAAGCCGCTGAAAGCGCAACCCCCGCCGAATAGGCCTCAGCCGTCGAGAAGCGCCATTTCGACCGTGCCGCTGCCGCGGGCCTTCAGCCCGATTTCGCTGGCTGCTGCTTCGGACAGGTCGATCACGCGGTTGCCGTGAAACGGGCCGCGATCGTTGATGCGGACAACGACAGATTTGCCGGTGCGGCTGGAGGTCACGCGCACGAGGCTGCCAAAGGGCAGGGTGCGGTGCGCCGCCGTCAGCTCGGTAGGGTTGAAAGTTTCACCATTGGCCGTGCGGCGACCGGCGAATTTCGGGCCGTACCAGCTGGCCACGCCTTCACCCAGATGCTCAAGAGTTTCGGGCTCGGCAAGGTCGCTGCCGGCACCGGGCTGGATCGCGCTTTCCATATTTTCAGGCTGCGGGATCAAATCCACACCCGCGGCGTTATCTGTGGCGAGGCCGATAGTGGCTTCCATGAGCGCCGGTTCCTCGGTGCCCGCACGGGCGACCGAAACGGGGACGGCCGCCATCGAGGCGATGCCGAAAAGGGCCATGGTGCGCATCGGGCGCAGACGTCGTTTTGCAAGCGTCTTCATGTCCCTGATCATAGCAGCTTAAATCGGGCTGTGGGCTCGGCCGGCCGCCTTTCGGCCACAATTGAACCTGCGTTTTTACCTTAACGAACATTTACCCGGCACGATCGCGTTCTAACCGAGTTGGCGCGAATCACGATATTGCCGCCGTGTGAATAGACACTCCGGCTGTTGGAAACATGGCTGCGTAGATGCTGAAAACCAATGCAAATGGGGCCGGTATCGCTACCGGCCCCACTCTCACCGGCCCGTGGCTTCCACGTCATGCAAGCATGAGTAGAAGGCTTGGCGCCCGGCGGTTTCGGCATTCGATCCGAAGATCGCATTGCCTCTGTCGCTCGGTGCTCGCGCCGGCATCCGGTATGACTTCGCCTTCCAGTTCGATCATCTTGGGCAAAGCCGTTCGAGATCGGGTCGCAAGCGCGGCCTCATACCGTGACCGGCTTTCTGCCGCCGCTTCATCCGCATCGTCGATCCGAAGATCATCCGACTTGTCCGCGACGACCGACACCCGGCCTTTCCATCGTTCGACTGCGGTTTGGCGATCCGGTCAGGCTGTCTCCGAAGCATCGCAGGGATGCGTACGGAAGGGGTGCCTGTTCCGTCTCACCGGCATTCGAACGATGGGCCGATCGTTTCGGTAAATCCTTCCTTTTCAGTGCCTTTCGGCATGATCCGGAAAGCAACCTTCCCTTTCGACCTTCAAAGAATGCGCCGCATCGCTGAGTCGCACAACAAACTTATCCACAGAAATGCAATTTGGCGGTGGACAAGGGTGGAAAACTGACTATGTGTCGCGAGTTTTGTCCGGCTGGCCGGGGACAAACTGCCGAATTCCGACACTTTTTCGCCCGCCGACCTCAGCGAAAATATTATCCGCCCTGCTTGGCCAGCAGCTTCAGCCGCAGCGCATTGAGGTGAATGAAGCCGGCCGCGTCCTTCTGGTCATAGGCGCCTGCGTCGTCCTCGAACGTCACGTGCTTCTCCGAATAAAGGCTCAGCGGACTCTTGCGGCCCACCAGATGCACGCCGCCCTTGTAGAGCTTCAGACGCACTGTGCCGGTCACCTTCTGCTGCGACAGGTCGATGGCGGCCTGCAGCATCTCGCGCTCGGGCGCGAACCAGAAGCCGTTGTAGATCAGCTCCGCATATTTCGGCATCAGCTCATCCTTCAGATGGGCTGCGCCGCGGTCCAGCGTGATCTGCTCGATTCCGCGGTGGGCGGCGGCATAGATCGTGCCGCCCGGCGTCTCGTACATGCCGCGCGACTTCATGCCGACAAAGCGGTTCTCGACTAGGTCCAGCCGCCCGATGCCGTGCTTGCGGCCCAGCTCGTTGAGTGCGGTCAGCAGCGTCGCGGGGCTCATCGCTTCGCCGTTCAGCGAAACGCCGTCGCCCTTCTCGAACCCGATCTCGACATATTCGGGCGTATCGGGCGCATCTTCGGGATCGACGGTGCGCGAATAGACATAGTCGGGCGTCTCTTCCCACGGATCTTCCAGCACCTTGCCCTCGGACGAGGTGTGGAGGAGGTTCGCATCGACCGAGAACGGGCTTTCGCCGCGCTTGTCCTTCGGCACCGGAATCTGATGCGATTCGGCCCATGCGATCAGCGCCGTGCGGCTGGTCAGGTCCCATTCGCGCCATGGCGCGATCACGCGGATATCGGGGTCGAGCGCGTAGGCGGACAGTTCGAACCGCACCTGATCGTTGCCCTTGCCGGTCGCGCCATGCGCGATGGCGTCGGCGCCGGTTTCATGCGCGATCTCGATCAGGCGCTTGGAAATCAGCGGGCGCGCAATGCTGGTACCCAGCAGATAATCGCCTTCATAGCGGGCATTGGCGCGCATCATCGGGAAGACGAAATCGCGCACGAATTCCTCGCGCAGATCGTCGATATAGATGTTCTCGTCCGGCAGGCCCATCAGCTTGGCCTTGTGCCGCGCGGGCTCAAGCTCTTCGCCCTGGCCCAGATCGGCGGTGAAGGTCACCACCTCGCAATCATAGGTCACCTGCAGCCATTTCAGGATCACGGAGGTATCGAGACCGCCCGAATAGGCGAGGACGACCTTCTTGATGTCGGACTTGTCGGTCATGGCAGGGCTTTCTGATCAGGAAATGCGCGAACGCGCGTTGCAGCGCGCCCCTAGGACAGAGCGAAACGGCGGGCAAGACCCGAAGGCGTCGCGCTTGTGCGCTCAGGCGTTCGAGAGCGCCTTGGGGCGAGCGGGTGCGTTCTGCGACGACATGATCGCCTCTTCCGCCCCGGCCATGTAATCGCGGTGCATCGGCAGCGCGTGGCGGCTGCGCACGTACTGGATCTGGAAATTGCACATGCCGCCGCTCTCGAACGCCGCGGTCGCGCCTGACAGGTAGAACGTCCACATGCGAAAGAACCGCTCGTCGTACATGGCGACGATCTCGTCCTTGTGGTCGAGGCAGCGCCGATACCATTCGCGCAGGGTCAGCGCGTAATGCAGGCGTAATGTCTCGACGTCGGAGGCGATCAGGCGAACCTTCTCGCTTGCCGCGACGGTTTCGGACAGGGCGGGGATATAGCCGCCGGGGAAGATATATTTGCGGGTGAACGCATCGGTCGTGCCGGGCTTGCCCATGCGGCCGATGGTGTGGATCAGCGCGACGCCGTCCTCCTTCATCAGCCGCGCGCAGCAGCGGAAATAGGTTTCGAACTGCGGCTGTCCGACATGCTCGAACATGCCGACCGACACGATCCGATCGAATTGCGCGCCTTCCGAGGCAAGGTCGCGGTAATCGACCAGCCGGAACGTCACGCGGTCGGCGACCCCGGCGGCCTCGGCACGCTGCCGGGCGAGGGCGAGCTGCTCCTCGCTCAGCGTGATGCCCAGAACCTTCACATCGGCATGGCGCGCCAGAAAGATCGCCATGCCGCCCCAGCCGCAGCCGATGTCCAGCACCCGCTGTCCCGGCTTCAGGTCCAGCTTGGCGGCGATATGGGCCAGCTTCTCGGTCTGCGCGTCCTCCAGCGTCATGCCCTCGCGCGGCCAGTAGGCGCAGCTGTACTGCATGTGCGGCGCATCCAGCATCAGGCGATAGAGGTCGTTCCCGATGTCGTAGTGATGGGCGACATTGGCCTTGGAACTGGTCGCCTTGTTGAACTGGGTGGCGATGAATTTCAGCCGGTCGGCCATGCGCCGGCGAAAGCGGGGAGGGGAGATGCGCTGGCCCGCATCCCAATGGTTGTTGCCCTGCAGCAGCTCGACCATTTCCATGATCCCGCCGCCGCTTTCCACGATCAGCCGCCCGTCCATGAACGCCTCTGCCGCGCCAAGGCGCATGTCCATCACGATGTCGCGCGGCACCTTCTTGTCGGTAAAGCGGATCCCGACCTCGGGCATGATGCCGTCGGGCGTGCCGAACGAGCTGGTCGAGCCGTCGGCATAGGCGACGGTCAGGCGCCCGCGCTTCACCGCCTTCGACAGCACCGCTTCCAGAACGCGCTTGGCACCGATCATGGGCGAATTCTCCTGAACTTGGCGCCATGACGTAGATGGCCGGTTTTCGTGCAGATTATGGTTTGATCATCCGCGATCAAGTGCGCAGGGCCGGTTTTGCCAAAGCGTCTCAGCCCTGCGACGCCAAAGCGTCTCAGCCCTGCGACTCCTCGCGCGCCATGAAAAGCACGTCGCGCGGCTGCGTCATCAGGTGCTGTCCCGAATCGACGCAAAGCATTTCGCCGCTGGCAAGATGGCCCTCGCACAGGAACACGGCGGCCTCGGCCAGCTCCTCGGGCTGCGTCAGCCGTTCGAGCAGGTTCATGCGCCCGCTGGCCTGATGCTCCTCGGCCTGCTGGTCGTGGCTGGGCAGCATGGCACCGGGGGCGAGGCCGTAAATGCGGTCGGCGCTGCCGGCATGTTCAACCGCCAGCATGCGCGTGGCCATCTGCAAGGCGGCCTTTGACATGGAATAGGAGAAAAAATCGGGATTGGGATTCCACAATTTTTGGTCGAGCACATTGACCACGCGCCGCCCTACCAAAGCCTGCGCCTTTTGCAGGAAACGCTGTGCCAGCAAGACCGGCCCCGCCGCATTGGTGCGCATGGCGCGCTCGAAGATCGGACCCTCTATCGAATGCGCATCTTCATATTCGAACAGCGACGCGCTGTTCACCAGCGCGCGCCAATCCGTCAGGCGGCCTGCAAGCGTGTCGATCAGCGCCGCGGCCTCCTCCGCATCCGACAGATCGGCCTGCGCCGTTTCGGCATCGGGCAGCGAATCCGCCAGCGCATGCGCCGCATCGGCAGATCCGCGGTAGTGGATGACCACATGCCATCCGGCGTCGGAGAATGTCCGCGCCATCTTCGCGCCCAGCCTCTTGGCGGCTCCGGTGATAAGGACGGCGGGCTTTGTCATGCCGGGCACCTAGCCATGAATGGCGCGCAAAGAAAAGGGGCCGGAAAGACATATGCTTTCCGGCCCCGTCATTCGATCCTCAGCGGCAGCGGGCGTCGCCCCGGTCGATCGCCCTGCCGATCAGGGCACCCGCCGCGGCGCCCAGCACCGTTCCGGTCGTCCGGTCGCGCCCGCCGTCAATCTCGCGGCCCAGCAATGCGCCGCCGGCTGCACCGATGATCAGGCCCGTGGTGCCGTCATCGCGCTTGCAGCGATAGTAACCGTCGTCGCCGCGCCAGTACCGATCGCCCGAACGCATCTGGCGCGGGTGATAATCATGCCGCTCCTTGGCGCGCTTGCCATGCGCGGGTGCCCACGGCGGCGGATCGGCGGCGGCGGGTGCGGCGGGAATCGCCATCGCAGCAGCCAGAACGGTTCCCATCAGTGCCATTCTCATAGTCTTGTCCCTTCATCCAACTCGTTCGCCGCTGGCTGGCGGCCTTTGCATGCATCATGCTTCAGGAAAGCCAAACCTTTGATGAACGACCCTGACAGGCTGCGTTGTGCCCGACGAATGGTTATCATCGAGCGACGGGATGAAGTTAACCCGTTGATAACCATACCGAACCGGCGCAGCGCTGCCACGATGCGATGAGGGGTCAGAGAGCGGCGATCTGCTCCTTGGCCGAAGCCATCGCCTTTTTCCGGCCTTCGGGCATGCCGACGCCTTCCGCGCGGATCACGGTGATGTCGTCGATGCCGATGAAGTTGAAGAAGGTCTCGAGCAGGCTCTCCTGGAAATCCATCGGGCTGTCGTCGCCGTAATTACCGCCGCGCGCCGATGCAACGATGATCTTCCTGCCGCCCGCAAGCCCCTCGGGCCCGTTTTCCGAATAGCGGAAGGTCACGCGCGGAACGCCCAGCCGGTCGATCCACGACTTCAGCGCGGAGGGGATCGTGAAATTATACATCGGCGCGCCGATCACCACGACATCGGCCGACAGGAATTCCTCGAGGATGGCCTTTTCGGCAGGGGCGGCGGCCTTCATGTCGTCGGTCCAGTCATCCTCTCCCATGCGGATCGCGCCGGTGGTGATGGGGTTCAGATGGGCCAGCGGCTCGGTGCCCAGATCGCGGGTCACGATGTCCGCGTCGGGATTGTCGGATTTCAGCTTCTCGACGATCATGTCGGTCAGCTCGCGGCTGACCGAATCTCCGCCATTGGTGCTCGAATCGACTTTCAGTATTTTCATGTGACAACTCCGGTATCAAACGATAACCACCGGCATATGGAGATCACCCGCCCCCATCCGCAAGAAGGCACACAATCGTACGCTAGTCACACGCGTGTTCCCCATGGCGATGCGGGCGACATCGTGCCGGGCCATTCGCCCGCCGCATGCCCCGCCGTGACCGAGGTTTTGTCGCGGGTCGGCGACAAATGGTCGATGCAGGTGGTGATGCAGCTGGGCTATGGATCGATGCGCTTCAACCAGCTGCGGCGCGAGATCGACGGCATTTCGCAGCGCATGCTGACCCGCACCTTGCGCGGGCTGGAGCGCGACGGGCTGGTGGACCGCACGGTCACTCCCAGCGTGCCGCCCCGCGTCGACTATGCTTTGACGCCGCTGGGCCAGTCGCTGCGCGGCCCCGTGGCTCTGCTGGGCGACTGGGCGGTGGCGAACCGGGAAGCGGTGGCGCAGGCGCGCAGCGAATACGACCTGCGCGAGGACGGCTAGATCGTCATCTTGAAGCCGGTATGGCTGGCTTCGAAACCCAGCCTTTCGTAAAAACGATGCGCGTCTTTCCGGCGATTGTCGCTGGTCAGCTGGACCAGCGTGCAGCCCTGCTGGCGGCAATGCTCTATCGCCCAGCGGATCATCGCCGCGCCGTGTCCGCTGCCGCGCAGATGTTCGGCGATATGCACCGATTCGATCTGGCCCCGCAGCGCGCCCATGCGGCCGATGCCGGGAAGAAGGGTGATCTGCATCGTGCCCACGACCGCGCCATCCAGATCGGCCACCACCAGCATCTGGCGCGGGTCCGAATCCACCGCCTGAAACGCCGCTTCATAGCGCGGGTCCAGCGTGCCGCCCGCGGTTTCCCGGCTACGGCCCAGCATGTCCTCGGCCAATAGCGAGACGATGGCGGGCAGATCGGCGGCGGTGGCGCGCCTGAAAGCGATGCTCAACCCAGCGCCGCCTGTTTTTCGGCGGCGATGCGGTCCAGCTCGGCCCGACTCTTCTTTTCCGCGGCCGTCTTCAGCTGGCCGCAGGCGGCATCGATGTCGCGCCCGCGCGGCGTGCGGACGGGCGCGCTGATCCCCGCTTCGAACACGATGTTCGAAAAGCTGCGAATGCGTTCGGGCGTCGAACATTCATAGGGTGCGCCGGGCCACGGATTGAACGGGATCAGGTTCACCTTGGCCGGAAGGCGGTATTTCTTCAGCAGGCGGACAAGCTCGTGCGCGTCCTCGTCGCTGTCGTTCTTGTCCTTCAGCATCACATATTCGAAGGTGATGCGCCGCGCGTTCGATGCGCCGGGATAATCGGCGCAGGCCTGCAGCAATTCTTCGATGCCGTATTTCCTGTTGATCGGCACGATCTCGTCGCGCACGTCCTTGGTCACCGCGTGGAGCGAGACGGCGAGATTCACGCCGATCTCCTCGCCGCAGCGGTCCATCATCGGCACGACGCCGCTGGTCGACAGGGTGATGCGCCGCTTCGACAGGGCCAGCCCTTCGCCGTCCATGACGATGCCTAGCGCATCGCGCACATTGTCGAAATTATACAGCGGCTCGCCCATGCCCATCATGACGATATTGGTCAGCAGGCGCCCGTCGGCGGAATAGTCGCTCTCGCTCTCGTCCCCCAGATTGTCCATCCGGCCCTTGGGCCATTCGCCCAGCGCATCGCGGGCCAGCATGACCTGTCCGACGATTTCGCCCGGCGTCAGGTTGCGCACCAGCCGCATCGTGCCGGTATGGCAGAACCGGCAATTCAGCGTGCAGCCCACCTGGCTCGACACGCAGAGCGTACCGCGCGTCTCGTCGGGGATGAACACCATCTCGTAATCATGGTTGTCGGCGGTGCGCAGCAGCCATTTGAGCGTGCCGTCGCTGGAATGCTGCGCCTCGATCACTTCGGGCCGCGCAATGACGAAACGTTCGGTCAGCCACGGGCGCATGGTCTTGGCGATGTCGGTCATCGCCTCGAAATCGGACACGCCGCGGTGATAGATCCAGTGATACACCTGCTTGGCGCGCAGCTTGGCCTCCTTCTTGTCGAGGCCCGCATCCTCGAACAGCGAAGCGATCTGCTTCTTCGGCAGGCCGAGCAAGTCGAGGCGGCCGTCCTCCCGCTCGGTAATCGGGCGCGGGACGGGCACGGGGTCGATGTGGCCCGAGATGGGCATGTTGGTCGGCACTGCTGTCATGATGCCCGCCATATAGGGGACAAGCGCCCAAAGCGCCAGCCTGCCGGATACCTTCTATATCTTCGGGCGTGCGCGAATTCGCATCTGCGGAATTTGTTCCGTATCTATATGTATCACATGGTGTTTGTCGCAAAATCCGCACCTGATGGCGACGAGTTGACCGTAATTTGCGGCAAGCTGCATTGTTGTCTTGTGTTCATGAAACGCAACATTGTGTCCGAGCATTTCCCCGGTCCATGGCCCCGCAAAGGGGTAATGAGGGAAAAGATTGGAGTACTTATGAAGAAGCTGATTTCCATGGCCGCCGCCGGTACTGCTGCCGCCATCGTCGCCATGCCCGCCCATGCGCAGATGAACGACTACGATTTTTCGGGTCCGCGCGTCGAGGCGATCATCGGCTATGACATTTCGAAGGCCGGTTCCGATTCCGACAATGACATCAACGACCAGGACGACCAGAGCATCGACGGCCTGCTCTACGGTGTCGGCATCGGTTATGACTATGATTTCGGCAATGCGGTGATCGGGCTTGAAGGTGAATACACCGACTCGACCGCCAAGACCGAATATAGCGACGGCAACGACTTCGAAGGCTTTGGCCTTGGCCGCGTCGACACGGGCCGCGACCTCTACATCGGCGCGCGCGCCGGTTACAAGGTTCAGCCCGACCTGCTGGCCTATGTGAAGGGCGGCTACACCAATGCCCGCTACAACCTGCTGGCGCGCGACGGCGAATCCGAGCTCAAGGACAACATCGACACCGATGGTTGGCGTCTGGGTGCCGGCCTTGAATATGCGATGACGCCGAACAGCTTTGCCAAGTTCGAATATCGCTATTCGAACTACAGCGAGGCGGAGTTCGATTACGGCAACGACATCGAAAGCGACCGCTTCAACATCGACACCGATCGTCACCAGATCGTCGGTTCGGTCGGCTACCGCTTCTAAAGCATAGCCCGATGAACGTGAGGGGCGGGGCCGGACAACCGGCCTCGCCCTTTCGCGTGTCAGGCCGTGTCGCTCAAAGCGCGCAGCCGATCAGCGCGGCGTCGATAGCGGTAGGCGCACCCGACAGGTCATAGATGTCGCGGAAATATCGCGAGCGCCGGTCGCGGGCGTGAACCACCATCGTGTCGGCCTCGCGCAGCGCGGCGATTACCGCGCGGCTTCCGCCGTTGCCGACATCCCGGCTGGTGGCCGTCGCGCCTTCGCCCGACAGCCGAAAGCGGCGATTGCCGACCTGCAGCGTCACCGCGCTCCCCGTGCGGATCACGCGCGACAGGCGCAATTGCAAGGCGGGCGCATCGGGGGCGAGCGAGACCGACGCGAAAGGCTCAAGCTCACCCCTCGCCAGAGACGGTTCCGCTTCGGCAATGGCATAGCAGCGCTTGCCGTCGCGAAACGCACCCCATCCCGAATGCACCGAAATCGCCTGCGGAGCCGCCAGCGCGGGCACGGCGCACGCCAGCAAGACAAGGGCGGTGAGGGGCCTAATCATAGGCGATGCCGACCACTTCCCATTCCTTGTCGCCAGCGGGCAGCCGCACCGTTCTCAGATCGCCGATGGACGCGCCCCGCAAGGCGCGGGCGAGGGGGCTGCCCCATCCGATCCGGTTCGCGCCCGCATCGGCCTCATCGTCGCCGACGATGGTGACGGTGCGGTGCTCGTCATCCTCGTCGGCGATGGTGACCGTGGCGCCGAAATAGACGCGGCTGCGATCCGGCTGCTGCGCCGGATCGACGACCCGCGCCGCCTTCATCCGCCGGGCGAGCCGAGCCAGTTCGCGGTCGATCTCGCGCAGCTTCCTGCGGCCATAGATATAGTCGCCGTTTTCGCTGCGGTCGCCGTTTCCGGCCGCCCAGCTGATGATCTCGACGATCTCGGGCCGGTCCTTGCCCAAAAGCGCGTCATATCGTGCGCGCATCGCGGCAAAACCGTGCGGCGTAATGGGATTCCCGGTGGCTTTCATGCGCCATGACTAGCGCGGGCCGGATGACGATGTCACCCGGCCCGCACATGTTTTCGATAGGTTTGAATTCGGTCAGCTACCGGGCTGCTTGCGCATGTAATAGCTCAGCGGATAGGCCCCGCTTTTCTTGCCCGCCTCGGGATAGAGCGCGTCGTAATAGGCCGCATTCTCCAGCACGCGCGCGACATAGCGGCGCGTTTCGCTGAACGGAATCGCCTCGATCCATTCGACCCAGCCGATTTCGCCGCGCCGCGGATCGCCATTGGCGCGCAGCCATTTGCCGACATTGCCAGGACCCGCATTATAGGCCGCAATGGCCAGCGGATAGGAACCGCCGAACACATCCATCATCCGCGCGAAATAACCCGCGCCCAGCCGGATATTGTACTGCGGATCCGCGATCAGCGAGCCGGGATTATAGCTCAGATACATCTTCCCCGCCTGCTCCCGCGCGGTGCCGGGCATCAGCTGCATCAATCCGCGCGCCCCCGCGTGGCTGACCGCGTCGGTCGCGAACTGGCTTTCCTGCCGCGAGATGGCATGGACCATCGTCCAGTCGCCGCCCGCGGGCACGTCGATCCGCGGAAAGCCATAGGGAGAGAACGCATAGATCTGCTTGGTCGAGGCCTCGCGGCCCGCGATCACGGCCAGGTCACGCCGCCCGGTCTCGCGGGCAAGCTCGGCGATCAGGGCATATTCGCTGGGCGTTTCGGCCTGACGGCCCAGTTCCTTGAAGAATGCGACGCCCGTGCGCCAGTCGCCCGAACGGCCAACTTCGCGGGCTGCCTGCACCAGCGGCCTGCGATTGAACTCGGCGCGCTCTTCCGCAGTGGGATTGCCCAGCCTGCCGGCGGGCACGGCAAGCGGACGGCCCAGCCGCTCATGCGCCATCTGGCCATAGAACTGGTCGGGATAGGCGGCGGCCTTCTCGAACTCGGTACGCGCGAAATCGCCCATGCCCGCCTTTTGCCCGGCAACGCCCGCGAAATAGAAGCCCTTCGTGCGAGCCGGAGCCGTCATCTGCGAGGCGCCATAGATCGCGAACATGCGCGCCGCGCTGGCGTTGTCGCCGCGCCGCATGGCGGCTTCGCCGACATTGTAGAACAGCTTTTCGTATTCGTCGCGGATCGGGCCGGAGAGTTTCGACACGTCGGTTCCCGGACCGAACGCCGCATCGGCGCGCTGCGCGATGCGGACCGCGCTGCCGATATCGCCGCTCTCAACCGCGGAATTTGCCTGGTACCGCATCTCGCGCACGAATAGCAGCGGATCGCCTGGCAGGCTGGAAAGGGCGGGCGAATTCACGATGAAGCTGCGCGCGGCGGCCTGCTGGCCCGAACTGCGCAATTGCCGTGCGCGGTTATAGATCCAGCCCGGATCGCCCGCGGCAGACGCAGGCACCTGAAGGCCCAGCGCGGCGGGATCGCTGCCCTGCGCCGCGGCAAGGCGTGCCATCATCAGCGGACGTTCCGCCCCGGTGATATAGCGCATCTGGCGGGCGGCAGCCTCACCCTCGTTCTGCCACAGCAATTCGTCCATGCGCGCAACATGGTCCGCCACGGTGAACGCCCCGCCGAACATCGCGGCCAGCGAAGCCTCGGCAGTGGGCGACATCGCGCCCGCGCGCCATGCACGGCGTGCGGCGTCGATCGCCTGCGGACGGCCCTGCGAACGCAGCGCCAGCGCATATTGCGCCTGACCCTGCCCGGTCAGCGGCGGATGGCTGTCGAAAAACGCGACCAGCCGGGCGGCATCGACATATTCGCTGTCCAGCCGGCCCTCGGCCTTTTCCTGAAGCGATTCCTGATTGGGAAGGCCCGGATATTGCGCGATAAAGCCGGAAACCTCGGTAAAGCTTGGGTTGGGCTGTGCCTGCAATTGCTGCCAGCGCGTGACGGCATAGGCCATCGGTCCGGGGCGCACCGCCATCTGCTGTGCGCGGGCCCGTTCCCAGTCGCCCGGGTTCCACTGTATGTCGCCGAAACTCTGCGAGGCAGGCTGCTGCGCGGCAGGCTGCTGCAAGGGGGAGGCTTGCTGCGCCATCGCATCCTGCGCTAGCGCTGGCGAAGAGGAAAGTGCCAGGATAGCAAGCGGCGCGGCGCCCGCGCGCAGTCTGGCAAAAAGTCGAAAATTGCGTTGGGTGTCCATGCTGGACATAGTAGGGGGTCCCTCCTTATCAGCGAATGAACGGCGGGATCGGCAATTCGATCCCGCTAGACGGCGCGAATATACGCCACCAAGATGTTGTTTTCAGGAGCGATTCCAATAATGTTCTCGGGTTCGATTCCGGCACTGGTCACCCCCTTCGCGGACGGCGCGGTCGACGAGGCCGCCTTTCGCCGCTTGATCGACTGGCAGATCGAGAGCGGATCGTCCGCGCTGGTCCCCTGCGGCACCACGGGCGAGGCGTCCACCCTCTCTGTCGACGAGCATCACCGCGTGGTCCAGATCTGCGTGGAACAGGCGGCGGGTCGCGTTCCGGTTATAGCGGGTTGCGGGTCGAACGACACCGCGACAGCACTTATGCACATGGAGCATGCCGCTCGGTACGGCGCGGATGCGGCACTGGTCGTCGCGCCCTATTACAACCGGCCCAGCCAGGCGGGACTGATCGCGCATTTCTCGCATCTGGCGAAGAATTCCGACCTTCCGATCGTGCTTTACAACGTGCCCGGCCGGACCGTGACCGATATCGAACCCGAAACGGTGTGCGACCTCGTCAATCTGTTCCCCGACCGGATCGTGGGGATCAAGGACGCCAGCGGCGATCTTTCGCGCGTGGTCGATCACCGCATGGGCATCGGGCGCGATTTCTGCCAGCTGTCGGGCGACGACGAATTGTCGCTTCCTGCCAATGCGGCCGGGGCGGCGGGCTGCATTTCCGTCACCGCGAATGTCGCGCCGAAACTCTGCGCCGAGTTTCAGCAGGCCTGCGTCGACAATGATTTCGCGCTCGCCCGCCGGATCAACGACCGGCTCTATCCGCTGCACTACGCGATGTTCGAGGATTCCTCGCCCGCGCCGGTCAAATATGCGCTCAGCCGCGTGCACGACTGGATGAACGATTCGGTGCGCCTGCCGCTGACAGCCTGCAGCGAGGCGGCGCGCAAGGCGGTGGACGAGGCGCTGGTGCACGCGGGCCTGCTGGAAAACGCCTGATCGCCTGACGCCATTACCGGCCGCGACCAGATCACTGGCCGCACATAATCCGCCGGATCATTCCGGCGGATTATGCTCGATCACAAAGGCGACGCTTTCGGCCAGCATGCGCTTGCGCGTCTCCGCACGCGACAGCCAGTGGTCCTCACCGTCCAGAACGACCAGCCTGTGCGGCTTGCCGGCGTCTTTCAGCGCGTCCGCCATCTTGCGGCTCTGCGCGATCTCGACCACCGTGTCGTCGCGCCCGTGGATCAGCAGCACCGGGGCATCCGCGCGGGACGCCAGCCGCGCCGGCGAAATTGCGGCATAGCGCGAGCTTGGCCCCAGTTCCTGTTCCAGCGACCGTTCCAGCATCGGGTTTCGCCCTGACTGATAGCTCTCGGAATTGACCATCATCGCAATGTCCGCGACCGGCGCGACCGCCACCGCGCAGCGATAGCGGCCCTGTTCGATCGTCACACCGGCCAGCGCCGCATAGCCGCCATAGCTGCCCCCGACGATGCAGGCGCGGGCCGGATCGACGATGCCCTTTTCGGCCAGCGCGTCGACCCCGTCGGTGATGTCGGTCTGCATCTTGCCGCCCCATTCGCCGTCGCTGGCGCGTTTGAAGGCGAGGCCGCGCCCGGTCGATCCGCGAAAATTGGGCTGGAACACCGCATATCCGCGTGAGACAAAGGCCTGCGACCACCAATCGAAACCGGCCGTGTCATGGGAATGTGGGCCGCCATGCGGCAGCACCACCAGCGGCAAGTTCTTGCCCTCGCTTCCGGGCGGCAGGGTCAGGATGCCGTCCATCGCCAGCCCGTCGCGCGCGGTATAGGCAAAGCGGCTGGCGAGACCGACATTGATCGGCGGGATCGCCACGCGTTCATAGCCGACGGCCTTCGCGCTCATGGAATCGATATCGACCAGGAACCAGGTCCCGCTGTCCTTTCCGCCATTGGTGCGGACCAGCACCTTTTTCATGTCGGAGGTCCAGTCCACCATATGCGGGCGGACCCCGGCAAAGGCGGCGCGCACTTTCGATGCCGTCGCCTGGTGATCGCTGTCATAGAACACCGGCTGCGGATCCTCTCCCGCGCGCAGATAGCCGATTAGATAGCCGGTCCGGTGATCGAAATAGAGCCGTTCGACAGGCTCGTCCTCAAGGATTTCCGCGGCGGGCGCGGATCCGTCGAGGGGCACTTCCATCCAGCGTTCGCGTCCGTCTTCCTCCAGTGCGTAGATCACGGTCCGGCCCTCATGGCCGAGCGAAATCAGCGCGACATCGCCATAGGGCGACACACCCGACGCAAGCACGCCGCCCTGCGTGTTCATGATCTGCCATTTGCCGGTCGAGACCATCAAGTTGAGCCGCACGGCCAGATTGCCCGACGCATCGACGATCCAGTCGCGGTACGAGCCTTCGCTGGCCGATCCATCGACTTTCGTGGCCGAGAGATCGCTGGCATTCACCGCGAACAGACCAGGCCTGCCATGATCGAATTCATAGCCGAGGCGTGACCCGATCGTGTTTCTGCGGAAGGTCACGCCGCCGACATAAAGCTGCCACTGGCCATCCGCGAAACGCGTGCCGTAATGGCCGACGACATAGTTCCCCATGCTCTGGTCGTTGGCGAAGACCGCCTGCGGCTTGGGAAGCTCGGCCTTGTCGTCCACGGCGACCACGACGGTGCTCGCCAGTTCGGCCCGGTTGGTGGTGAACCCAAAGGGCAGCTTTTCCGTGCTGGTCATGTTGACGACCATGCGATCGTCTCCGGCCCAGCCGACCGAGCGGATCTTGGCGTCGTCGACCCGCAGCATCGAAATGGTCTCAAGCTCGGAATTCAGTGCCATGACATAGCGCTGCCCGTTGCTGGTCATCAGCGCGGCGATCCGCTCGCCCGATGGCGAAATCGCCGCATCCTCGAAATCGGGCAGGGCGCCATAGGCATCGAGCGGCGGCGGCACGACCGCCGTTTCGGCAGCGGCCCGCGAAGCCGGATTGATGGCGAGCAGGAACACCGCGCCGATAAACGACAGCGGCATACGCAATGACGACAAACCCATGAAACGACCCCCGGAACCCTGTGCCGCTCATGGCATTAAACAATCATTTCTTGCAATAGGTTGAAAGCCTTGTTCGCCGCGCCGCGCGAAGCGGTGAATTTTGCGAAAGATGCCCTTTCCCTGCGGCCCCGGCGTCACTAGATGGGCGGCATGGCCCGTCCCAAACCCTCCACGTTCGAAAAGGTGAAGACCGTCGCCGACAACCGGCGCGCCCGCTTCGACTATTTCATCGAGGACACTTTCGAGGCCGGGATCGCCCTGACCGGGACCGAAGTGAAGTCGCTTCGCTTTGGCGAAGGGTCGATCAAGGAAAGCTATGCCGAAGTGCGCGACGGGGAGGCGTGGCTGGTTAACGCCAATATCCCCGAGTTCAGCCACGGCAACCGTCACAACCACGAGCCGAAGCGCCCCCGCAAGCTGCTCCTCCACCAGCGCGAGATCGAGAAACTGCTCGGCGCGGTGGAACGCAAGGGCATGACGCTCATTCCGATGTCGGTCTATTTCAACGGCAAGGGCCGCGCCAAGGTCGAGCTTGCGCTGGCGAAGGGCAAGCAGACGCATGACAAGCGCGCGACCATCAAGGACCGCGACTGGCAGCGGGACAAGGCGCGGCTGATGCGCGAAAAAGGCTAGGCCGCGGGCAGCGGTCCGGCCGTCCAACGGTTGGGCCATTAATTTGGCGGGTCCGTCGAATTTCCGGTGGTCCGTTCATGACTTGTGTAACCGATTTGCCCTAGGGAAGGCCCAAAGGCAGATGGCAAACCGCCGCCGCTCCGGAGTCGAATCGGAGCCGGACGATGCGGCCAGGAAGGTTGGATGGGTTCCTCGGTGAAGAACCGGATCATGCGCTGGACGCGCAAAAACATGCCCACCCGCGAAGGGCTGGCCAGCAATCGCTGGCTGGCGCCCATTGCGCATCGCTTCCTGTCGCCCGAATTGTGGCGTTTTACGCGCCGATCGGTGCCGCGCGGTGTCGCGCTGGGGCTTTTTGCCGGCTTTATAGTGCCGTTGGGGCAGATCTTTCTCGCCGCATTCCTTGCGCTGCCGACCCGGGCCAACGTGCCGGTTGCCGCGCTGGTCACCTTCGTCACCAACCCCTTCACCTTTCCCTTCTGGGCGCTGGCCGCGAACCGGCTGGGAAGCTTCATCCTGAAGATCGACGTGGCGACAGGCCATTCCGCCGTCAGGGAAATCGAAGGCGGCAGGCTGGACTGGCTGCGCGAATTGTTCCAGCTTGCCGGTGTGACGGTATTCGGTTTCATGGTGCTGGCGCTGGTATCGGCGGCGGTCGGCTATCTGGTCTCCTCGTGGGGCTGGCGCTGGTGGATCGGTCGCAAGCGTTTCCGCATGATCCGCCGCCGCCGCGAAGTTGCGGCAATGGGGTCGGAAAGCTGAAGGGCACTACCGTCACCGGACCGGGCGGGCTGTCGACATGGCCCGATTGGCTGCCCGTCGCCGTGGCGCTGGCGGCCAGCGCGTTTCTCATCCAATTGCTGTCGGGTATCTGGCTGCTGACCGCCGCCTATGCGGGCGGCGCCGCCGTCATCGCGCTTGCGCTGCGGCGCGTCGCCATGCGCAGCGCCGTGCCGGCGGACGAAAGCCTCGCCCCGCCCGACTGGTCGGTCACCGTTTCTGCGATCGAGCGGGACAATATGGCGACCGTCATCACCGACGGGGCAGGGCGCGTCGTCTGCGCGAATACGCGATACGGCGAATGGTTCGGCTTTGATAGCGCGCCGCCCGAATTGGCGCTCGACGAAAAATCGACGGACCGCCTGCGCGAAGGCGCGCGCGAGGCGTGGCGTGCCGGTTCGGTCCGCGTCGAATCGCTGGTCGGCACTAGCGGCCGCTGGAACGCCGCGATCAGGCGGGCAGGGCGCGGACAGGACTATCTGGTCTGGGACCTCGCTCCGGTCGAGATGGTGGATCTGGGTGCGCGTGTCGTGCGGCAATTGGGCGACAAGCTGGGCCGCGCGCTGTCCCGCGCCGGCATCCAGGCGGCAGCGGTCAATGATGACGGCGAAATCTTGGGTGCCAACAAGGACTTCCTGCGCCGTGCGACCGGCAATAGCGAGTCCGAGTTGGCGGGACGCGAATTCGTCGAATTCCTGACCGCCGACGAATATGACCGCATTTTCTATGCGCGCGAGGGGACGAGCGGCGAGGATCTGCGCCTGCTCCATTTCCCGATCGCCGATCCCGATCTGCCGATGGACGACAGCGCGCCTTCGCTGTTCCTGATCCTCGATGGCGGGCTGCGTGCCAACGATTCGGCGGCATTGCCCGAGATCGAGGCACTGCTGGCGTTGCTTCCGCTGGGGCTGGCGATGACCGATCGCGACGGCCGCTTCCTGTTTGCCAACAAGGCCTTTCGCCGCGCCGCAGGGCTTGAGGAGCAGGGCGAGATTCCCCCTTTCCCCAGCGATCTGGTGGTGCGTGAGGACAAGGGCGCCTTTGCCGATGCCATCCGCCGCCATGCGGCCGGAACCTCCTCGGCAGGCGCCATGCCTGTGCGACTGGAAGCCAACTCGGAAGAGCCGGTCACGCTCAGCCTGGCGGGCGTGCGCGGTCTTGGCGATGCGGCGGTGCTGCTCAGCTTGAAGGACACGACCGAGGAAACGCGCCTGAAAAGGCAGGTCGCTCAGGCGACCAAGATGCAGGCCGTCGGGCAATTGGCAGGCGGCGTGGCGCATGACTTCAACAATGTGCTGACCGCAATCATCGGCTATTGCGACCTGATGCTGCTCCGCCATGCGCCGGGCGACAGCGATTACGACGACATTCAGCAGATCAAGGCGAATTCCAATCGCGCGGCCTCGCTGACGCGGCAATTGCTGGCCTTTTCGCGCCAGCAGACGCTGCGCCCTCAAGTGCTGCAACTGCCCGACGTCGTCAGCGAGGTCTCGAACCTGCTGAAACGGCTGATCGGCGAGAAGATCGAGCTGCGCGTC
Source organism: Croceicoccus sp. (assembly GCF_983967925.1). Lineage (NCBI taxonomy): Bacteria > Pseudomonadati > Pseudomonadota > Alphaproteobacteria > Sphingomonadales > Erythrobacteraceae > Croceicoccus > Croceicoccus sp. Next base: position 20,484 of record NZ_CFETID010000025.1, on the reverse strand, counting down.
GATCACGACCGGGCCCTTGGCGCGGTGCGAGCCGATCCTCAGCAACTTGAGCAGGTCATCATCAACCTTGCGGTCAATGCGCGCGATGCGATGATGTCCAAGGGCGATGGAGACGGCGGGATCCTCACGATTTCGACCCGCCGCGTCGGCCCGCGTGACGTCCGCGCGATGAAGAACGAGGTGCTGCCGCCCGGCAATTACACCGCGCTGGTGGTGGAGGATACGGGCACAGGCATTCCCGCCGAGTCGCTCGGCAAGATCTTCGAGCCGTTCTTCACGACCAAGGAAATGGGCAAGGGCACGGGCCTCGGCCTGTCGACCGTCTATGGCATCGTCAAGCAGTCGGGCGGCTTTATCTTTGCAGAGAGCGAGCCGGGCCAGGGCGCGCGCTTTTCAGTCTATCTTCCGGTGCATATTCCGGTCGCAGGGAGCGAATCGCCTCGCCGGCCTGACGAAGCGGAACCGCGCGCCGTTTTCGGCGGAACGGGAACGATCCTGCTGGTGGAGGACGAGGACACCGTGCGTGCGGTCGCGGAACGCGCGCTGACGCGGCAGGGTTACAAGGTCCAGACCGCCAGTGACGGCGAGGAAGGCCTGCAGATCGTGCGCGATGGGGGCGAGTTTGACCTCGTGATCTCGGACGTGGTGATGCCCACGCTCGACGGTCCTGCCATGGCGCGAGAGATCCGCAAGCTGAAGCCCGGCCTGCCGGTGCTCTTCATGTCCGGCTATGCCGAGGAGCAGCTGCGGCGCGAGATCGACTTTGCTGGCATGCATTTCCTGCCGAAACCCTTTTCCGTCGCGCAGATAGGAAAGAAAGTTGGGGCTATCTTGGGAGAGCAGGCGGCAACCGCAAAACCCGCGGAAACGCGCGACAATGGGTTGTAGGAAATTTCTTTGTTCCCCACTTGTTCTGTGAGAACAAATGCGATACATCACTGTCCATGCAGTTGACCTTTGGGGGCAACGAACTAGGCAGCAGGGGGCCGTGAAATGGCAGCAAATCTGAAACTCGTGAACGGGGTACCCGACGTGGATCGTCAAAAGGCGCTGGACGCCGCACTCGCCCAGATCGACCGGGCATTCGGCAAGGGCTCGGCCATGAAGCTGGGCAGTCGTGAGGCTATGAATGTGGAGGCGATCTCGACCGGATCGCTGGGGCTGGATATCGCCCTCGGCATCGGCGGCCTGCCCAAGGGCCGCATTATCGAGATCTATGGCCCGGAAAGCTCGGGCAAGACCACGCTTGCGCTGCATGTCATTGCCGAGGCGCAGAAGGCGGGCGGAACGGCGGCGTTCGTTGACGCCGAACACGCGCTCGATCCGGTCTATGCCAAGAAGCTGGGCGTCGATATCGACGAGCTGATCGTCTCGCAGCCCGACACGGGTGAGCAGGCGCTCGAAATTACCGATACGCTGGTGCGTTCCAACGCCATCGACGTGCTGGTGGTCGATTCGGTGGCGGCGCTGGTGCCCCGCGCCGAGATCGAGGGCGAGATGGGCGACAGCCACGTCGGCCTTCAGGCCCGCCTGATGAGCCAGTCGCTGCGCAAGCTTACCGGCTCGATCAACAAGTCGAAGTGCATGGTGATCTTCATCAACCAGCTGCGCATGAAGATCGGCGTGATGTACGGTAACCCCGAAACGACGACGGGCGGCAATGCGCTGAAGTTCTATGCGTCGGTCCGCCTCGACATCCGCCGTACCGGCCAAATCAAGGATCGCGACGATATCGTCGGCAATTCCACACGCGTGAAGGTCGTGAAGAACAAGGTGGCGCCGCCGTTCAAGCAGGTCGAGTTCGACATCATGTACGGCGAGGGCGTTTCCAAGATCGGCGAGATCCTGGACCTTGGCGTCAAGGCCGGCCTCGTCGAAAAGTCCGGCGCATGGTTCAGCTATGATAGTGTCCGCATCGGTCAGGGGCGTGAAAACGCGAAGACCTTCCTCAAGGAAAACCCTGAACTGCGCGAAAAGCTGGAGGCGGCGATTCGCGGCAAGACCGACAAGGTCGCCGAAGAGATGATGACCAATCCGGGCAATGACGACGACGGCGAAGAGTGATCGTCAGCCACCAGGTATGTTGATGGGGGCGGGAAGCGATTCCCGCCCCTTTTCATTGCGCCATCGCCTGTTATCGGCGTTTCCGCTGCGACGGAACGGGCATTGCGCAAGATGGCTTCTTGTCGAAGCGGCGTAGCTGTCCTAACTGCCCCGCATGACGTCGACCAATGATATCCGCTCCTCGTTCCTGGGCTATTTCGCCGGGAAGGGGCACGAGAAGGTCCATTCCGCGCCTCTCGTTCCCTATAACGATCCCACGCTGATGTTCGTGAACGCGGGCATGGTGCCCTTCAAGAACGTCTTCACGGGCCTGGAAAAACGCGAAATTCCGCGTGCCACTTCGTCGCAGAAATGCGTGCGTGCGGGCGGCAAGCATAACGATCTCGACAATGTCGGCTATACCGCGCGGCACCACACCTTTTTCGAGATGCTGGGCAATTTCTCGTTCGGCGACTATTTCAAGGAGGAGGCGATCCTGAACGCCTGGACCTTGCTGACCAAGGAATGGGGTCTCGCACCCGAAAAGCTGACCGCCACCGTCTATCATACCGATGACGAGGCGTTCGACCTGTGGCGCAAGATCGCGGGCCTGCCGGAAGAGCGGATCATCCGGATCGCGACCAGCGACAATTTCTGGTCGATGGGCGATACCGGTCCGTGTGGTCCGTGCAGCGAGATTTTCTACGACCACGGCGACAAGATCTGGGGCGGCCCTCCGGGATCGCCCGAGGGAGACGGCGATCGCTTCATCGAGATCTGGAACCTGGTGTTCATGCAGTTCGAGCAGCAGGCCGACGGCACGCGCCAGCCGCTGCCGAAGCCTTCGATCGATACCGGCATGGGGCTGGAGCGCATCTCCGCCGTGATGCAGGGTGTGCATGACAATTACGACATCGACACGTTCAAGGCGCTGATCGCGGCCTCGGAAAGCCTCACCGGCGTCGCGGCCGAGGGCGATGCCCGCGCCAGCCACCGCGTCATCGCGGACCATTTGCGCTCGACCGGGTTCCTGCTGGCCGATGGCGTGCTGCCGTCGAACGAGGGGCGGGGCTATGTGCTGCGCCGGATCATGCGCCGCGCCATGCGCCATGCGCATTTGCTGGGCGCCGCCGATCCGCTGATGCACCGTCTGGTGCCGTCGCTGGTGGCCGAGATGGGGCAGGCCTATCCCGAACTCGCCCGTGCGCAGGCGCTGGTCGAGGAAGTGCTGGAACGTGAGGAAACCCGCTTCCGCCAGACGCTGGAGAAGGGTCTGCGCCTGCTTGACGATGCCGCCGCCGATCTGGGCGAAGGCGACGAACTTCCGGGCGAAACCGCGTTCAAGCTCTATGACACCTATGGCTTCCCCTATGACCTGACCGAGGACGCGCTGCGTTCGCGCAAGATCACCGTCGACCGCGCCGGTTTCGATGCCGCGATGGACCAGCAAAAGGCCGCAGCCCGCGCCGCGTGGAAGGGCTCGGGCGATGCGGCCTCCAGCGAGGTGTGGTTCGACATTGCCGAGCGCGAAGGGGTCACGGAATTCACCGGCTATACGTCGACCGCGGGCGAGGGCACCGTTGTCGCGCTGATCGTCGATGGCGCGGAAACGCAGAGTGCCGACGCTGGTCAGGAGGTCATCGTCCTGACTAACCAGACCCCATTCTATGGCGAAAGCGGCGGTCAGTCGGGTGACGCGGGCACGATAACGCGTCCTGACGGGTTGAAGATCGAGGTTACCGACACCGGCAAGCCGCTGGGCCGCCTGCACGCGCATCACGGCAAGATCGAAGCCGGCACGATTGCCGTAGGGGAAACCGTGCATCTGACCGTCGATGCCGAACGGCGCGACGCGATCAGGGCCAATCACTCGGCCACCCACCTGCTGCATGCCGCGCTGCGCCACCGTTTGGGCGGTCATGTGACGCAAAAGGGGTCGCTGGTGGCCGAAGAACGGCTGCGCTTCGACTTCTCGCATCCCAAGGCGCTGACGCCCGAGGATATCGCGGCGATCGAGGCGGAAGTGAACGCCGAGATCCGGCATAACGAACCGGTCACCACCCGCCTGATGAGCCCCGACGATGCGATCGAGGCAGGCGCGATGGCGCTGTTCGGCGAGAAATACGGCGAGGAGGTCCGCGTTCTTTCAATGGGGCGCGCAGGACAGGATGCGCGCAATTATTCGGTCGAGCTTTGCGGCGGCACCCACGTCAATGCGCTGGGCGACATTGGCGTGTTCCGCATCGTATCCGAAAGCGCGGTGTCGTCTGGCGTGCGCCGTATCGAGGCGTTGACGGGCGAAGCGGCCCGGCAGTGGCTCGTGGCGCGCGAGGATGCGCTCAAGGCCATTGCCGGCGCGATCAAGGCGTCGCCCGACGAAGCGCTGGACCGCGTGCAGGCCCTCGTTGACGAACGCCGAAAGCTGGACCGCGAACTGGCCGAGGCGCGCAAGGCGCTGGCCCTTGCAGGTGCCAGTGGCGGCGGTTCGGCCTCGGCCCCAGCGGACGAAGATGTCGGAGGTGCGAAATTCTCGGGCCAGGTCCTCGACGGCATGAATCCCAAGGAATTGCGCAGCCTGCTTGACGAAGCGAAAAAGCGGATGGGCTCCGGCGTTGCGGCGATCGTCGCGGTCAACGATGGGCGCGCCGCGATCGCTGTGGCCGTGACGGACGATCTGACCGATCGCTTCGACGCGGTTGCCCTTCTGCGCGAAGGCGTGACGGCACTGGGCGGCAAGGGCGGCGGCGGCCGTGCCGACATGGCGCAGGGCGGCGGGCCTGACGGCAGCAAGGCGGCCGACGCAATCGCTGCGGTCAAGGCGGCCATGGCGGAAACGGTCGCCTGAACGCGCCAGGCACGGGCGCAAGACCTACCCCTCGGCGGGTGAGGTCTTCAGCTTGGGTCTCTTGCTCAATTCGCCTTCCAGCATGAGCTGGTCGCGGAATTCGTCGCGCTTCTCGTGGATCGAGGCGATGACGGGACCCATCGGCACGCCGACATTGACCAGCACGGCCTCGCTCAATTGCAGAGAGCTTTCGAGCGTCTCGGGCACCGCCTCGGTCGCGCCGGCGCGGTAGAGTTCGGCCGCATGTGCGGTGTCGCGGGCGCGGGACACGATTGGCACGCCCGGATAGCTCTCGCGCAATTTGCGGACCAGCCGGGCAACCAGCACCGGCTCGTCCATCGTCAGGATGAAGGCATTGGCACCCGACAGGTCGATCCTGTCCATCGCCGGGCCGCGTGCATCGGCATAGAGCAGCGGGTGCTGCTTGCGCCGCGCGACATGCACAAGCTCTGGATCGGCGTCGATCGCGAGGAAGGGGCGGCCGTGTTTCTGCATCATCTCGGCAACCAGCTGCCCCACGCGGCCATAGCCCAGGATGATCGCGCGTTCCTGCGTGCCATCGTCCACGGATACAGGTGGCGCGGCGTCGACGCGGCGGGCGACCGCCTTGCCGATCAGCGCGAGGATCGGCGTAATGGTCAGGCCGATGGCAGTGACGATCTGCCAGAATTGCGCCGTCTGGGGCTGAATGAGCTGTGCGCTGGCGGCGGCGGCCATCACGATCAGGGTGGTTTCCGAAGGCGCCGACATCAATATGCCAGTTTCGACGGCAGTTCCGCGCCGCGCGCCCATCATGCGAAGCAATATGCCCGTGACGAGCGCCTTGCCCAGCAGAACCCCTGCCACCGCGATGGCGATCGGCGCGATATTCTCGGCAACCACGCCGAGATCGACGCCCATGCCCACGGTGATCAGGAAGATGCCGAGCGCAAGACCCTTGAACGGGGCGGTGATGCCCTCAACTTCGGTATGATATTCGGTCTCGGCGATCAGCAGGCCCGCGATCAGCGCACCGACGATAGGGGACAGCCCCACCGCCGCCGTCGCAAGGCTGGCGATGATGACGACCAGCAGGCTGGCGGCCAAAAAGAGTTCGGGGCTTTTGGTACGGGCTGCCTGTGCGAACAGGCGGGGCAGCATGAAGCGGCCCGCGATCATCAGCACCGCGATCGTCAGCGCGCCAGTCCAGATCGTGGTCCATAGTCCGTCCCCTCCGTCAGACGCCGCATAGGGCGCCATCGCGCCAAGCAGGAAGATGATGGGGACGATGGCGATGTCCTCGAACAGCAGCATCGACAGGGCCGCCTTGCCGACGGGCGACTTGGTCCCCGAAATCGGCAGCACCAGCGCGGTCGAGGACAGGGCAAGCGCAAGGCCGAGACCCAGCGCGCCGCTCCAGTACTGGCCCATCACCATCAGGGCAAAGGCGATGAGCGCCGCCGATATGGTGAGTTCCAGCGCGCCCAGCCCGAACACCAGCCGCCGCATCGACCATAATCGGTTGAAGCTCAGTTCAAGACCGATGGTGAACAGCAGCAGGATGATCCCGAACTCGGCAAAGGGATCGAGCCCTTGTGGGTCGGTTATCGTGACATATTGCAGCCAGGGATAATCGAACACCAAGCGGCCAAGCCCGAAAGGCCCCACCGCCATGCCGACAAGGATGAAACCGATGATCGGCGTGACGCGGAACCGCGCAAAGACCGGAATGACGATGCCTGCCGCCCCAAGGATGACCAAAGCATCGGACAGGACGGGGGTAAGGTGCAGTTCGCTCGCCATAAGGGGACGAATATGCAGCTATGCCGCGCGAGGGAAGGGGGGCGCGGGCATAAACTTGATTTTCTTGCAAATGGACCGAAGCCGGGCACGAAAACCCCGTCGATCGCCGGTACGGTCGACGGGGTATCGAACAGGCGAAAAGCCTATTTCGCGGTGTCGAGCAGTCCGCGGGCGCGCAGCAGCGGCTCTACCTGCGGTTCGCGGCCGGTCAGGGCCCTGAACGCATCGTTGTAGTCGATGGTCCCGCCGCGCGAGAGCACGGTTTCGCGGAACCTGTCGCCATTCGCCCGGGTCATGCCGCCATTCGCGTCGTACCATTCGCCGGTGTTTGCCGAGAGCATCTCGGTCCACAGATAGGCGTAATAGCCTGCCGCATAGCCGCTGGCCCAGATGTGGCGGAAATAGCTGCTGCGATAGCGCGGCGGCACCAGTTCGGTATGAAGACCGGTTTCCGAGAGCGCCTTGGCCTCGAACGCGTTGACGTCGCCGGGAACCTCGCTGGCGGTGCGCGTGTGCCAGTCCATGTCCAGCATGGCCGCGGCCAGCGTCTCGCCCAGCGAATAGCCCTGGTCGAAGGTCTGCGAATCCTGCACCTTTTGCAGAAGTTCGGCAGGCATCGGTTCGCCAGTCTGATAATGGCGCGCGTAATTGGCCAGTACCGTCGGCTCGACCGCCCATTTCTCGTTCGCCTGGCTGGGGAACTCGACGAAGTCGCGCGGCGTGGCCGTGCCCGACAGCATCGGATAGCGCTGATCCGCGAACATGCCGTGCAGCGCATGGCCGAATTCGTGGAAGATCGTCTCCACCTCGTCGAAATTCGCCAGCGCCGGTTCGCCTTGCGCCGGCGGCGGGATGTTCAGCACATTGTAGATCACCGGCTTTTCATCGAACAGGTGCGACTGGCCGACGAAGCCCGACATCCATGCGCCCCCGCGCTTGTTGTCGCGCTGGAACGGGTCGAAATAGAACAGCGCCAGTTCCGAACCGTCATTGTCATAGACGGTGTAGACCGACACGGTCGGGTGCCACACCGGGATATCGTCGCGCTTCTTGAAGGTCAGCCCGTAAAGCTTGTTGGCGGCGAAGAACACGCCGTCTTCCAGCACGCGATTGACTTCGAAATAGGGCTTTGTGGCGTTGTCATCCAGATCGAACTTCTGCGCCCGCACTTTGGACGCGTAATAGTCCCAGTCCCACGGCTGAACGGTGAAATCGCCGCCTCCGGACTTGATCATCGCGTCGATCGCGGCGGCGTCGCGCGACTGGGCGCGTGCAGTCGGACCGGCAAGACCCTCCATGAAGCGGGTCGCATTTTCCGGCGTTTCCGCCATGCGGTCGTACATCTGGTAGCTGGCGAAATCGGGTTCGCCGAACAGAGCAGCCTTTTGCGCGCGCAGGGTGGCAATGGTCTTCACGAGCTCGCGCGTGTCGTTCGCCCCGCCGCCGACAGTGCGGTTCCAGCTCTTTTCGAACAAAGCCTTGCGCGTATCGCGATTGTCGAGCGAGGACAGCATCGGCTGCTGCGTCGTGTTCTGCAGGGCGATGACATATTGCCCGTCCAGCCCACGATCGGCAGCGGTCGAAGCCGCAGCGGCGATCTGCGCATCCGACAGGCCGGCAAGGGCGGCCTTGTCCGAAACGACCAGCGCCTCGTCCTTGGTCGCCTGCGTCAGCATTTGCGAGAACTGCGTGCTCAGCGTCGACAATTGCGTGTTGATGTCGCGCAGCTGCGTCTTCGCCTCGGGCGAGAGTTCGGCACCCGCGTGGACGAAGTTCTCATAGGTCTTTTCGAGCAGCACCGCGTCTTCGGGCGTCATGCTCATCGCGGCGCGGTTGTCATAGACCGCCTTAACCCGCGCAAAGATCTCGTCGTTCAGGTAGAGCGTGTCGCTATGCGCGGCCAGCCTGGGCGACATTTCCTCGTCAATCGCGTCCAGCGTGTCGTTGGTCACCGTGCCGGTCATCACCGAGAAAACACGCATCACGCGGTCCAGCATGCGGCCGGTGCGCTGCAGTTCGACGATGGTGTTGTCGAATGTCGGCGCTGCGGGATTGTCGGCGATCGCCTGCCATTCGGCCTTTTCGATGGCCATGCCCTGTTCGATCGCGGGCCTGAAGTCGCTGTCCTGGATGCGGCTGAAATCAGGCGCATGGAAGGGGAGGGTGGACGGCTGGGCGAAAATGCCGGTTCCTTCCGGAATGGCGTTTGCAGTGGGTGCGGTGGTCGCCATCGAACTGTCCGTCGCGGTCGTGGTGCAAGCGCCGAGCGATGCGGCGCAAAGCGCCGTTCCGATCAGCAGGGCTGATTTATACAAGAAAACTCTCCGGGAATATTACCTTTTGCGACGACGCGGCGTTCATGGCCGCGCCAAGGCTGCATGCCTGCAGAAATCCCATCGACAGACCGCGCCCCTGCAGCCTTTATGGCAATTTACGGTCGCAAATGAAACCATTTTGCGACGACTGGCTAGGGTTGCGGAGTTTCTGGCTGCCTATTCCGCAGGCTGGACCGGCTCGGTCAGCCAGCCTTCCAGCAGCGCGGCGACTCTGTTCACCACCGGCCTTCGCACCAGCTCGGAATGGGTCACATCCATATGCCGGATCGAGATGCCGGGTCCGCGAAGCAGGCCGCGCCAGCCGGATAGCCGATCGGGATTGTTCAGCAGGTCGGTCGGATGCATCCGCTCTGCCACGATCAGCAGCGTCGGGGCGGTGCGGCGGCGAAAGCGATAGCGGGTAACCGCCTTCACGAGGCTGCCGACGAAGCGCGGATTTTCGTTGCTGATGAACTCGGGAATATATCTCGGGCGAAAGCGGCCGAAAGTCCTTGGGAACCAGAAGCACAGCGAGCGTGCCAGCCTGCGCGCCGCATGGTCCATGCCGTGTTCGCGAAAGGCGGGCCACATTTCCTGCCCCGCCCAATGCGCCCATTGCCGCGGGCCGGCGGAGCAATGGGTGATCTGCGCGTCGATGATGATCACCCTTGTCCTGCGTCCCATCTGCTCAAGCGCATCGGCGAGCGCATAGGCCATGATACCGCCAAACGAATAGCCGAGCAGAGCGACCGTTCCCTCGGGCTGCTCCTTGTCGATCAGGGGAGCCAGCGCTGTGACCAGCGTTTCGATCCGCGGCTCCGCGATCATCTCTTCCGCCAGCGGCAGCGCATGGAGCATGATGAGGCTGCGATGCGCCAGCAGTGGTTTGAGACTGTCGTAATCGGTGTCCGTCCCGCGAATGCCGGGTGCGAAGAACAGCTTCTCTCCGTCCGGATTGCCGTCGCGGGTGATGAAGACATCCCCGTTGCGCCGATGGCTGATGGCGCGGGCCAGTGCCTGCGGACTGGAATGATGCGCCAGCAGGTTGACCGCGATGGGCCGGTCGAGAACATCCTCGAGCTGAAGCGCGATATCGACGCACATCAGCGAATCCCCGCCGGCGGCAAAGAAATCCTCATCGGGCGCGAATGGCTCCCGCTTCAGCGCCTCGCCGAAAAGCCTGCCGATCGTGTCCGCGATGGCGCCGTCGGGGCCGGAGTCGGCCAAGTCCTGCTGCGCCGGACGGGGAGGCGGGGTGTCCTGAAGGCGATCGGCCATCCTTGCGAGCGCGGCGCGGTCGATCTTGCCGCTGGCAAGGCGCGGAATTGTGCTCAGCCAGATGAGGCGATGCGGGATCATGCTGGCGGGCAGACGTTTACGCAACTGCGCGAGTACGGCGGCATCATTCTCGAACTCGGGACTGCGCGCGCATGCGAACACGATCAGGCGCGCATGGTCCGAAGCCGGATTGGATACGATGGTTCCGCCGTCCTCGATGCCGTCGATCGAAACGATCGCGTCGTCGAGTTCGGCAAGCTCGATCCGGTGTCCGCGCAATTTCACCTGGTCGTCGATGCGGCCCAGAAAGGCCAGTCGGCCTTCCGGTCCGATCCTCCCCAGATCTCCGGTGCGATAGGCGCGAAGTCCGGTCAGGGGATCCTCTACGAAGCGTTCGGCAGTGAGCCGCCCGTCGCCGACATAGCCATGAGCCAGTACCGGACCGCCGATCCAGATCTCGCCGGTTTCGCCTTCCGCGACCGGACGAGCGGTCGCGGGGTCGCGGATCAGCAATTTGGCCCCGGCAACCGGTACGCCGATATCCGGCAACTCGCGCGAATTGCGATCGACCGCGGCGATGGTCGTGCAGATCGATGCCTCTGTCGGACCATAATGGTTGTAGATGCGTCCGGCGGCGCAGGAGGCGAAGATCTCGTCGGCGATGTCGCGGGTCAGCGTCTCCCCGCCGCTGTTGATGACCTTGACGCTGTCAGGGATGGCGCCAGCCCTTGCCAGTTGCCTGAGTGCGGTCGGCACGCCTTGGAGTAGCGTCGGCTGCTCGTCAGCGGTGAAGGGTTCGAGCGCATTGTCTTTCAGAAGGATCGTCCCCCCTGAGGCCAGCGGCGCGAAAATCTCGAACACCGAGGGGTCGAACGAGACCGAGGTGACCGCCGCGACCCGTGCCAGTTCGCCATGCTGGAAATGACGGATCGAACCGGTGATGTAATGGCTTGCATTATGGCCCAGCAGGACACCCTTGGGCTGTCCCGTGGAACCCGAGGTATAGAGAATATAGGCCGGATCGCTGGGGGGGAACGGCTCGCCGTGCGCCGTGTCGTCCGCGACCAGATCGGCGGCGTCGATCGTCAGCCCCGTAAATTCCGTTTCCAGCCCGTTCTGGCCGAGGCCGACGATGGCCTCGACCCCGCTGTCCTGCAGGATGAAATTTAGGCGGCCCGTCGGCTGCGCCATGTCCAGCGGGATATAGACGCAGCCCGCCTTCATGCAGCCGATCATGGCGGCGACCAGATCCCCCGACCGGGGCAGTGCAATCGCGACCCGGCTTCCGCGGCGCAGGCCATTGGCCTTCAGCGTATTGGCAAAGCGGTTCGAAAGCTGGCCCAGCGCCCGGTAGGTCGTCGCTTCGCCCTTGCGCATGATGGCGACCGCGCCGGGCGTGCGGCGCGCCTGCTCTACGAACAGCGTGTCGAGCCGCTGAAGATCCCCGTCGACGGGAGGGGTCGTTTCAAGCGATGGAATCGGCAATGCGCTTCTGGCGTTCACGATCCTAGGCGGCAGCGGCAGATCGCGATTGACGGGCAATCTGCATTTCGCGTTCGCCTGCTACGCCGTAACGCGCCGAAAATGCCGCCTGATACCGCGCATCGTCAAGCATGAAGGGCGCGTCTGCCAAGGCCATGTAGCGCACCGCAAGGCTGATGACCGGCGCGTCGAGCGGGCGGAATTGAGGATTGCGAATACCGCCCTCCTCGCAGCCGGGATAGAACTGCCCGATCATCAGGCCGCAATCGACGAATTCGGGCTTTAGCCGCTTCTGCACCCGCTCGATCATGGCACAGTCGGCTTCGCCATCGAGGGCGGAGAAGGTGACGACGAAAGCGCGCAGCATGGGATCTATGCCGGAACTCTCGCCCCATGCGATGAATTCGCTGCGCACCTCATCCATGATGCCCGCAATGCATTCCTCGGCATCGGGGCCAGCCGTGCAATTGGCAATGCGTATACCGCCGCTTGCCACGCCGCGGCGCGCGAAGGGACAGACGGGACCGGTGCGGCCCAGATCGGGATCGCGGCTGACCAGGCGGCGCGACACGAAGCAGGCCATGCTGGAAACCGCGTCATGGCCGGGGCCGACTGCATGGGACTCCGCAATTTCGCGGATCGTCCGGAACGGCGACAACACGGCCGGATCCACCTGAACCCGCGAATGAACCGTCACTGTGAACAGACCCCTTATCCGAATTTGGAGCGGAAGCCTCACCACCCGACCGGCCAGTGTGCCGGTCGCATGGGGATACTTCGTCACGTTGCGGGGATGTTATCGGATCGCCCTTAAATATTCGCTTTCAAATTCGGGGTGTCCCGAACTTAGCCAGATTAGCCTTTTGGCCGAACGGGATAGGCGCATCGCTCTTGTGGACAAGAGAGGGCCGCAGCAGCCGAAACATGCTCCGCCAATCTCAGGAAAGGCATGGTCCGGACGGGTGCGAACAGCCTGAATGCTCACTCAGGCTGCCCGAACCACGGTCCTCAGAATTGGCAAACGATGCTCAGCGGCATTGCGGATGCGTCTGGATGTCGTCCAGCGATTCAAGGCGTCCATCGGCGATCGTCACTTGCACGCACTGGCGCGAGGCCGGGCGGTACTGGATCGAATAGCGCGTATTGCCCGAGGTGAAATTATCGACCTGCCGGAAGCCGCGGCGTTCCAGCTCGTCCATTCCCCCGGCCGCGCGTGCGCCGCGCAGATCCTTGAAGTCGGCGGTATCGACATAGCCGCCACGGCCGCTGTGATGGCGAAGGTTCGCATTACGCTGATCTACGCCGGCAGTGTAACCGGCCGAATAGGCATCCGAATCGTGCTTGTTATGATAGGGGGCGTTGTACAGCCCGTCATTATAGCCGTCCTCGTAACGCTGCTCGTCCTTTGAATCGCTGTAATGCTTGTCGTCTTCGTGATGATGCGATTTGTGCGACAAGAGCGCGCCAAGGATGGCGGCGCCTGCAATTACGCCAACCGCCGCGGCCGCGTCGCCGCCGCCACCCGAATGGTTGCAATCGGAATCGCTTGCATCGACGATCGTTTCGACCGTGCCGCGATAGGTTTCCGTCCGCACGCAGTTCTTGTCGTCGGTATCCCACCAATAGGCATAGGTGTAGCCCATCGTATTGGTATCGCTGGTGATATATTTGAAACCGCGGGATTGAAGAGCGCTTTCGACACCCGCCGCTTCGAGCCCGGTCAGGGTGGTGAGTTGATCGGCTTTTTCTGCCAGGGCGGGGGTGGCCACCAGGGACAGCATGACCGGTAGCGCGACTATTCTTCCGATAGTGTTTCGGGACATATCAATCCTCCGCTCTCTGGGCCGCAAATTCGGCGCCCGTTTCTCCCTTCAAATGATCGACATCGGTCGATGCGTTATTTCTGCCCAGAAACAATAGTTTGGACAAGGACGTTTTTCCCGGTCGGACATTTCATGTCGTTTCACGCCATTTTGCCGTGAGTAACAGGGATTATTCTTGCGGGTCAGCCATGCGGTTGGAGCGGGGGCACGGGATTAAGGGCGCTCCGGCCATGTTTGCCGGCGCCAAATCTTCTGCAAGAGCGCATTTCGCGTCATCGATCCTGAAGGCCAATCCGCGTCGACTGCCCGCCAACGGTGCAGGAGGGGTGAGGCCAAAAGGCCATGATCATGCAGAAGAGAAATTGGTCGGGGAGAGAGGATTCGAACCTCCGGCCCCTGCCTCCCGAAGACAGTGCTCTACCAGGCTGAGCTACTCCCCGACCGGACGCGCCCGACATGCGGGCGGTGAGGCAGAGGCGCGCCTATAGGCGGGCGAGGCGGGGCTGGCAAGCGGGCATTTCGCAAGTTTTCGTCCACATGCCGCCGCACAGGCTTTCCACAGGGTTTTGCCGGGGAAGCACCCGTCGCGCAGCGCCTGCATATGGGCAATGTGCGCTGCCGGGTTATGATGGCGCATGGCCAGCTCTGCAGACATTGTCGACGCGCACGCGCGCGAAGCACCCCATTACGAACAGCAATATCTCGACCTGATGCGCCGCGTCTGGGAAACGGGCAGCGAGCGTCGTGATCGTACCGGTGTCGGCACGCGTTCTCTGTTCGGCGAAACGATGCGCTTCGACTTGTCGGGTGGCGCCATGCCGCTGATCACGACCAAGCGCGTCTTCTGGAAAACGGCGACCCGCGAGTTGCTGTGGTTCCTGACGGGCGACACCAATATCCGTTCGCTCGTTCAGCATAGGGTGGGGATCTGGACGGACTGGCCGCTGGCCAAATACCGCGCCGCGACCGGCGACGATATCGACATGGACGCATTCTCGGCCCGCATCGCCGAGGACGCGGCCTTCGCTGCCGAATGGGGCGAGCTGGGGCCCGTCTATGGCAAGCAATGGGTCGACTGGCCCGTCTATCTGCCCGCGGGCGACGGTCTCTATCGAAAGGGTGAGGGGATCAATCAGGTCGAGCAGCTGGTCGACAGCCTTGCGCATAATCCGGGCAGCCGCCGCCACATCCTCGAAGGGTGGAACGTGGCCGAACTGGACCAGATGGCGCTGCCGCCTTGCCACAAGACCTATCAGTTCCATGTCGCCGACGGGCGGCTCAACGGGCTGATGTTCCAGCGCAGCTGCGACATTGCGCTGGGCCTGCCGTTCAACCTGTGGTCGGCGGCGCTTTTGCAGGTGATGCTGGCGCATCAGGTCGGGCTGGAGCCGGGCGAGTTCGTATGGATGGGCGGCGACGTGCATCTCTACCTGAATCACGCCGAGCTGGTTGAGGAGCAATTGTCGCGCACGCCCGCCGGCGACCCGAGGCTGACGATTCTTCGCAAGCCGGATTCGATTTTCGACTACCGGATCGAGGATTTTGCGGTCGAGGCCTATGCTCCGCAGGCGCATATTGCGGCGCCGGTGGCAGTGTAAAAGGACGCGAAGCGGGAAGTTTCACGATCTCGTCATTTTTCTGTTTTGAAAGCCGTTGACAGGGCCGAAAGCCTGCCCTAGTTGCGCGGCTCCCAAGGGGCGCACGCTTCCACGGACTGCCCCTTACAAGGCATACGCGGGTGTAGCTCAGTTGGTTAGAGCGCCGGCCTGTCACGCCGGAGGTCGCGGGTTCGAGCCCCGTCACTCGCGCCACCTTGGGAACTTCTCAAAGCATTGAGATACAAGACTTCGGGCCGGTCACTGCGACTGGCCCGAGGGTCTTTGCGCGTCAGGAAAGACGCTGCCGGATCAGCCCCAGCGGCCGGTTTCCATCCAGATCAGAAACCGCCTGAGCGGTAGCAGCCAGACGATCCCCAGAACCAGCCAGACCGGCACCTGCAGCAGCACCGGCCAGCGCGAGATCGGCTCTATTAGAGTGACGACCACGCCCGCGTAGATCATCAGGCCCAGCAGCAGCAGCAGGATGCCGACCGGCTTGCGCCATGTCGGTTTCCAATCGGGCCTGCTCATCGCGCGCCGACCAGGCCGAAGGGGCCGAACATCCGCTGCGGGGTCACTACGGCGGCGAGCGGCCTGTCATGCGCCTCAACCGGAAGGGCGGGCAATTCCTGTACGTCCCACGCAAGGCCGATCGCCAGGGCATCGGGATTCGCGGCCAGCCAGCGGTCGTAATGGCCGCCGCCTTGCCCCAGCCGCGCGCCGCTGGCGGTAAAGCCCAGCAGCGGGACGAAAAGCACGTCGGGATCCAGCGCTTCCGCCTCGTCATCGGGCTGCAAGGCACCGAAGGGTCCGACCTCAAGATCCCCGTCGCCCCATGGATCCGACCATTGCGCGAATTCCATGATGGATTTCTCATCGGCGAAACGGGGCAGGGCCAGCCGGTGGCCTGCCTCTGCAAAGAAGCGGGCATAGCCGCCCGTGGGCGCTTCGCCGATGGTGGGATGATAAAGCCCGACGACCGCGCCTTCCGGCACCAGTGCCTCGATCGGCGCGGGCGGGCGCCGGAACAGCAGGCCCCGCACCGATTCGGGCAGGGATGAGACATGATCCAGCCGCGCCTTGCGCAGGTTCTTGCGAAGATTGCGCTTGGCTTCCAATTCCAACCCCGATCCGGAAAAACTGTGACGGGCCCACCATGGGTCGTTTGCCGTTTGAAATCCTCTGACGCCTCAAGCATCAGGTGGGGACCGATTGCCCCGGCCCACGAGCCAGGACAGGGTCAGCCCCCTTTGGATTATTTATAGCCTCAGGGATGTTCTGTCGGCTCGTGCCGGGCAGAACCCGTCGCGTGTGATCTAGGCGTGGTGGTCGCCGCCCTCAAGGTGTCTTGCGATATTTTCGATGCGCTGCGTCAGGGAATCGACGCGATTGGTGATCATGTCGCGCATCTTGTCGTCCATGGCCGGACGCGGGCGATCGGCGGCGTGGCGCATCGCATCAAGCTCGTCCGCCAGCATCAGCGCCGCGAACAGCAGCATGCGCGGTTCCGACATCTCGACCGCGCCGGCGGCGCGCGCCTTGCCGTCGATCATGCGGCCAAGCGTCGTGATATGCGCTTCCTCGCCCTTGCGGCAGGATACGGCGAAGCGGCGGCCGGCGATTTCCAGCATCAGATTGCTGTCGGCCATCCTACGAGCCCTCGCCCTCGGACGTCAGTTCGGCCAGCACGCTGTCCAATTGCCGCAAGGCGTCGCCGACCTTGCCGCGAAGCGCGTCATTCTCCCGGCGCAAAATCACCGCATCGCCGTCGCCCGCGGGCCTTAGCGTCGCAGCGCGTTCCAGCCGCGACACGGCGCCTTCGAGCCGGGCAAAGGCCTGATCGAGCGTGTCGGCGGAGGCCCCGCCTTCAACCGTCAGCTTTTCCGGCGTGGCGGGCGTGCGCGAAACATCCTCAACCATCGGCGCGAATGCCCGTCGAGCGGGGGCCCATAATAGGGTCGGCGGCTACGCAGGCGGCGCGCCGGAAAGGGTGAGTGATCATCATAAGAGCCCAGATTAAATCATCGAAAGGGGGCGGTAAAGTTGGTTGCCGAACGCGCGTAACGTCCGGTCGGGCCCAGCGATCAAAACATTTGCGCCGGGCCGGTTCGCGGTGGCGGTGGATGGGGGCGACGGGCGGGGCCGACGGGTGGGCGGCCTTGACGGGACCGAGCCTGCGTCCCATTGCACGCGGCGCTAGCCGAATCGTCCGAAGGACGTGTGTTTCAGCTCCATGTTCGGGAAGGCCCGGGAAACCCATATGAGCACCAATACCACTATTGCCGTAAGCAGCCTCGGTTCCATGGCCAATGCCATCCGCGCTCTTAGCATGGACGCCGTGCAGGCCGCCAATTCCGGGCATCCCGGCATGCCGATGGGCATGGCCGATGTGGCGACCGTGCTGTGGAGCGAATATCTGAAATTCGATCCCTCCGCGCCGGACTGGATGGACCGCGACCGTTTCGTGCTGTCGGCGGGGCATGGCTCGATGCTGATCTATTCGCTGCTGCACCTGTCGGGCTATGCCAATCCGACGATGGACGAGATCAGCCGGTTCCGCCAGCTGGGCAGCCCTTGCGCGGGACACCCGGAGAACTTCCTGATCCCCGGCATCGAAGCCACCACCGGTCCGCTGGGCCAGGGCCTTGCGATGGCGGTCGGCATGGCAATTGCCGAGCGGCATCTGAATGCGAAATTTGGCGACGATCTGGTCGATCACCGCACCTGGGTGATCGCGGGCGACGGCTGCCTGATGGAAGGCGTCAACCACGAGGCGATCGGCCTTGCCGGGCATCTGGGTCTTGGCCGGATGATCGTGTTCTGGGACGACAACAACATCACCATCGACGGCGCCGTCGGCCTGTCGTCTAGCGAGGACGTGCTCAGCCGCTATCAGGCGGCGAAGTGGCACACCGTGCGCTGCGACGGGCATGACGCGGATTCGATCCGCAAAGCGATCGACGAGGCGCTGGCCGATCCGCGTCCCTCGCTGATCGCGTGCAAGACCGTCATCGGCAAGGGTGCGCCCAACAAGCAGGGCACCAGCGCGGTGCACGGCGCGGCGCTGGGGGCGGACGAAGTGGCCGCTGCCCGCAAGGAGCTGGGCTGGACTGCCGAGCCGTTCACCGTGCCCGACGACATTCTTGCCGACTGGCGCAAGACGGGTGAGCGCGGCAAGGCCGCCCATGCCGAATGGAACAAGCGGCTGGAAAGCGCGCCCAACCGGGGCGAGTGGGAACAGCACATGATGCCTGTCGGCGATCTTGCCAGCGCGGCGATCGAGACGTTCATCACCGACCTTGCCAAGGAACCCAAGACCGTCGCCAGCCGCAAGGCGAGCGAGATGGCTCTAGGCCCGCTGACCGAAAAGCTGCCCAGCCTGATCGGCGGTTCGGCCGATCTGACCGGTTCGAACAACACCAAGACCAAGTTCACCGATCCGCTGACCGCCGACAATTACGCCGGGCGCTATGTCTATTACGGCATCCGCGAATTCGGCATGGCCTGCGCGAT
The DNA here is from genome assembly GCF_983967925.1 of Croceicoccus sp. NCBI lineage: Bacteria > Pseudomonadati > Pseudomonadota > Alphaproteobacteria > Sphingomonadales > Erythrobacteraceae > Croceicoccus > Croceicoccus sp. The sequence goes on along the minus strand of NZ_CFETID010000025.1, from coordinate 1,805 downwards.
GAACGGCATGGCGCTGCATGGCGGTGTCGTTCCCTATGGCGGCACGTTCCTGATTTTCAGCGACTATTGCCGCAACGCGATCCGTTTGGCCGCGCTGCAGCAGATCCGCTCGATCTTCGTGCTGACCCACGATTCGATCGGTCTTGGCGAGGACGGACCGACGCACCAGCCGGTCGAGCAGGTGATGAGCCTGCGCCTGATCCCCAACCTCAACGTGTTCCGCCCTGCCGACATCATCGAGACGGCGGAATGCTGGGCGCTGGCGCTGGAAACGTCGGACACGCCCTCGGTGCTGGCCCTGACGCGCCAGAACCTGCCGCAGCTTCGCGGGGAGGGCGACGAGAGCTGGACGCGCCTGACCAACAAGTCGGCGCGCGGCGGCTATCGCCTGAAGTCGGCCGAAGCGGAGCGCAAGGTCATCCTGATGGCGTCGGGCAGCGAAGTGCATCTCGCAATGGAAGCGGCGGCCAAGCTGGAGGCCGACGGTATTGGCGCCGATGTCCTTTCGATGCCGTGCCTCGACCTGTTCGAGCAGCAGGACGATGCCTATAAGGAGGACCTGCTGCCCGAGGTTAATCCCTCGGAGATATTGCGGGTATCCATCGAGGCGGGTGTCACGCAGGGCTGGGAACGCTACACGATGGCGCGCGGGCTCAACATCGGGCTCGACCGTTTCGGCGCTTCGGGCGCTGCGGAGGATCTCTTCGAACGCTTCGGCTTCACGGCAGAAGCGGTGACCGCCCGGATCAAGAAAAGGCTGGCCGGGAACTGACCCGGTCCGTCACGATAATAATGGCTGAATAACAGGAGCATATTTCTATGGCGACCAAGGTTGCGATCAACGGTTTCGGACGCATCGGGCGGCTTGTGGCACGGGCCCTCCTGGAACGCGACGACCACGACCTCGAACTGGTCGCCATCAACGATCTGGCAAGCGTGAAGGCCAATGCGCTGCTGTTCAGCTATGACTCCACCCATGGCCGTTTCCCCGGCACGGTCGAGGCGGGCGAGGACAGCATCACCGTCAACGGCAAGAAGATCGCCGTCACCGCAGAGCGCGATCCCGCCAATCTGCCGCATGCCGCGATGGGCGTGGAACTGGTGCTGGAATGCACCGGCTTCTTCCAGTCGAAGGAAGCGTCTGAGCCGCATCTGAAGGCAGGCGCCAAGCGCGTGCTGATTTCCGCTCCCGCATCGGGCGTGGACAAGACCATCGTGTTCGGCGTGAACCAGGATCAGCTGGGCGCCGACGACATCGTCGTGTCCAACGCCAGCTGCACGACCAACTGCCTTGCGCCGGTCGCCAAGGTGCTGAACGACGCGTTCGGGATCGAGCGCGGCTTCATGACCACGATCCACAGCTATACCAACGACCAGCGCATGCTGGACCAGATGCACAGCGACATGCGCCGTGCCCGCGCGGGTGCGACCAACATGATCCCGACCACCACCGGCGCGGCTCGCGCCGTCGGTCTGGTGCTGCCCGAACTCAACGGCAAACTGGACGGATCGTCGGTGCGCGTGCCCACGCCGAACGTGTCGCTGGTCGACCTGGTGTTCGTGCCGGGCAAGGACATCACCAAGGACGCCATCAACGAGGCGCTGAAGACGGCTTCGGAAGGCGCGATGAAGGGCGTTCTGGCCTATACGGACGAGCCGCTGGTGTCGTCGGACTTCAACCATTACCCCGCCAGCTCGACCGTCGACAGCCTCGAAACTTCGGTGCTGGAAGGCAAGCTGGGCCGTGTCGTCAGCTGGTACGACAACGAATGGGGCTTCTCCAACCGCATGATCGACACCGCCGG
>NZ_CFETID010000024.1:0-48318 GCF_983967925.1 Croceicoccus sp. | reverse complement strand
TTGGGAGAACGTGAGAAGAACAAATGGTGCCCAGAAGAGGACTCGAACCTCCACGCCCTTGCGAGCGCCGCCACCTGAAGACGGTGCGTCTACCAATTCCGCCATCTGGGCACATGTGCGAGGCGGCCAAGTGCGCCGCTGCACGGTAGGAGCGCGCAACTAGGGCGCGGCTTGATTCGTGTCAATGGCCCCTTCGCCAAAAACGTTCGGGAAATTGACGCGCTCCTTCAATTCCTTCGTTCAGGCCAGAATCCGCTCCACCGGCACATATTCATAGCCAAGCTCTTCGGCCACGGCGCGGTAGTTCAGCTGGCCGGCATGGACGTTCAGCCCCTCGGCCAGATGCGGATCGCTGCGCAGGGCATCGCGCCAATCGCCCGCATCGAAAGCCGCCGCGATGCGCAGCGCATGCGGCAGGGTGACATTGTTGAGCGCATAGGTGCTGGTGCGCGACACCGCACCGGGCATGTTGGCGACGCAGTAATGCACGATTCCGTCGACCACGAAGGTCGGGTCGTCGTGGGTGGTCGGATGCGACGTTTCGAAACAGCCGCCCTGATCGATCGCCACGTCGACCAGCACCGCGCCGGTCTTCATGTCCTTCAGCATCTCGCGGCTAACGAGCTTCGGCGCGGCCGCGCCGGGAATCAGCACGGCGCCGACGACCAGATCGGCGTCGCAAACGACCTCATGCAGGTTCGCCTTGTTCGAAAAGCGGGTCTTGGCGCGGCTCTCGAAATACATGCCCAAACGTTCGAGCTGTTCAGGGCTGCGGTCGAGGATGGTGACATCCGCGCCCATGCCCACCGCCATCTGCGCCGCGTTCCAGCCGACGACGCCGCCGCCGATGACCGCGACCTTGCCCGGCGCCACGCCCGGCACGCCGCCCAGCAGCGTGCCTCGACCGCCATGCGCCTTTTCCAGCGCGGTCGCGCCGGCCTGAACGCTCATGCGGCCCGCGACCTGGCTCATCGGCTTCAGAAGAGGCAGGCCGCCGCCCGGGCCGGTCACGGTTTCATAGGCGATGGCCGTCACGCCCGACTTTATAAGATCGGCGGTCTGCGCCGGATCGGGTGCGAGGTGAAGATAGGTATAGAGGATCTGCCCCTCGCGCAGCATCGCGCGTTCCGCCGGCTGCGGCTCCTTGACCTTCACAACCATGTCGCAGCTGGCGAAGATCTCCTGCGGACCATCGACGATGCGCGCGCCCGCCTGCACATAGGCCGCGTCATCCGCGCCGATCCCCAGCCCGCCGCCAGTTTCGACAAGCACTTCATGGCCGTTCGAGACGAGTTCGGTCACGCTCTCGGGCGTCAAACCGATACGATATTCGTGGTTCTTGATTTCGCGGGGCGTGCCGATGCGCATGGTGTGCTCCGTTGCAGTCGGAAGGTTGGAATTGCCGCCCCGATAGACCCGAAACGCGTACCAGATCGACAGGTTTCAGCCTGCTTTCATCAAAATTGCCCAATATGTCCTTTCGCGCCGAACCGGGCATCGCCGCATCGCTTTTGCGCGCAAGATTTATTCCCCACTGGACAGGGCCGACCCGCTTTCGCCATAGCCGCGACCAACATGCACGATATCCGCCTTGTCCGGGACGACCCCGAAGCTTTCGACGCTGCCCTCGTGAAACGTGGGGCCGAACCCGCATCCGCCAGCCTGCTTGCGCTGGACGAGGATCGCCGCGTGCTGCAGACCCGCGCGCAGGAAGGGCAGAACCGCCGGAACGAGGCTTCGAAAGCGATCGGCAAGGCGATGGCGCAGGGCGACAGCGACACCGCCGAGGCGCTGAAGGCCGAGGTGGCGCAGCTTAAGGATACGCTCCCTGCGTTGGAGGTGGAGGCCAAGGAAAAGGCCGACGCGCTCGACGCGATGCTGGCTGCGCTGCCCAACCTGGCCGCCCCCGACGTACCCGACGGCGCGGACGAGAACGATAATGTCGAGATTGCCCGCTGGGGCACGCCGCGAGAGTTCGACTTTCAGCCGAAGGAACATGCCGATTTCGGCCCCGCGCTTGGCCTCGATTTCGAGACGGCGGCGGCTATCAGCGGCGCACGCTTCACCTTTATGCGCGGACAGATGGCGCGGCTGAACCGGGCGCTGGGCGCGTTCATGCTGGACATGCAGGGCGCGGCGGACTTCACCGAATGCAACCCGCCGCTGCTGGTGCGCGACGAGGCCGCCTTCGGAACCGGGCAATTGCCCAAGTTCGAGGAGGATCTGTTCCGCACCACCGACGGCCGCTGGCTCATCCCCACCGCCGAAGTGTCGCTCACCAATGCGGTGAACGGCCAGATCCTCTCCCACGACCAGCTGCCGATGAAGCTCACCGCCCTCACCCCCTGCTTCCGCAGCGAGGCGGGGTCGGCGGGGCGCGATACGCGCGGGCTGATCCGCCAGCACCAGTTCGAGAAGGTGGAACTGGTCGCCATCACCGCCCCCGACCAGTCCGAGCAGATGCACGAGGACATGACCCGCGCCGCCGAGGCCGTGCTGGAAGCGCTCGAGCTGCCCTATCGCAAGATGCTGCTGTGTGCGGGCGACATGGGCTTCAGCGCGCGCAAGACCTATGATCTGGAAGTATGGCTGCCGGGGCAGAACGCCTACCGCGAGATCAGCTCGATCTCGAACTGCGGGGATTTCCAGGCACGGCGGATGAGGGCAAGGTTCAAGCCGCTCGATGAGAACGGCAAGCCTTCGAAGAAGACCGAATTCGTTCACACGCTCAACGGTTCGGGCCTGGCCGTGGGCCGCACGCTGGTCGCCCTACTGGAAAATTATCAGCAAGCCGACGGGTCGGTTACCATCCCCGCCGCGCTGCATCCCTATACGGGCGGCCTCACCAAGCTGGAGCCTGGCGCCTGATGCGTATCCTGCTGACCAATGACGACGGCATCCACGCCCCCGGCCTCGACGTGCTGGAAGCGATCGCGCGCGAGATTTCCGACGACATCTGGATCTGCGCCCCCTCTGAGGAGATGTCGGGCGCGGGCCATTCGCTCACACTTACTCGCCCGGTGCGCCTGCGCCGGCACGGCGAGCGGCGCTTCTCCGTCACCGGCACGCCGACCGATGCGGTGACGATGGGACTGCGCAAGGTGATGCCGGAGAAGCCCGATCTGATCCTGTCGGGGGTCAATCGCGGCGCGAATCTTGCCGACGACATCACCTATTCGGGCACCGTGTCCGCCGCACTGGAAGGCGCGCTGGCGGGCGTGCGCTCGATCGCGCTCAGCCAGGTCTACAGCCACGAGGCCGCCGGTGAGAACGTGTCCTTCGCTGCCGCGCGGGCCTGGGGCGCGAAAGTGCTTCGCCCGCTGGTGGGCATGGATTTTTCCGACCGCACGCTGATCAACATCAACTTCCCCGCCCTGCCTGCCGAGGATGTGCAAGGCATCCGGGTGGTCCGGCAAGGCTTCCACGACTATGGCCGCGGCACGCTGGTCGAGAGCACCGATCCGCGCGGCTTTCCCTATTTCTGGTTCGGCCTCGAACCGATCGAGCACACGCCGGGCCACGAAACCGATCTGGAAGCGGTGCAGGACGGCTTCATCGCGGTGACCCCGCTGCAGCTCGACCTGACGCATTACGCGTCTCTGGACCGGCTGGCGGGACGCTTCGCGGACAGCAATGGCGGATGACGTAGACCTTCTGGACAAGGCGCAGCCCGAAAGCGCCGCGCAGCGCCGCCGGCGCGAGCGGTTGAGGTTGCACCGGCCGCTGCGCCGCCGGGTGAAACTGCCGGTCTGGGCCGATGTCTTCATCCGGCTGGGCGCGGCGATCGCGCTGGTGTTCTTGGTCGTGCTGATCCACTGGTGGGACCGCACGGGGCTGGTCGACAATGTCGATGGCCATGTCAGCTTCCTCGACGTGGTCTATTTCACCATGATCTCGATCACCACCACCGGCTTTGGCGATATCGCGCCCGTGTCGGACAAGGCGCGGCTGGTCGAGGCGGTGATCGTGACGCCGATCCGCTTTGCCGTGATCTTCATCTTCGTCGGCGCCGCCTATAATTTCGTGATCAAGAAAAGCTGGGAGAAATGGCGCATGGCCCGTATCCAGGAACGCCTGACCGACCATTACGTCGTGCTGGGCTTTGGCGTATCGGGTTCGGAAGCGGTGGGCGAACTGATCGCCCGCGGCTGCGATCCCGAATGCATCGTCGTGATGGACAATAGCGAGGAACGCCTCGCCCTTGCCGAGCGGCTGGGGTGCAACGTGATCCAGGCGGATGCGACGCGCGACGATTCGCTGCGCGACGTGCGGATCGACCAAGCGGCGACCGTGCTCGTCAGCGCGGGGCGCGACGACGCCTCGATCCTGATCGTGCTGACCGTGCGTCACCTGGCGCCCAAGGTGCCAATCACCGTCGTCATCCGCGCGGCGGACAATGAATTGCTGGCCAAGCAGGCGGGCGCGACCAATGTGATCAACCCTGTCCGCATGACCGGTCTGCTGCTGGCAGGCTCGGCCAGCGGGATGCATGTTGCCGATTACCTTGCCGATCTTGCTTCGGTATCGGGCCGGGTCCAGCTTGTGGAGCGCGAGGCCAAGCCCGAGGACATTGGCAAGCCGCTGCGTCATCTGGGCACGGGCAGCATCGGGGTTCGGCTTTACCGGCAGGGGCGCGCCATCGGCTATTGGGAGCCGGAAGCCAATGCGGTCGAACAAGGCGACATGATTGTCGTTATCCGTCCGACTCCCGACATGGGCGAAGGCGTTCTGTAAATACGCATCTTTGCAGATCGGATTTTTAAGTCTTTTTTTAATACTGTCATCATAGTAACAGTAATTGTTTGGTGGGTAACAGGTTTTTATCGGAATCTTTACTACAGCGCGAAAGAGGTTGTGAAGGGTTGGCGGGCTATAACCCGCAGCCATGGAACCCGCACGCTCCGCCTCGTTTCGCCGCTTCGTCGCTCGTCTGCGCGACGACAGGCGCGCATCCGCCACCACCATCGTGGCGCTCAGCCTGCCTGTCGTCATTGGCGCGGTCGGCCTCGCGTTCGACATCAATCGCGGTTACGGCCAGCGGGTGATGAACCAGCGCGTTGCCGACATGGCCGCGCTGGCCGCCGCGATGGAATATCAGCGCGATGACGCTGTCGACATCGATGCAGTCGCCGGTGTCATCGCGATGGCGAACGGGCTGACCGGTGCGGTCGTCGATGCCGAACTGCTTACCGACTTCCCCAACGAAGGCGAAACCGCGGTCGAGGTTACGATATCGCGCGCGGTGCCCTTCGCGCTCGCCTCGGTCCTGGGCTTCTCGGGAAGCTATACGGTGACGGCTGACAGCGCGGCGATCGTCTCGGCACAGGCCAGCTATGCCACGCCCTGCTTCCTTGCGCTCGATTCCGGCAATGCGTCGCTGGTCGTCAGCGGCGGCGCGTCCATCATCGCGCCCGATTGCTCGGTCGCCGCGATCGGTGATCTTGACCAGAAGGGCAAGTCGATCGCGGCCAGCGACATTATTTCTGGCACTGGCAGCATCACGCTTAATTCCGGGTCGCTGGTCGCCAATTCGCTGCGCTATGGGGGCAGCCTCAACGTGCCGCAGTGGAATAGCGCGCTTCCCCCGCCGAAGGACCGGCACAATGTCGCGACCGGCCTTGCCGATCCGTGGGAAAACAACACCGAACTGCTGGCCGCCGCGGCCCAGATCGGCGATGCCGACCCGCTGCCCGCGCTTAGCGATCCCAGTACGCCCAACGGCGCCAATTACGACTTCTCGTGGAGCCCCAACAGCTGGGCCGCGCCCTATCGCGTCGGCAACACCAATGAATATCGCCTTCCCAAGAAGAACTACACGATCAAGAAATTTACCGTTGGCGGCGGGATCAAGGTCACGTTCGAGGCAGGGTCGGTCATCACGATCTCGCAAGGCTTTACCAACGGCGGCGGATCGACGGTCGATTTCGGAAACAGCGATCTCTACGTCAACGGCGGATTCGATACCGGGTCGGGCGGCGTCACCATCGGCAATGGCGTGCTGTGGATCGGATCGGGCACCGCGTCGTTCAAGGGCACGAACAAGAAAGGCGACGGCGACGTCATCATCAATGGCGACGTATCGCTGGGCGGCGGACATTACTTCGTCGCTGGCAAGGGCAATCACAGCTTCAAGTCGCTGACGCTGGGCGGCGGTGGCAACATGCTGCTGGGCGATGGCGACCTGATCGTTGCCGAAGGCATCAAGATCAACGGCAACAGCGAGCTGAATGCCGGCGACGGCGAATACAATATCGGCGCCAGCAAGCAGGGCTATGCGATCAAGCTGGAGGGCAGCGCGCGCATGTTCATGGGCGACGGTGCATTCTCGGCCCACGGCGATATCGACACGCAGGGCGGCAGCGCCATCGTGTTCGGAGAGACGAACAACCACTACATCGTGGGTGATCTGAAGATCGCGGGCTCGGCATTCTTCGGACCTGGGCGATACACGATCGACGGCGATTTCGAAAACGGCACCGGCGGCACCGTCTGGCCGCAGACTTCGACCCTTAATGGCGAGCAATATGGCAGCTGGGGTTCGGGTTATGACATGGCAGGCTATGACGTCAGCTTCTTTGCTGCGGGCACGCTGAATCTGGCAGGCGGTGCCAAGACAAAGCTGCTGGCCGCCACCAAGTCGGTTATGGGCGGAGAGATCGGGACGCTGCTGTTCCACTCCGACACCAGCAGCAAGGCGAGCTGGACCGGCGGATCGGGCAATATCTTCAGCGGCGTGGTCCACCTTCCCAATACCGAAGTCTCGATGACAGGCGGCAATTCGACCAGTGGCGGCGGCGCATGCTTCATGTTGATCGCCGGCAAGATCAAGGCCGCTGGCGGCGCGGTCGCGGGCAGCGCATGCGTGTCGTCGACCGAGGACGGTGGCGGTTCCGGATCCACCACGGTCAAGCTGGTGAAATGACGCCATGAAGCTGTTTCGCCAGATCCGCTATGATGCAAGCGGTGCCGTCGCGGTCGAATTCGCGCTTTGGACCGTCGGGCTGTTCCTTCTTGTCGCGGCGGGCCTCGATTTCGGGCTCTACTACATTCAGCGCAGCCAAGTGGACGAATCGCTGTCGGCCACCGCGATCAGCGCGTTCGATTCGCGCAGCAATGTCGCCTTCACCACGCTTCCCGCCTATGCCAGAGCCCTGTCTGGCGACAATGCTATGACGGTGGCAGTGAAGTGCAACGGCGTTGCGGGCAGCTGTACCAATCTTACGCGCACGTGTTCCTGCCTCAACAGCGACAACAGCTATACGGCGCAGGCCTGCGGGACGGTGTGCACCGCCAATGGCACCAGTGCGGGATATTATCTGACACTCGACGCCAGCACGAATTTCAGCTCGGTCATCGTCCCCAGCGCGGTGGTAGGCGGCGGCAAGATTTCGCGCAGCACGACATTGCGGCTGGAGTGACCATGCTGAACCGACTCTTCAAGGACCAGCGCGGGGCGGCCGCGATCGAGTTCGCCTTACTGGGGCCCACGCTGGTCCTGATGCTGTTCGGCCTGATCGAAACCGGGCGCCTGTTCTGGACGCAGCACACGCTGGACGAGGTCGCCTATTCGACCGTGCGCTGCATGTCGATCTCCACCCAATGCGACGACCAGACCGCCCAGCAGGATTTCGCGATCAGCCGCGCGGGATCATACGGCATCACCATCGCAGCCGCCGATGTCGCGGTGCAAAGCAATACCACCTGCAAGACCTTTGGCAGTTCCAACAGGGTGGTGATCGACGCCGGATTCAATTCGGTGATGCACAATCTGGTCCCTCAGTTTCCTGCCGTGATCGAAGCCGAAGCCTGCTTCCCCAGCCTTGCCGGCGCGGCGACCCCATAAGGCGCCCAGCCCGCCATCTTGCCAGAGAACCCGGGTAAATCACTGCGAATTCAATCGTCTTCCCTGATATGCAAAGCCCTCAAGGTCGATCATGGATGCAAGTGCAAGATCGCTTACTTGAAAACATTGATTTCGGACTGTTCAAAGCAGACTGATACAATTATTGCATTGCTTCTGGACTGATCCACAGATCGAAGATGACAGCGGGGGCGGTACTTACCATAGTGTAAGTCCGACAGGTGGGGTATGAATGGTTCGCAGAGTGCCTTTCTAAGGCAAGAGAGTGAATTCCGCAGCGCCGACACCGACAAGGATGCGGCCATCGTTTCCTTTGTCGGCCGGATCGGGCAGTTCGGCCAAATCGCCGATGCAGCCGTGCTTCACCCGGCAGTCGATCGCATCGGCGTGATGCAACGCGATCAGCCGATCTGGGCCGAGCAGAACCATGCCGACAGGATCTTCGTTGTCGACACGGGCTTCGCCTTCGCCTTCAGCCTGTATCCCGACGGACGCCGCCACATCGGCGACATCTTCGCCGCCGGCGCGATTTGCAACTGGTCCAGTGTGTGGGGCGGCATGCTGATCGAGAATGTGACCTTCAAGGCGCGGTCGCGTCTCGTCGTGTTCAGGCGCGATCGTCTGCTGGAAATCGTGGCGGAGCAGCCCGAGTTGCACGGCGCGATCGAACGTCATGAGAATGCGCGTTGCCATCGCAGGCAGCAGCGTTGCCGTGGCCTGATCGCGCTGCCCGCCATGGACCGGCTGGCGCTGACCCTGCTCGACATTCAGGACGAGTTGCGCGCTGCGGGCGGCGACGATGAATGGATGTCCCTTCCGCTGACCCTGCGCGAACTGGGCGATCTGACGGGGCTGACAGACGTCCATATCTCGCGAACGCTTCGCAAGCTGCAGGACAGCGGCTTTATCGAAAAGCGCGGCAAGCGGTTCCGCCTTCACGCCGACCCCGGCATAAAGGCGGCGCTCGACTACCAGCACTTCTTCGCAGGCTGATCCAGCCCGGTCAGCCCTTGGCGCGCGGCAGTTTCGCCTTGGGAAAATCGCGCCAGCATTCGTCGTAATCGGTCTGCCGTTCATCCAGCTCCAGCGCGACGCTAGTGGGCGCGATGACCCACCGGCTTTCGAACATGAAGGCCAGCGTGTCGTCCAGCTTCACCGGGGCGAGATCGGCCTCCATCGCCTTGCGGGTGCTGGCCGCATCGGGGCCGTGGCCGTTCATCTGGTTGTGCAGGCTGGCCCCGCCCGGTTCGAAGCCGCCTTTTCCGTCACCGGCGCCCTCCTTGGCGTCATAGACGCCGTGGATCAGGCCCATGAACTCGCTCATCACATTGCGATGGAACCATGGCGGGCGAAACGTGTCCTCGGCCACCATCCAGCGCGGCGGGAAAATCACGAAATCGCAATTGGCCGTGCCCGGTGTGTCGCTCGGGCTTGTCAGCACGGTGAAGATCGACGGATCGGGATGGTCGAAGCTGACCGTGCCGATGGTGTTGAACCGCGCAAGATCATAACGCAGCGGCACGCTGTTGCCATGCCAGGCAACGACGTCGAAGGGTGAGTGATCGAGGGTTGTCTGCCACAGATGACCCTGGAATTTCTGGACGAGCTGAAAACCGCCCTCATCGTCCTCGAACGAGGCCACCGGCGTTTCGAAATCGCGGGGATTGGCAAGGCCGTTCGATCCGATGGGGCCAAGATCGGGCAGGCGGAAGGGCGCGCCATAGTTCTCGCAGACATAGCCGCGCGCAGGGCCATCCAGTGAAACGCTGAAACGCATACCGCGCGGGATCAGCGCGATATGCCCGGGCGGCACCGCAAGCAGCCCCATTTCGGTCCGCAAAGTCAGAACGCCCGTTTGCGGGACGATCAGCAATTCCCCGTCCGAGAATTGCAATGCGCGCCGCTCCATCGACCGGTTTGCGGCGTAAAGATGCACACCAATGCCCGCGCCGGTCCCGGCATCGCCATTGGCGGCATAGGTCACCAGACCGTCGAGCCAGTCCGTCGGCCCATCCGGCATCGCCAATGCGCTCCAGCGAAGCCGGTTTGGATCGACCGGGCCCGCAAGCGGCGCGGTCATCAGCCGTGACGCATTGTCCAGACGTTCGAACGGCGGATGGCTCGCCGCCGGACGCAGGCGATAGAGCCATGACCGTCGGTTTTCGGCACGCGGCGCGGTAAAGGCCGTGGTCGAGAATTGTTCGGCATAGAGGCCAAAGGCTGGCCGCTGCGGGCTGTTGCGCCCGATCGGCAGCGCGCCGGCAATCGCCTCGCTGGCGAAATGATTGCCGAAACCGGTCATATATCCGGACATCGCCCGCTCTCCCGTCAGGCCGCGATCAGGCGTTTTCGCCCGGCTGATCCACCTTCAGCGTGCCGCGGCGCACCTGGTCGCGCTCCATGCTTTCGAACAGCGCTTTGAAATTGCCTTCGCCAAAGCCCTCGTCGCCCTTGCGCTGGATGAATTCGAAGAAGACCGGACCGACATTGGCCTCGGCGAAGATCTGCAGCAGCAGGCGCGGGCTGCCGCCCTCGGTCGTGCCGTCGAGCAGGATGCCTCGGGTCTTCAGCTCCTCGGTGTTTTCGCCGTGGCCGGGCAGGCGCTCGGTCAGCATCTCGTAATAGGTTTCGGGCGGGGCGGTCATGAAGGGCACGCCCGTCTGCTTCAGCGAATCCCACGCTGCGATCAGATCGTCGCAGATGAAGGCGATGTGCTGGATGCCTTCGCCGTTGAATTCGCGCAGGAATTCCTCAATCTGGCCCTTGCCGCCCTCGCCTTCCTCGTTCAGCGGAATGCGGATCTTGCCGTCGGGCGCGGTCAGCGCCTTGGACGTCAGGCCGGTATATTCGCCCTTGATGTCGAAGAAGCGGATCTCGCGGAAGTTGAAGAGCTTTTCATAGTAATCGGCCCAATAGGCCATGCGCCCGCCATAGACATTATGCGTCAGATGATCGATGCGCTGGAAGCCGGCGCCCTTGGGATGCTTGTCGACACCGGGCAGATAGTCGAAGTCGATGTCATAGATCGACATGTCGCCGCGCTCGGCGCCTTCATAGCGGTCGACCAGATAGATGATCGCATTGCCAATGCCGCGAATGGCGGGCAGGCGCAGTTCCATCGGGCCGGTTTCAAGCTGGACGGGCTCCGCCGAACGGTCGAGCAATTCCTCATAGGCGCGGCGCGCGTCCTTGACCCGGAATGCCATGCCGCAGGCGCTGGGGCCATGTTCGCGGCTGAAGAACCAGGCGGGCGAGCCGGGTTCGTAATTGGTGATCAGGTTGATGTCGCCCTGCCGCCACAGCTGCACGTCCTTGGAGCGATGGTTGGCGACATGGGTAAAACCCATCGCCTTGAAAACCGGCTCCAGCACGCCTTTTTCGGGTGCGGAGAATTCGACGAATTCGAATCCGTCGAGGCCAATGGGGTTTTCGAAAAGGTCAGTCATGGGTCGCGTCCTCGCGTAAATCGGTAAGTTGGATAAGCGTGTCGCCGTCCTGCGGGCGGTCGGCGGGCAGCGGATCGGTCTCCCGGTATCTTTCGTAGATCGGACCGAAATCCAGATCGACGAGGCCGGTGATCAGCTGGCTGAGATCGTCGATGACAAAATAGGTGCTCTGGAAACTGTCGATGGCATAGGCGGTGCGCATGATCCGTACGGGATCGAAGCCGACACGCAACACATCGGGATCGGTGGTCGAAAACACAGTCTCGCCTGCCGAGGACACGATGCCGGCCCCATAGGCGCGGATCTCGCCCTTTTCCCTGATCAGCCCGAATTCGACCGTGTACCAGTAGATGCGCGCCAGCATGGGCACCGCATCCATTGCCCGCGCCCTTTCCCCGGCTGCGCCATAGGCGGCCATGAAATCGGCGAAGATAGGGTCCAGCAGCATCGGTACGTGGCCGAAGAAGTCGTGGAACACGTCGGGCTCGACCAGATAGTCCAGCTCGTGCTCCTCACGGATCCAGCGGGTCACCGGGAAGCGCCGATTGGCGAGATGGTCGAAAAATATCTCGTCTGGAATGAAGCCGGGTACCGCAACGATGCGCCATCCGGTCGCCTCGCTCAGAACAGCGCTCGCCTGTTCGAAATCGGGGATGCCGTCCGCACAGTCCAGCCGCTCCAGCCCGTCGAGAAAGGCGCGTGCCGCGTGTTTCCGGGCGAGCCCGACCTGCCGCTCGTAAAGACGACGCCAGCGGTCATGCTCCGCGTCGGTATAGGCACCGTGATCCTGCGGCACGGCGTAATCCTGTGCCGCATGCGTATAGTCGCCGCGCAATTCGTTCGAGCTATTGGCCGATCCGGGTTTCTTCATATCTGTATAATACCACACGAGCCGAACGGTTTCCGTGCTAAGATTCGCCGGAAAAAGCCCGCCTTTGGTGGAATCGACCAAGATTTCGCGCTATAGTGGCGAAATGGCTCGTCTCGACACTTATGACAAGCGGATCATCGCCGCCCTGCAGGAAGATGCCCGCATGCCCATCGCAGCGGTGGCGGAACGCGCGGCATTGTCCGCGACGCCCGTCAGCCGCCGTGTAAAGCGACTGGAGGATGACGGGGTCATCGCGGGATACGCCCCGCTGCTCGATCCGCGCAAGCTGGGGTTCGAGCTTGAGGCCTATGTGCTGATCAATCTGAAGTCGCATTCGGACAAGACGATCGCACGTTTCGAAACGCTGATCCGCGAGCATCCCTATATCGTCTCATGCCACGCGGTGACGGGGGACATGGACTATATCCTTCGCGTCATCGCCCGCGATGTCGAACATCTCTCGCAGATCACGCTTAAGAATCTGGTGCGCATGGAAGGCGTGCGTGACGTCAAGTCGATCATCGCACTGGAAGCGATCAAGGAAAGCCGGGCGCCGCCGCTGGAATAGGGCCAGGACGGCGCCCGCGCGTTTCGCTGAATTTTCAAGATGTCAGCGCATCAACATGTTGCGCGCCTGGCTTGCGATCTGGGCCAGCATGGCGGGCGCGATGGTCGGTGCTGACTTGGCGCGCCCGATCATGGCGCGGAAGCGCCGGATCGCGGCTTCGCGTTCGCCCGCCCATTCTTCCACGGCGCCCAGAGGATCGTCCTTGGCCTTCTTGGCGCGTGACAGGTCGCGGAGGAAATCGAGGCGCATCTGCTGAAAATCGCGGGAAAGACCCGCGACCAGCAGACGCTCCCATGGATCGGACGGGGCCATCAGCGCCGCCGTCGACTGCGCCCAGTGCAAGCCCATCTGATCGCCAAGCCGCGTGAACGCATCTGTCAGCATGCGCGGATCGATCCCGGTTTCCGATGCCAGCTGGGCAAGACCCACCGCACCGTCGAGGTCGAACAATCCGGCGACACGCTCGGCCTCAGGAGTCGGCACGCCTGCTTCGGCGAAGCGGTCGAGCAGCTTCTGCGAATTCGCCCGCGCCTCCTCGGCCAGCAATTCGCGCGTATCGGTGGCAAGCGAGGCAACATGCCCGTCCAGCCGGTCCAGCGTGCGCGAAGGCCTGACCTGTCCCGCGCTGGCCCGCAGCACGTCCGCCATGTGACCACGCACCGCATTGGCCATGTAATCGAGCAGGAGCAGGCGGGCCGGTTCGGCCATGGCGGCGCTTTCGACACTGTCCCAGCATTCGTCCAGATCAAACAGCTGCACCGCGACGGCGAAGGCCGCGGCGACCTCTGACAACGGGACACCTTCCTCTTCCGCCAGTTCGAACGGGTGGACGATGCCCAGACGATTGACCACGGCATTGGCAAGCTGCGTGGCGATGATCTCGCGCCGCAGGCGGTGGCCCGCGATCTGCTTGCGGAAATCGCTGCGCATCGGCTGCGGGAAGGACGCGAACAGAAGGTCCTCCAGCCCCTCGTCATCGGGGAGGGACGACTCTTCGATATCGGCTTGCAGACGCAGCTTCGCCGAAGAGAGCAGGACGGCCAGTTCGGGCCGGGTCAGTCCCCTGCCCTCCGCCGCGCGGCGCGCGAGGGTTTCGCTGTCCGCCAGCCCTTCGGTCCGCCGGTCGAGGTCGCCGGTTTCCTCCAGCATTTCGATCACGCGCAGATGGCTGGCCGTGGCATGCGACGCGCCGCGCTCCGCGACCGACAAGGCAAGCGCCTGCAGACGGTTGTCCTCCAGCACGATCTCGGCGACCTCGTCGGTCATCTCGACCAGCAGGGCGTTGCGCCGTTCCTCCGACAGACGCCCGGCCCGGCGCGCGGCGGCGAAGGCGATCTTGATATTCACCTCGTTATCCGAACAATCGACGCCCGCCGAATTGTCGATGAAGTCGGTATTGATCCGCCCGTCGTTCAGTCCGAATTCGATCCGCGCGGCCTGCGTGATGCCGAGGTTCGCGCCCTCGCCGATCACCTTCACGCGCAGATCGCTGGCGCTGATGCGCAAGGCGTCGTTGGTGGGATCGCCGACCTGCGCATTCACCTCGTGGCTGGCCTTCACATAAGTGCCGATGCCGCCGAACCATAGCAGGTCGACCGGCGCAGAAAGGATCGCCGCGATCAGACGATCGGGCTCGATCTCGCTGTCCTCGACGCCCAGTGCCTCGCGCGCCTCGGCCGACAGAGGAATGCGCTTCATCGTGCGCGGGAATACGCCGCCGCCCTTGCTGATCAGGTCCTTGTCGTAATCGTCCCAGCTGGAATGCGTCAATTCGAACAGGCGCTTGCGCTCTTTCCAGCTCTTGGCCGCATCCGGATCGGGATCGATGAAGATGTGCCGGTGGTCGAACGCGGCGACCAGCCGGATCGCCTTGGACAGCAGCATGCCATTGCCGAACACGTCGCCCGACATGTCGCCGCAACCGACGACGCGGATCGGGTCGGACTGCACGTCCACGCCCATTTCGCGGAAGTGCCGCTGAACCGAAATCCACGCACCGCGGGCAGTGATGCCCATCGCCTTGTGGTCGTATCCATTGGATCCGCCGCTGGCGAAAGCATCGTCGAGCCAGAAGCCGCGATCCTCGGCAATCGCATTGGCAACGTCGGAAAAGCGCGCCGTGCCCTTGTCGGCAGCGACCACGAAATAGGGGTCCTCCCCATCGCGGCACAGGACGCCTTCAGGATGAACGACCTTGTCGTTGACGATATTGTCGGTGACCGACAGCAGCGTGCGGATAAAGACCTGATAGCTTGCCTGGCCCTCGGTCGCCCAGCCGGCGCGGTCGCGCGAGGGATCGGGCAATTGCTTGGGATAAAAGCCGCCCTTGGCGCCCGTCGGAACGATCACGGCGTTCTTCACGCGCTGCGCTTTCATCAGGCCCAGGATCTCGGTGCGGAAATCGTCGCGCCGGTCGGACCAGCGCAGACCGCCGCGCGCGACCTGTCCGGCGCGCAGGTGCACGCCCTCTACCCGCCGCGAATAGACGAAGATCTCGCGCCACGGCACGGGCTTTGGCAGGCCGGGAATCAGCGCGGATTCGATCTTGAACGCCAGCGCCTCGTTTGCCGCGGGGGCAAAGGCATTGGTGCGCAGGATCGCGTCGACAAGGCTCTGGTACTGGCGCAGCAGCCGGTCGTCGTTGATCAGCTCGACCTTCAGCAGCGCGGTGCGGATTTCCTCGCGCGCATCGGCGGCGGCTTTTTCGCGGTCGCCCTTGAAGTCCGGCTGGTGGCATGCCCGGAACAGCGCCAGCAGATTGCGCGCGATGTCGGGATTGCGCGCCAAAGTGCCGACCGCCGAGACGATGGTAAAGCCAAGCCCGCCCTGCCGGAAATAGCGATACATCGCGCGCAGCCAGTCGGTCTCTGCCGCGCTAAGGCCTGCGGAAATCACCAGCCGGTTGAACTGGTCATTCTCTGCCGCATTGTTGAGCACGGCGGCGATCGCCTGTTCGATGATCTCGGCACGCTCCAGCAGATCCTGCGTGGACTCGCCTCCGGAAAGGCCCAGACCGAAATCGTGGATCGTGCCCAGCTTGCCATCGTCCAGCGGCGTCGGAATTTCCGACATGACGCGAAAGCCGAAATTCTCCAGCGCAGGCACCGCGTCCGACAGCGGCAATTGCCCGTGCTGCTGATACACTTTCAGCCGCAGCGGCTCCTCGTGAGTCGCGTCGTGGTGATCGGGGCAATAGAGGCGGACCGCGCGGGCGGGCGGGGCATCAGCCACCGCGCCTTCGTCCCCGGCGCTGATATTGTGCAGGCGGGCGATGTCGCGCGCCGCTTCGGTCGCACCGTAAAAGCCGCGATAGGACGCGGGAAAGCTCTCGGCATAGCGGGCCGAGATGGCGGGTGCGCGGGTGCTGTCCTCCAGCTTGGCCAGCTCGCTTTCGACCGCTTCGCTCCAGCCGCGCAGCATCACCTGCAATTGCGCGTCGAGCGCCTTTTCGTCGAAGTCGCCCTCGATGGTCCGGATGTCGAGCACAAAGCGGATCATCGCCAACGCCCCGCCCTCAATCTGCACGCTCCAGTCCAGCAGATCCGCACCGATCGCGTCGTGCAGCATCGAGAGGATGCGCAGCCGCACCTCGGTCGACATCATGTCGCGCGGCAGCCAGACAAAGGCGAACAGATGGCGGGCCAGCGGCGCCTCGACCAGGGTCAGGCGCGGGCGCGGACGGTCGGCCAGGCTGGTCATGGCGGTGGCGACGCGTTCGATGTCGCGTTCGGAAAAGCCGATCAGCAGATCGTGCGGCAATTCGGTCAGCGCGTGCACCAGCGCCTTGCCGGTATGCGCACCGCTGTCAAAACCCAGCCGGTCCATCATGTGCGACAGCTGCTGGCGCATGCGGGGCACGCGATCGGGCGGAGAGGCGAGGCCCGCGCTGGTCCAGATGCCTGCGTGGACCGACAGCGCCGCGACCTGCCCATCCTCGATCAGCGGGACGATGAACAGGTCGACCGGCACGCGGCGATGCACGCGCGACACCGTATTGGCCTTGACGATCAGCGGCGCCTGACCGCGATTATTGCCGCCCGGATCGTCGAACCATGCAAAGGCGCGTTCGAACGAAGCGGGGGCCAGTATGTCCTTCGCGCTCTTACGGCAGATGCCCATCTTCTGGGTGAACGACCCGTCGCGCTTGCAGGTGACATGGCCCAGCTGCGTCAGCATGTCGTCGGCCAGCCAGCTCAGCAGCGCCGCGCCTTCGGGATCGGTGATGCGGCCCGCGTCCTCAAGCATGGCGGCCTTCATGCGGGGCCAGTCCTCGACCGCGGCGCGCACGTCGGCAAGCGTCGCGCGGATGGCCGAGACCATCTCGCGCCGCGCCTTGGCATCGACGCGGGCGGTTTCGATATAGATCATCGATTCGCGCACTTCGCCGGCGCCGTTCGCGCCGACCAGCTCCTGCAAGGCGCCCTCTCCGTCGCGGCGGACGGGGACGACCGGGTGCAGCAGACGGTCGATGACCAGCCCCTGCCCGGCCAGCGTAGCGGCGATGGAGTCGACCAGGAACGGCATGTCGTCGTTGATGATCGCGATCCGCATCATGCGGTGGGGTTCGGTGGCGGTCCCGACCTCGATCACCGGCTCACCCGCGTCGCGGTCATGCGCGGCGGCGAGGATATAATCGGTCACCACATCCATTTCGCCGTCGGACAGAGGCGGATCGCCCGCCAGCAGCGAGGCGCGGATACGCGCGGCCAGCGCGTCCTTGTGCGCCTTGCTCGCTTTCGAATTGTTCTTCTGGCGCGTGCCGGTCTTGGCCTTTGCGGCTTTTCCGGCCTTGGCTTGGCTTGCCATCATGTCCCTCTCTTGCTCACGGTCCCGGTGCTTTCGATACAGACCGGACCGCCGTTCGTTCCCGTTTTGCCGATATGCGCGGGACTCTGTGGTTGGATAGGCCGGATTTGCGACGGTGCAGTTTCAAATGCAACGACGTTTCGCCGTTATCCCTCGGCGCGTCGACGAGCCCCAATGAAAGCCCTGCGAGCGAGACACTGACAATACTGTAAATAATCGAGTCGCGGCGATCGAGCTGGTAAATAGACAGGGTTAATGCCCAAATATCGGCGCAATTCCGTGCCAACCCGGCACAGGGTTTCCGGCATATCCTTTGAAGCTGACGCAAGACATTGAATCAAATATCTTTTTTTAGACACCTGACGAGCGATTTCATAATTCTAACGAAATGACAGGACTTGTTAGCTTTATTAAGGGTCAAGTATCTGAAAAACATCGCAAAGTGTTGGGCGCGGGATAAAGATTGACGAAGTTTAACGCCGGGCGCAGATTTATTGACATTCCAGTGGGATGCGTGGGGCGCGGCCTTGCGGGAACGGTCTGCGAGAGGATGCAGCCACCCGGGGCGTGCAAGCCCGCTGGAATGGGGGGCAACCGGAAATAGAGGCCGGCATCCTTCATAATTTTGCCAAACTGCGCTTGGGTCCAGATTGACCTAGAGGGGTATGAACATGAAGACTTTCATCAAGAATTTCATCGCTGACGAATCGGGCGCCTCGGCGGCCGAATATGCTCTGATCATCGCCGTTGTCGGCGTGGGTATCGGCGCTGCTGCGCTGGTGCTGGGCGCGAACGTTGAGAGCGCTATCGGAAACTCAGCGAACGAGATAGATAATTGCAACAAATCAGGTGGTACTGCTGGCCAGTATAATGCAGCTGGCACAAATAAGTGCCCGGGCGGCACCACCGCTCCCTAATCGTACGTTTGGAAGCCCCGCTTCCTTTCATGGCGGCGGGGCTTTCCCACTCCCAAATCGGGACAGTAGGAAGTCCTTCACTTTTCTAAGTTAACAGTACTTGTTACATAAATGACGAATCAATCGCGGCTGAGGGGGCGCGAGGGGGATGGCAGGACGTAATCTGATATTTCTGGCGGTCGCGATCGGTCTTGGCCTGATCGCCGTGGTGCTCGCCAACTCCTATTTCTCTGGGGTTGAGGCAGAGCAGGAACGCATCGCCCAGCAGAACGAAGTCGCCCGCATCGTGGTCGCGACGCAGCCGCTGGACTTCGGCACCGCGCTCACCACCGAAAACACCCGCATGCAGAATTTCCCGGCCAATTCGGTCCCGACCGGCGCCTTCTTCTCGATCGACGAGCTGGTGCAGGGCGGACAGGTCGCGATCCGGCCCATCGTGCCGGGCGAACCCATCCTTGCCGACAAGCTGAGCGGACGCGCCGTGCTGTCCGCCAACCTGCCTGACGACATGCGCGCCGTGTCCTTCCCGGTCAACGCCACCACCCAGGTCTCGGGCTTTGTGCGCCCGGCCGACGTGGTCGACGTCATGCTGACCCGCGGCGAAGGCGACGACCGCGTGGTCGAGGTGATCATGGAAAGCGTGCCCGTCCTTGCGGTCGACCAGGTCGCCAGCGAAAGCGCGACCGAACCCGGCGTCGGCGGAAACGTGACCGTCATGGTCGACCAGTTCGATGCGCAAAAGATCACGCTCGCCCGCCAGCTGGGCCAGCTGAGCCTTGCCCTGCGCAATGTCGAGAATACCGAACCGGGCCCCGGCATCGCTGTATCGGCCCGCGACATCGGCAGCGGCTATCGCGCGCCGGTTCGCACCGCCTATGTCGAGGCCGCGCCATCGGCGCCCGCACCGCGCGCTCCGGCCGCGGCACCGGCGCCCGCTCGTCCCAGGGGGCCGAGCATGACCGTGGTACGGGGAACCGACACGGCCGACTATTCCGTAGACCGCCTTGGGGGGAGGTGATCTCATGCGTAAACATTTCATGATGGCTGCACTGGCAGCGGCGACTGCCCTGCCCCTTGCGGCTCCGGCAATCGCACAGGACTATGGCCTCCACGCAGGCGGGCTGGAAGTTCCGATCAACAAGAGCCAGGTCGTCACCAGCGACCGCGCCATCAGCCGCGCCATGGTCGGCAGCGCCGAGATTGCGGATGTGCTGCCGATCTCGGACCGCTCGATCTATGTGCTGGGCAAGTCGTCAGGCACGACCAGCCTGACGCTGTATGACCGCAATAATCAGGTCATTGCCGTGATGGATGTGACGGTCGGCCCGGATGTCGACGGCATCCGCGGCGAACTGGCTGCGCTGATGCCGGGAGAAGAGGTCAACGCGCGGCTGTCGGCGGGATCGGTGATCCTGTCCGGTTATGTCAGCGACGCGGGCGCGGCCAGCCGCGCATCGCGTATCGCCGAGGCGTTCGCAGGCGATAAGGTGGTGAACCTGCTGTCGGTCGGCGGCAGCCAGCAGGTGATGCTGGAAGTCCGCTTTGCCGAGGTGAACCGCAATATCGGCAGCCAGTTTGGCGCCCGCGGCGTGGGCATCAGCGACAGCGGCAAGTTCGGTTTCGCCATCGGCCCAGGTGCTTCGGCAACCGATGGCCCGGGTGGTGGCACCAATCTGGGCGTCAGCGCGATCGACAGCGCGTTCGGCATTATCGGTACGCTGTTCAACATCGGCGACGTCAATATCGAGGCCTATCTCGACACTCTGGAAGGCAAGGGCCTTGCCAAGACACTGGCCGAACCGACGCTGGTCGCCCTGTCGGGAGAGCCTGCATCGTTCCTGGCGGGCGGCGAATTCCCGATCCCCGTCGCCGGCGGCGCGGGCGGAAACGCCGATGCGATCACCGTCGCGTTCAAAACCTTTGGCGTCAGCCTTGCGTTCACGCCGACGGTATTGGGCAACAATGTCATCAACCTGATCGTGGAGCCGGAAGTCAGCTCACTGGATCCGTCGGCATCGGTGACGATCAACGACATATCGGTACCGGGCCTCCAGACGCGGCGAGCCAGCACCACGCTGGAACTGCGCGACGGCGAAAGCTTTGCGATCGCGGGCCTGCTGCGCGAGGATATGACGACCACGGTGTCGCAGATGCCGCTGCTGGGTTCGATCCCGATCCTCGGCTCTCTTTTCCGGTCGAGCGAGTACCAGAAGGGCCAGACCGAACTGCTGATCGTGGTTACCCCGCGCCTGGTGAAGCCGATCCGTCCGGGCCGGGTGAACCTGCCGACCGACCGGGTCGAGGATCCGGATCCGCTCGATGTTCATCTGGTCGGCGACGACTATCAGCCCGTGCCGCTTGCGCCAACTGCGCCCGCCGCAGCCCAGGAGGTTCCGGACTATGAATATTAAACTCTTCATCCTGCCCGCTGCGGCGGCGCTGACCGGCGGCTGCTCGTACTATGGCAGTCAGGAAGCGGGTCCGTTCGATCCGGCGGCTTTCGGGGAAGCGAACCGGCAGGCCTATGCCGCGATGATCGTCAATCCCGACCCCGTCTATGACGAGGACATGACGTACTCTGCTGAAATCGCGAACGAAGCCGTCGAGGCCTATCGCGCGGGCGAAGTCGAAGAACCCGAAGTGCAGACCCAAAGCGGGCTTCAGGGCCTGAACATGGGCGGCGGCGGCGGCGGCACCTGATCCGCAGTGCATGCGAGATGATGGCGAACAGAGATGCAGGAGCATATTCGCAAATTCGGATCTGATGAAAGTGGCGCAGTCGCGGGCATTTATGCCGTCGCGCTGATCGGCCTGATCGCAGTCGGCGGGGTGGGTTTCGATTATGCCCGCATGGCTGGCATGGATTCCGAACTGCAGAACGCGGCGGACCAGGCAGCACTTGCGGCGGCGACGCAGTTGGATGGTCAGGATGGAGCCTGCGCAAGGGCTGACGATGCGGCGATCAACCTGCTTTCGAACATAACGCTGCTGTCGAACGACGGTTCGGGTAATCAGGTCACGATCAATTCGGGTGGCGCTGCCGCGACGGGAAGCGACCAGTGCAATGACCGCGGTCACATCGTATTTTACAGCTCCTATACCGATCCCGACACGTTCACCGTCTCAACATCAGACGAAACAACCAAGATCGTGAAAGTCGCAGTCGATTCGCGCGCGGCGCGCTATGCCTTTACCCCCATTGTCGGGGCAATTTTTTCCACGATGTCAGCGAGGGCAGTCGCCAGTCTGGGATCTTCGGTATGCAATACGCCGCCCGTAATGATCTGCAATCCGGCGGAAAGCACGGATCCGAATTTCGACGGTCTCTACCGTGGAAAAGGTGTTCGCCTTGTATCCGTTGGTAGCGGCGGCGGCGGTTGGGTGCCTGGCAATTTTGGCTATTTGCGGACCGGTTACGGCAATGGCGCGAATGACCTGCGAATGGCGCTTGGTTGGAACACACCGCCGGGCGAGTGCATCGAGACGACCGGTGTAGACACCAAGCCTGGGGCAAATACGTCTGTAACTGATGCGATCAATACGCGTTTTGATATTTTCGATCAGGGCCAGAACTGTCCTACCGGTGGCACATGCTCGCCATCGCTCAACTCGGTGAAGGATCTGATCAAGAAGGCCGGCACTACCGGTAACGCCTGCTCTTTGGGCACCCAAGGCTGGGATCTTGCGCCCGAAGCTGACCAATATCTTCCCGCTTCCGTCATTCCGCTGACTTCCGGCTCCGCCATGCCAAAGGTGATGGGATATCCCCGGGATATCTGTCACGCCGTTGCCGATACCACGGGCGGGCATTGCAGCTCTCCGGTTGGGAACGGAACATGGGATCGCAATGCCTATTTCAAAGTCAATTACCCCAGTTGGGGATGGGGAAGCTGGACCACAAACACTGGCCTGCCATCCGACGCCACGCGCTATGACGTCTATCGCTGGGAGATGGAGCACGCCGGAGACACTGTGGTAGGTGAAACCGTACTCGGGAACCGCCAAGTAAGCGGGAACGGGGGCAATGCTCGTTTCAGCCATGGTGCAGCGCAATGCCGTACACCCATTACGCCTACCGAAGTTCAGCCTGACAGGCGCAAGATCACCGTAGCCGTCATCAATTGCGTAGCCGAAGGCGTGAACGGCAGTTCAACCAACGTCCCGGTGACGAAATGGATAGACGCATTCCTTGTTGAACCCTCGGTCAACCGCCCGCGTACGCATCAAGGCGACGTTTATATCGAAGTGGTTGGCGTCACCACCCTCGGCGGCGGTGGCGAAGTGGGACAGGCTGTCCGCAAGGACAAGCCTTACCTGATCGAATGATCGCGCGCCTGCGCCATCTGCTTCGCGACCGGCGCGGGGTTGCGAGCGTTGAGTTCGCGCTGATGACACCGATCATTTTCGCACTTATGTTCACGGCGTTCGAAGGGGGGCACTACCTCTGGACCGAACACAAGGTGATCAAGGGCGTAAGGCAGGGTGCACGCTATGCCGCCCGCCTTCCGTTTGCGAGCTATGACTGCTCTACGACGACGCCTACGGGGACGACCGCCATCCCACTCGACAATATAAAGAATGTCGTTCGTACCGGCATTCCCAGCGGACAAGCCTTTCCCAAGGTCAAGGGCTGGACGAATGGCGACATCACCATCACCGTCAGCTGCAATTCGAGTTTCGACAAGGGCCTCTACAGCAACACGACCGGCGGAGCACCACGTGTACTTGTCAGCACGGTGGTCACCTACCCCGCGATCCTCGGTTTGCTCGGCTTTGACACGAGTAACGTGAAGGTTCGCGCGCAAGCGCAGGCTGCGGTTGCGGGCGTATGAGACTATGGCGCTCAGTTCGCCGGTTCGGCAGCGACACTCGCGGCGCTTCAGCCGTCGAATTTGCGCTGATCGTGCCCGTCATGATCCTGTTCCTTCTGGGCATTATCGACGTCGGAAGGTTCATCTGGAACACCAACGAAGTCGAAAAAGCCGTGCAGATCGGAACGCGCTGGGCGGTGGCGACCGATATCATCCCAGGTGACGATGCCGCCAACGGTCTCAAGAATTACAGCTACGCCATCAGCGGGGGCATCCCGCAAGGCCAAACCGTACCTAAAACGCCGTCGGGTGCAGGGGGGCAGTCTTTCCCCGGCGTTACGTGCACCAGCACGGCGGCGGGTGCCGTGACATGCACCTGCAAGGCGAGTTGCCCGTTCAGCACCACCACTACTGGCACGTCGTTTACCAATATCGTTGGCCGAATGAATCAGATTTACGGCGGAATCGGCAACCAAAACGTGCAAATCGATTACGACTGGTCCGGATTGGGATACTCCGGAGATCCCAATGGCTCGGATGTTGACCCTCTGGTAACAGTCACCGTTAAGAATGTGGCCTTTCGCCCGATCTTCCTTGCGGGGATTTTCAACTTTGGCCTCCCCGATCTCAGCTACACGCTGACGATGGAAGACGGGGAAGGCGTGTATTCAAACTAGGTTGTCGGCACAATGAAAAGCGAACTTAACATTGCAGGCAGCAGCGGGACCGAATTGCCCATGAATGCTTTCGTCATCGCAAGTCCGGCCCATATCGCCCGCTTGGACGGGGCGATCGGGAACAGCCGTGCCAGCAAGCTCAACACGATTGCCTTGGCTTCCGGCGATCCCGTGCCGTTCTCGGTCATGGACCAGGCGGAAATGCTGGTCCTCGAAATCGATCCTGAGAGCGAAGCGTCGCTCGCGCGCATGGAACAGGTGCGCCGTGCCCGTCCCAACCTGCCCCTTTTGGCAGCGGTGGAAAATGCGGACCTGCGTCTTGTTCGCGCACTCTTGCGGCAGGGCGTCAGCGATGTGGTCGCCCTGCCCTTCGATTTCGACGAGTTGTTCACGCAGGTCATCGATGCGGCCGCGACCAGCAGCCAGTCCGGGACCATGGACCGGCTCGCCCCGATGGCGACGATGGTGCACGCCGTTGGCGGCATGGGCGCGACATCGGTTCTGACCCATCTGGCCGCAGCGATTGCCGATGACGGCGGCTGCGGATCGCGCGTCTGCCTGATCGATCTCGACCTGCAATTTGGCGAAGTCGCGGTCCAGATGGGGCTGACGCCGCAAAACAGCGTCCTCGACCTGCTTGAGGCCGGTGAGCGGCTGGACGGCGACCTGATCAGGGACACGGCCGTCCAGACGAAATACGGTCACTACATCATCGCAGCGCCCAGCCAGATCACGCCTCTGGAAGATGTCGATGTCGATCGGTTGCTGCGCATGCTGACCCTTGCGCGGCGCGAATATGACTACGTGCTGCTCGACCTGCCGGTGAACTGGACGAACTGGTCGCTGTCGGCGGCGCTGGCCTGCAGCGAGATGCTAATCCTGACCGATCAGTCGATCGGCGGCCTGCGCCAGACCAAGCGCTGTCTCGACCTGTTCGACATGATGGATGTGCCGCGCGAGAATCTGCAGCTGATCGTCAATCGCGCCGAAAAGAAGATGTTTCAGTCGATCGGCGTGCATGAAGTCGCCGATACGCTCCACCGCAATGTCTCGGCCACCATCGCGAAGGACAAGGCCGGGCTGGAATCCGCGCAGGATCAGGGCGTGCTGCTGGGCGAAATCAACAAGAAGGCACCCTTCGTCAGGGATGTCGCGCGACTGGCCGAACAAATGTGCCAGCGTCATGGGGGACAAGCCTGATGAAATGGTCGGTCAAGCGCGCAGAGGCCCCGGTCCAGCCGGATGGCGTCATCCAGATGGCGGCACTGCAGACGCTGGACGGCGAGCAGGACGAGGCGAAGAAACGCGCGCTGGACCTGAAGGTGTCGATCCACCGCGCTCTGCTCGACAAGATCAACCTGTCCGCGCTGGAACAGATGCCGCGCGAACAGATCCGCACCGAAATTTCCGAAATCATCGGCGAGATCCTGCTGCAGCGGCACGAACCGCTTAACCGCAGTGAACGCACCGCGCTGATCGACGATGTTCTTGATGAGCTGCTTGGCCTAGGCCCGCTGGAACCCCTGCTGCAGGACGATTCGATCACCGACATTCTGGTGAATGGGCCCGATATCGTGTTCGTGGAACGCAACGGCCTGCTGGAACGCGTCCAGACCGAGTTCCAGAACGACAAGCATTTGATGCGCATTATCCAGAAGATCGTCAGCGCGGTGGGCCGGCGCATCGACGAATCCTCGCCCTTTGTCGATGCGCGCCTGGCCGACGGTTCGCGCGTCAATGCGATCGTATCGCCGCTGGCGGTGGACGGATCGCTGCTGTCCATTCGTAAGTTTGCGAAGAAGCGGATCGGGATCGACCGGCTGATCGAGCTGGGCTCCGTCCCAGAACCCATGGCGCAGGTGCTGCGCGCCGTGGTCGCCTCGCGCCGCAATGTGCTGATTTCGGGCGGTACCGGTTCGGGCAAGACCACGCTGCTGAACGCGATGAGCTCCTATATCGATCCGCGCGAACGCATCGTCACGATCGAGGATTCGGCCGAGCTTCAGCTGCAGCAGGAACATGTCGCGCGGCTTGAAACCCGCCCCGCCAATGTCGAGGGCAAGGGCGAAGTGACCCAGCGCGAACTGGTGAAGAACGCGCTGCGCATGCGTCCCGACCGCATCATCGTGGGCGAAGTCCGCGCCGGTGAGGCGTTCGACATGCTGCAGGCGATGAACACCGGCCACGACGGGTCGATGACCACCGTCCACGCCAACACGCCGCGCGATGCGCTGTCGCGCCTTGAACAGATGATCGGCATGAGCGGGATCGACATGCCGCCGCGTTCCGCACGCGCCCAGATCGCGTCTGCCATCAACGTGGTGGTGCAGGTCGGACGGCTCGCCGATGGTCGCCGCCGGGTCATGAGTGTCTCCGAACTGACCGGCATGGAGGGCGAGACGATCACCATGCAGGAGATCTATCGCTACAAGATCACCGGACGGGACGAGAACAACAATGTCATCGGCCGCTTCGAGGCGACCGGCATCCGGCCCAAGTTCCATGCCGAAGCGCAGGCGACCGGTATCAACCTTCCGCCCGAACTGTTCCGTCCGGACTTCGAGATGGGCTCATGATCGAGACCCTTCTCAAGGCTATCACCCTGCTGGCGATTTTCGGCACGGTGTTCCTGATCGTCCAGCTCGGTCTGAACTACAGCTGGTCCAAGACCGCGCATGTCAGGGCGGTCAACAAGCGCCTGACGATGATCCGTCAGGGCACCAGCCGGGACGAGATCCTGGCGCGCCTGCGCAAGAATACGCCGCAGGATCATGCCAATCTGCCCCCCGCCATCGCGCATATGCTGCAAAAGCTGGAACGCACGATGATGGCCGCGCAGGTCAGTTTCACCCCCATCCAGCTGATGACCGTCATGGCGGCGGCCTTCGTCGTCATATCGGCGCTGCTGATGCTGCTGATCGGCGGAGCGGGTTTCAGCTTTACCGCGGGCACCATCCTGCTGTCGCTGGTTCTGGCCGCATCCATCACGTTTATCGTACCGGTCATGGTCCTCAGCATGATCGCGACCAAGCGGCGCAAGCGCGTTGAGGAACAGTTCCCCATCGCGCTCGACGTGTTCGTCCGCGCATTGCGGGCCGGCCATCCCATCGCGGCAGCGCTCGAATTGCTGACCGAAGAAATGGAAGACCCCATCGGCAGCGAATTCGGCCTTGTCGCGGACGAGGTTGCCTATGGCGCCGAGCTGACCGATGCGCTGACCGCCATGGCGGAACGCTGGGACCTCGACGACATCCGCATGTTCGTCGTCTCGCTGTCGGTTCAGAACGAGACCGGCGGCAATCTGGCCGAAATCCTGCAGAACCTGTCAGAAGTGATCCGTGCGCGTGCCAGCCTCTACATGAAGGTCAGGGCGCTCAGTTCCGAGGGGCGCATGACCGGCTGGATGCTGACGATCCTGCCGATTGCCGCCTTCATCGGCCTGTTCATGGTGAACCCCGAATTTTATCTGTCGGTGGCAGAGGACAGGATGTTCATCATCGGCTTCATCGTGCTGATGGTGATGTATGTTTCCGGGTTCCTGTGGATCCGCAAGATCATCGATCTGAAGGTCTGACGCCATGATTGACTTCATCCTCGCCAGCCAGACCGCGCGTGTCGCAACACTGCTTGGGCTGTTCGCGATCGTGGCGGCACTGGCCTATCTCGTGCTTGGCGCGTTTTCGCGGCGCTCGCAGATCCGTGCAGGATTGCAAACGCTGGGCACCGAAAAGCGCGAAGCGCAGAGCGCGGCCAGCCTGCGCGAATCCAACAACAGCTCGGCATGGAGCAATCTTGCCGACATGGTCGAGCGGACTGGACTTAGCCTCAACGATTCGAAGAACGACAGGCTGCGCGACAAGCTGATCGAGGCCGGTTACACCCACCCGTCGGCGCCGCGCATCTTCACGCTGTGCCGGCTGATCCTTCCCTTCGTGCTTGTATTGGGTTTCGTACTGCTGATGTATTCTCGGCCCGAGCCGCCGGGGTTCTTCTCGCTCTATATCTTCGGTTCGGTGCTTGGCTTCATCGGCCTCTACCTGCCCAATATCTATGTGCAGGCAAAGGCGGACCGCCGGCGCGAGCAGATCGTGAACGGCTTTCCCGACTGCCTCGACCTTCTGCTGGTCTGCGTCGAGGCGGGCCTGGGGATCGAGGCGGGGATGGACCGCGTGGGCCGTGAAATGGTGCAGTCTCATCCGCTGGTCTCGCAATTGCTGTCGGTCGCAGTGCTCCGCCTGCGGGCGGGCGCCAGCCGCGAGGAAGCGTTCCGCAAGATGGCCGACATGGCAGGCGTCGACGAGATCCGGTCGTTCACCACATTGCTGGTGCAGTCGGACAAGCTGGGCACCAGCATCTCGTCGACCTTGCGCGTCTACGCCGGTGAAATGCGCGAAAAGCGCCGCATGAGGGCAGAGGAAAAGGCGCACCGCATTCCGGTCCTGATTTCCGTACCGCTCGTGGTATGCATGCTGCCGACGATGATCGGCGTGCTGATGCTGCCTGCAAGCATTCGCGTCGTTCGCGACATTTTCCCGCTGATGAACGGGTAAGGATAAAGGGGGTATCCGATCGTGCTGAAACTCAACGCAAGGAAGGCCGTCACCGCGACGGCAATCGTCGCGGCATCGCTGGGGCTTTCGGGCTGTCAGGCGCTGTTCGGCCCATCGACCGCTTCGCGCGGAGAGGCGCAGAGCGTTGACATGGGCGATTATTTCGAGGGGCGCCTCGCGGTCGGACGCTATTACCTTGAAAAGGGACTGACGACGCAGGCCATCACCTCGTTCCGGCAGGCCTCCTACGATCCGCGCTTTGCGGGAGAGGCCTATAACGGCATGGCGATCGCTTACGATCAGCTGGGCCGGTCCGATCTGGCGCATCGCTATTTCAGCATGGCGGTCGCGTCCGCGCCGGGTGACGACCGTTTCTCGCGCAATCTTGCCAGGCTTGAAAACCGTACGCCGGTGCTGCCTGATGCATTGCCGCAGGCGCAGCAAGTAGAACTGGCGGACATGGACCTGCCCGAATTGCCCGCCATCGCGGCGGCCGAACCGCAGGTCGAAAAGCGCGGCCCGATCACCATCGGCGCGCGGCCAGCAACGGGGATCACGGTTGCCGGGCGCTCGACAGGCGAAGCGGTCAGGGTATCGAAGGCGGAAGTACGGATCGCTCCGGCCGCCGCCCCAGTCAGCAACAACCCCGTCAGCGCCGGTTCGGTCAGCGCCGCCTCGCCGGTTCGTACCGCGGCGCGCGCCGAATCGCAAAGCGCGGGGCGTGCGGTGATTTCGCGGGCGCGGCGCAGCGCGGCGGCCCGCCGCGGCTATCCGGTCAGGCTGGTCTTCAACGGCAATCAGGCTTCGCTGGCTTCGCAGGACTGATAGATCGTGGAGATTTTGCCGGCCGCCTATCTGGCGGCCTTCACGCTGCTTGCGCTTGCCGGTGCATGGACCGACCTTCGCCGGCAAGTCATTCCGAATGCACTCAATCTTGCGATCCTTGTTATCGGGCTCGTCGCCGTTCCGCTGATGCTCGGCTGGATGGGACTGGTCTGGGGCCTCGCGCATTTTGCGGCGGCGCTTGTCGTCGGCATCGGGCTGTTCGCAATCGGGGCCTGGGGCGGAGGCGACGCGAAATTCTTTGCCGCCTGCGCGCTATGGATACCGGTACAGCAGACGATCGCCTATCTGGTCGGGCTTGGAATTGCGGGCCTGTTCCTCATTCTCGGCTGGATCATCTGGGCAAAGCTGAAGGGCCTGCCCATGTCGCGCAAAAGCCCCCTTCCCTACGGCGTCGCCATTGCCTTCGGCGGAATCTTCGCGGTGGTTTCGCTACCCGCTCTCGGCTTCTGGCCGGGTTGAGGCCATGAACGGCTCTGCCAGCGGGAACAGCCGCGCGGGGCCGGAATTTGATGAACAATGGCTAAGACAATCCGAACAGGGGGAAGGCGGCGGCAATCGCGGGGGCAACGCATCGCGATCATCCTGCTGGTTGGCGCGCTCCATCTGGGGGCGATTTACGCCTTGCTGCGTGCCTTTGACATCGACGTCATCCCGCAATCGGCCAAGTCCATCATCGCCTTCGATGTAGACCCGCCCGATCCGCCGCCCCCTCCCCCGCCGCCCGAGCCGGATCCCGAACCCGAGGGCGCCGCGGCGCCGCCTGCACCAAAGGCCGATCCGGCCCCAAAGGCGGCACCTCCTCCCAAACAAGTCGTGAAGCCCGATCCGCCCCTGCCGCCCGTGACCGGGGAAGGAACGCAGACGCGGTCGGGTGCCGCCGATGCCGGCTCTGGCACGGGCGGAGGCGGGACAGGTTTCGGCACCGGAAGCGGCGCGTCGGGCAGCGGTAGCGGCGGCGTTGTCGCGCAACGCGCCGTGAAGATCGCTGGCGATATCGTCGATGCGCGCGATTATCCGCGGAGTGGAAGCCGTGATCGTTCGGGCACATCCGTCACCGTATATTTCACTGTCGGAACCGACGGCGTCCCACGCGATTGTCGAATCGCCAAGCCGAGCGGCGATCCCGAGGCAGACCGCATAACATGTCGGCTAGTTGAACAAAGATTTCGCTACAGACCTGCTTTGGATCGCAACGGCAATCCGGTTCCCGACAGGACCGGCTGGCGTCAGTCTTTCTTTTTAAGGACTTGACGTTGTGCAACTGCGAAAAGAAGATATACCACCTATTGATGACTTTGTCTTTGCGTTGAAGCGAGTTAACATTCATCAATAGCCCAAGTTTTCTGCTGTTTTTTGCAGGCGCGAAGGAACCGAAACAACTTCGGGTGCATTGAGGGAGATACCGCCTCAACGCGAGGGATAATCGAAATGGGAAATGGGACGTCACGCGAATTGCCCCGGTCGGATCGTCCGACGCGCGACCCGTCGTCAGCATCGCATCAAGGCGACGTGGTCCGACTGTTTTCCGACGCGAGTGCACCGTCCGCACGTCGCCGAATTGCCCTTGTCGGTACCTATACGCCGCGCAAATGCGGCATCGCCACTTTCACCGGTGATATCGTCGAACAGCTTGGCGTTCACCACCCCGACATTTGCTGCGATGTCTATGCGCTGACCGACCCCGAAAAGCCGATGGTGCATACGAATATCAGCGGCGAGATCCGGCAGGATCTGCGCAGCGACTATGCGCGCATCGCAAGGCGCATCAACGATTCCGGCGTCGATGCGGTCTGGATTCAGCACGAATACGGCATTTTCGGCGGCGAATGCGGCGAGCTCGTACTCGATCTGGTAGATCGCATCGCCGCTCCCTTGATCGTCACGCTACATACGGTGCTTGCAGACCCTTCGCCCAAGCAGCGGGAGATACTGGAGCGCCTTGTCGACAGGGCCTCTCAGGTGATGGTCATGGCGCGGCACTCGCGCGAACTGCTGCGCGACATGTACGGCGTTGGCGATGAGCGCGTGACCGTCATCGAACATGGCGCACCCGACCGGCCTTTCGGGCGCCAGAATATCTTCAAGGACGCGCTGGGCATTTCGGACCGCCCCGTCATGATGAGCTTTGGGCTGATCGGGCCGGGCAAGGGTCTTGAGCATGTTATCGAAGCGCTCCCCGCGATTACCGCGCGGCACCCTGAATTCCTGTATCGCATCGTCGGCGCGACCCATCCCAATCTTGTGGCCGAACAGGGTGAGGCCTATCGCGACCGTCTGGAAGCGTTGGCCGACAGGCTGGGCGTGGCGGACCACATCGAATGGGTGGACCGCTTTGTGGAGACAGAGGAGCTGCTCGACCAGCTTGAGGCGAGCGACATCTATGTCACGGCCTATCCCAATCTCCAGCAATCCACATCCGGCACGCTCAGCTATGCAGTCGCCTTGGGCAAGGCTGTCATTTCGACTCCTTATCTGCACGCATCGGAACTGCTCGCCGATGGCGTCGGCGAATTGATCGAACCCTGTTCGAGCGATGCCGTGGCCATGGCCGTCATTCGTCTGCTGGACGATCCGGCGGAGCTTCAGGCCTTGCAGCGGCGGGCCTATGAACGCGGGCGGGAGACGATCTGGCCGCGCTATGCCGATGCGATCGTAAAGATGATCGACAGCGTGTCCGCCGATGCGCCGCGCTTCACGCCGGCCGAATTTGCGGCGCCGGCCATCGCGGGTTTCCTCGACATGTGCGACGACACCGGCATGGCCCAGCACGCCATCGGCAAGGTGCCCGATCGCCGGCATGGCTATTGCCTCGATGACAATGCCCGCGCCCTGATGCTAGTGAGCGTGGCCGACGTTCTGGACGAAGCGGAAGCGAGCCTTTGGGGAACGCGCTTCGCCGCCTTTATCAATCATGCATGGAACCCGGACGCGAACCGTTTCCGCAATTTCATGAACTATGATCGCAGCTGGTGCGAAGATGCCGGTTCAGACGACGCCAATGGGCGTGCGCTATGGGCACTGGGCCACACGGCGCTGCACGGACGAACCGAGGACCTGCGCTGGTGGGCCCGCGGTCTCTTCGACGAAGCGCTGCCTATCATGGACGGCATCGAATCCCCGCGCGCCATCGCCTTCGCGACACTGGGCGCGGTCTGCAGGCTTGAGGGCGAGCCCGATCATGCCGGTGCGCTCGCGCTGGTCGCGCGTAGCGGCGAATTGCTCCACCGCCTTCTTGCGCAGTCGAGGCGCCCCGACTGGGCGTGGTTCGAGGCCGTGCTGGGTTATGACAATCCGCGCCTGTCGCAGGCGCTGATCGAGGCTGGCCGGATCACTGGTCAGGCCGAATGGACCCTGGCGGGACTATCCAGCCTGCGCTGGATCGCCACCATGCAGATCTCTGCCACCGGGCAATTCCGGCCCGTCGGTTCGGACACGTTCAGCCATCCGCATGAAGCCCTGCCCTTCGACCAGCAGCCGCTGGAAGCGCAAGCCGCTATCGAAGCCGCCGCGAGTGCCTATCGTGCCGATCCGGCGCAGCGCTGGATCGATCACGCGCGCGCGGCCTATCGCTGGTTCTTTGGCGGAAACGACCGTGGTGCCGTGCTGGCCGATCTGGATACCGGGCGGTGCCGCGACGGCATCACACCGCGCGGTGCCAACCGCAATTGCGGTGCAGAATCCATTTTGGCGTTTCAGCTTGCGCATTACGGCGTGGTAGCGCTCAGCCGTGAGGGCCGCGGCGATTCGAAGTCGTCCGGTTCCGACCCGGACGATCATTCTAAGGCGTTTCACGCGGGAGAAATCCTTGAGAAAAGGCGAATACCCGAAAAGCCCGCTGCGAATTTCTGAAACGCGGCTGCATGCAGACCATTCTCGCGTAGTCCTTCGACCGTTTCACCTGGGCTGGCAGGCCAGAACCGCCGACGGCAATCGCGCCCTGAAACTTGTCGAGGATATTGCGCGTCTTTCCGAAGAGGCGGCAAAGGCGGAATACGATCATGTCTGCCACGACTTCCTCGAACGGCACTGGCAAACGGAGCAGATGTTCCTCGAGCGTTATGCCGAGGTCGAGGAGACGCTGGATCTGGATCCGGGCTCCTATTCCGAACTGCGCAAGAAGCTTATCGGCAGCTATTTCTGCCATGAATACACCTATGCCGCCGCTGCGCTGATGAACCCGTCGATCGTGCCGCATCCCGACCAGAGCGGCATGAGCGAGGATTCCTGCCGCTTTGTGATGAGCCTGCGTGCGGTTGGCGAGGGGCACATCAGCTCGATCGCCTTTCGCGAAGGCATCATGGAGGCGGACGGATCATTCCGGCTGTGGCCGCAATCCAGTTTCGCGACCGCTGCCAATTCGGCTGACATACCCCCCGACAGCGACGGGATTGCCGAAGTGCACCGGCATCCCGAAAGCAGCCTGTCGAACACGGTCATCTTCCCAATTACCGAGCAACAGGCCGGCGGGCTGGAAGATTTACGCCTCGTTCGTTTCGACCACGGCGATTGGGATTACGAGTGGATCGGCACCTATACCGCCTATTCCGGCCGCTCCATCCGGTCCGAGATCCTGCGCACGCGCGACTTCAGGACCTTTTCGCTGGAACCCATCCTGGGCAAGGCCGGACGCAACAAGGGCATGGCGCTGTTCCCGCAGAAGATCAACGGTCGCTATGCGATGGTCAGCCGGCAGGACGGCAAGAACCTGTTCCTGCTGTTCTCGGACGATCTGGTCACCTGGGATGACGAGGGGGCCAAGCTGATGGGCCCCAAATATCCATGGGAATTCATCCAGATAGGCAATTGCGGCAGCCCGATCCTTACCGACGAAGGATGGCTGCTGTTTACCCATGGCGTGGGCGCGATGCGCAAATATTCGCTTGGCTGCGCCCTGCTGGATCGCGACGACCCTTCAAAGGTATTGGCGCGAAGCAGCGCGCCTGTGCTGGCGGCGGAGGACGATGACCGCTCGGGCTATGTGCCGAACGTGGTATATACTTGCGGGGCCTTGAAACTTGGCCGCAGCCTGTTGATTCCATACGGGATATCGGACAGCGCAGTCGGGTTCGCGAGCTGCGCCGTGGACGACCTTTTGGCGATGATGGAGTAACGCCCCGCAATGGCAAAGATGGTTCCTGTCGTGCTGTGCGGTGGCAGCGGCACGCGGCTGTGGCCGCGATCGCGTAAAAGCTTTCCCAAGCCCTTCCTGCCGCTGATCGGCGATTCGACCCTGTTCGAGGCCACGCTGGCGCGGTGCAGCGACAGCGATGGCTTTCTGCCGCCGATCGTCGTCACGGGCGAGAGCCATCTTGACCATGTCGACGCGCAGCTGGGCGACCGTCCCGGCGCGCAGGTCATTGTCGAACCGATGGCGCGCAACACGGCCGCTGCCATCGCGATGGCGGCATGCCGGCTCGACCCCGAAACCGTGATGCTGGTCTGCCCGTCGGATCACCATATCGCCGACACCGCGGCTTTTGCGCGCTCGGCAGCGCGTGCCGCGTCACTGGCCGAAGAAGGCTGGCTGGTCGCCTTCGGCATCACGGCAACTGCGCCTGAGACAGGCTTCGGCTATATCAAGCGCGGAGAGCCGATTGGCGAAGGGGCCTATGCGGTCGAACGCTTTGTCGAGAAGCCCGACCTTGAACGCGCGCGTCATTTCCTGTCCGACGGCGGTTATAGCTGGAATGGCGGATTGTTCGCTTTCCGCGCCGACCGCTTCATGGAAGAGCTGGAAACCCATCGCCCCGCGATTGCGGCTGCCGCCCGCAAAGCCGCGGACATGGGTCGCGAAGAGGGTCGCCGCTTTCATCCGGATGCCGAGGCCTTTGCCGCAATCGAATCGGAATCGGTCGATTACGCGGTCATGGAGAACACCGATCGCGCCGCCGTGGTGCCCGCCAGCATGGGCTGGTCCGACATCGGCAGCTGGACCAGCCTGCGCGATGCGCATGTGCGCGATCAGGACGGCAATAAGGCGCATGGCCGCGCGGAACTGGTCGATTGTAAGAACGTCTATGTCGATACAGACGGCCCGCGGGTGTCGGTAATCGGACTGGACGACGTTGTCGTGGTGGTGAATGGTGACGAAGTGCTCGTGACCACGGCTAACGGCGCCCAAAAGGTTGGAAAGCTGGAAGGCGCTGCAAAGCAGTAGCTCGCCGGTTTTCGGCATTAATGGCCAGCCATGGCGGTCAGATTGGGGATTGGTGCAATGACGGTCCTGCCGACGCGCGAAGTTGAAAAGGTGTGGGGACGCGACAGGCTCCCGGCCCCGTTCGCCGCGCCCGATGGCAAACGCATCGGCGAAATCTGGTTCGAGCCGCCCACGGCATTGGACGAACTGCTCGTCAAATATATCTTCACGTCCGAAAAGCTGTCGATCCAGACCCATCCTGACGATGATCAGGCCGAGGCGATGGGCAAGGGCCGGCAGGGCAAGTCGGAATGCTGGTATGTAATCGACGCCGATCCGGGCGCGACCCTTGGCGTGGGTTTCGCGCAGCCGATCGGTGCCGATGCGATGCGCGCCGCTGCTCTCGACGGTTCCATAGAGGACATGCTGGTCTGGCACGAGGTCAAGGCGGGCGATTTCTTCTACATCCCGGCGAATACGGTCCATGCAATCGGCCCGGGTGTAAGCCTGATCGAAGTGCAGCAGAACTCGGACATAACCTACCGGCTCTACGACTATGGACGCCCGCGCGAACTGCACCTTGAAGAGGGCATGGCCGTGGCGAAAGGCGAGCCCTACGACCCCTCGCTTCGGCAACATGTTCCGGATCATGGGACGACCAGGTTGGTCGATGGGCCGTTCTTTCTACTCGACCGGCTGGACGGGCTGCCGGATGCCTCGCTGGCGGCGGATTATCCGGGTCCGCTGCTGGTCATCCCGCGCGATGCAGATGTTTCGGTGAACGGAGAGCAGGTCGGCCCCGGTCAGTGTGCTCTGGCCGGCAGCATCGAATCGGTGAGTTTTCCTGCCAAAGGTCGCTGCCTGATCGCAAGACCTGTCTGATCCCCGCTTGCGCAGGCGAAAGCCCGAACTACATTCGCGCACATGATCGCCCAGACCATTCAGCTCGCCCTTGCCCCGGTTTTCGTACTGGTGGCCATCGGCAATCTTTTGAACCTCCTGGCCGGACGGCTGGGGCGGGTTGTCGACCGCGCACGATCGCTGCAGGCACGGTACAAGGAGACCGAAGGGGACGAGCATGACGAGGTCGTGCGCGAAATCCGCTCGGTCGATCAGCGGATTGCGATGATCAATCGCGCGATGCTGCTGCTGGTGGTATCTGCGCTGATGATCGGGCTGACGGTGCTGTCGATCTTTCTCACCACCTATTACTGGGCGGATCTGGGCTGGCTGGACGGCGTCTTTTTCCTGTTCGCCCTCGGCCTGCTGATGATCGCGCTGGTCACCTTTCTTGCCGAAACCCGGCTTGCCTCAAGCACGCTGCGCATCCCCGCGCGCCTGCTGGAGAGCCACCGCAAGCTGTAGCGACGGCTCAGCTCAGCAGCTTGCGGCCCTTCTCTTCCAGCGGGCCGCTGATCATCGATTCGACGAAGGACAGGGCCGGCGGGAGGTCGATCTCGAACACCACCTGCGCGTCTTCAACGTCCACGTGGCCGGTCAATTCCTGGCCCATGGCGCGGATCACCATCAGCATGCGATCCTCGCTCTGCCACGAGGTTTCGATCTGGGCGAGCCCGCCGGGCACGAAATCGGCCATGTCGTCGCGGCGGGTGTCGAGACGGCGGCGCACTTCGGCACGGTCGAGCGAATGGGGAACGGCTACGCGCATGTCGGGAAGGAGTCCTCGGCTTCAGCCCTTGCGACGTGTGCGCAGGGGGTCTTTTTCTGGGTTCAGGGGATCGGATTGCAGCGGATCCAGATTCAGGGGAACGCCGCTTCCGGTTTCGCCCTGATCGGGGCGCGGCAACGCCACATCCTCGGCACCGGGCGGCGGGAGAGCGGCATCCTGCGCCGATACTTCGCCCAGCGGCACATCGGGACCGCCATAACGATAATCAAGATAGCGGCTGCGCGTTGCAAGCTCGTCCAGCGCGCCTTCGGCCAGCTGGCGGGTCACGACGTCGATCTCGCCGCTAATCCGTTCCAGGCCCTCGACCAGCTGCCTGTCGGGGATGCCGCCCGCCCTCGCCTCGGCGCGCAGATGTGCGGGTATCGCGGTATAGCTGGCAACGATCTGCGGCAGATGTTCGCCGACAAGCTTGCGCACCTCGACCGCGGCGGGCGTATTCTCATCCAGACCGGTCAGCTGCACGCCCAGCCCGTCGAGCTGGCTGCCGATGCGCTCGACAAGATCAACCGCCGGTGCAGGCAGGGCCGCGCGCTGCGATTCCAGCCATAATTCGGTG
This sequence comes from Croceicoccus sp., assembly GCF_983967925.1. Classification (NCBI taxonomy): domain Bacteria; kingdom Pseudomonadati; phylum Pseudomonadota; class Alphaproteobacteria; order Sphingomonadales; family Erythrobacteraceae; genus Croceicoccus; species Croceicoccus sp. Next base: position 10,583 of record NZ_CFETID010000024.1, on the reverse strand, counting down.
CGATTGACGGTCTGCTTCAGATTGCCGCGCGCAAGATCCTCGCGCCGGGGCATTTTCATGCGGGGGTAGCGCATGAAAATGAACGCCGCGACGATCATCAGCAGGACGGTAACGAACAGCCCTTCGAAACCGAGCGCCGAAACGAAGGCACCGAACGCCATCGATGCGATCACGATCACCGCCAGCGCCATAGCCAGCCGCAGCAGCTTGCCGGTCAGGTGCTTGCGCTTGATCTTGGCCGAACCCTTACCGATCGATTTTGCGTCCACACGCCGACCGCCCGCGCGCTGATGCGTCAGGCTGGACTTGGCCGAAGCCATGATACGGTCGGAATCGTGCGTGCTGTCAGCCATGCGCGGCGCCTCAGCCCTCGATGCTCAGCAAGTCGGTCTGCTGGATTTCGGCCGCCGCGCGATTGGCGCCTTCGGCCCGCGCGATATAACCGCGCGACCGCTCCACCTCGTCCGAGAGGGTGTCAACGGTCTGCTTCATCGAATCGAGCGCCTTGACCTTGAAATTGTCGATCGTGTCCATCGTGTCATAGATGTTCTGGAACGCGCGCTGCAGCGTTTCCAAGGGAATCGTGCTCGACGCGGCCTGTTCGTGGATCGTGCCGGTCTGCTGTTTCAGCAGCGTGCTGGTCGAATCGATGATGCCCGCCGTCGTGGTGTTGAGCGCGGTGATCTGGCCCAGCACTAGCTTCTGGTTGGTCATCGCCTGCGCCACGGTCACCGCGGTGCGCAGCGCCGACACGGTGGTGGTGCTGGCACGGTCGACGCCCTTCACCAGCTCGACATTGTTCTTCTTGACGAGATCGAGCGCGAGATAGCCCTGCACCGACACCGCCATCTGCGTCAGCAGATCCTGCGTGCGCTGGCGCGTATAGAACAGCGCTGTCTCGCGGATCGCCTTGGCCTTGGCAGGGTCGGACACGTCGAGTTCGTTGGCGGCATTCTCAAGCTCGCGGTCCAGCGCCTTGGAGATGTGGATCATCTGTTCCAGATTGCCCATCGCTTCCCATAGCTTGGCCCGCTCGGTGTCGATGGCGGCATTGTCCATCAACAGCTCGTCCTTGCCGCTGGCGAGGCGGGTGAGGATCGACTGGATATGCGACTGCGCGCTAGTGTAGCTGTCGAAGTAGTTCTTCAGCTTGTTGCCGAACGGGATGATGCCCAGGATCTTTCGCGGGCCCGACAGCTTGCCCTGACGGCCCGGATCCAGCTCTTCAACCGTGCGGCGCAGTTCGGCCAGGTCGGCGCCGACGCCGGTGTCCTTGTCCATCGCGCGCACCGGGCGGTCGAGGAAGCGGTTCGATTGACCGGCCGCCGCCACGATTTCCTTGCGGCCCATATTGGTCAGCTGGTCGACCTTCTTGCCGAACTCCGGAGAATTGGCGTCCGAGGCGATAAGATCCTCGACAAAGCTCTCGACCTTGGCATCCAGCTTTGACTTCACGTCGTCGCTGACCGGCACCAATCCGGCGGCCTTCTCGGGCTTTACATCAGGCACGGGGCTCGGCGCCTCGAGCGTCAGCTCATTCTCGGTAGCGGTCGCGGTGGGTATGGTCTGGTCGGCCATCGTCTTCCTGAATGTTGGCGGGGGCAGGCCCCGTTTGAACTGGTGTATTAGCAGTGTAAGACAGCTGTTTCAAGAAAGCCCGTGGTTCCCGTTCCGGGCACATCGTAGAATGTGGCGCAGGAATGCGACATAGATCGGCTGTTCGCAACCGCGCGCCAGCATATTGCGCAATTCCGCCGCCGCGCTAGAGGTAACGCGGACCCCTTGCTCCTCAGGACAGATGCGCATGTTTCGCAAGACTTTGTTGACCGCCGCCATCACCGCAACCCTGCTTGCCGTCTCCGCCTGCAATACGGTCAAGGGCCTGGGCGAGGATATCAGCTCGGTCGGGCGGGCGGGCGAAGAAGCGATCGATTGATCGGCGGTCCTTCACGGACCGCGCGATCAGCGATATTCGTTCCAGCTCTTGGTCAGCATGACCGCGCAATTGATGATGCCGACCAGCGAATAGGTCTGCGGGTAATTGCCCCATAGCTCAAGCGTGTGGGGGTCGATGTCCTCGCTCAGCATTCCGGCGCCGGTACGCCGGTCGAGCATCGCCTCGAACAATTTGCGCGCTTCCTCGCCGCGGCCGGTGTGGTGCAGCGCCTCGATCAGCCAGAAGGTGCAGACGTTGAACGCCGTGTGCGGCAGGCCGAAATCGTCCTCGCTGTCATAGCGCAGCATGTGATCGCCGCGCCGCAGCGCCTTTTCCAGCACCGCGAGGGTGGAATGAAAGCGTGGATCGTCCTTGCCGATGAAGCGCAGGTCCAGCAATTGCAGCAGGCTGGCATCGCGCTGGTCGCCGCCGAAGGTCGCGGCGATCGCGCCGCTCTTCTCGTTCCAGGCCGCCTTCATGATCGATTCCTGCACACGCGCCGCGTGGCTTCGCCAGTATTCCTCGCGCTCGGTCAGGCCCAGCGCCTGTGCGGCATGCGCCAGCCGGTCGGCCGCCGCCCAGCACATCGCCGCCGAATAGGTATGGATGTGGGTCGAATTGCGCAGTTCCCAAAGCCCCGCATCCGGCGTCGACCAGACCTTCAGCGCCCTTTCGCCCACACGTTCCAGCGAATGAAAATCCTCCAAGCCTGACATGCGCAGCAGGCGCTGATCGGCGAAGGCCTGGACCGATGACAGGATGATCTGCCCATAGGCATCGTGCTGCACCTGCCGCCAGGCGTCGTTGCCGACACGTACCGGTCCCATGCCGCGATATCCGGCAAGGTCGGGCGCTTCCCATTCCAGCAATTCGCCATTGCCGCGCACATCATACAGCGGCTGGATATGCCCGCCCTGCGCATTATCGACGATATTGCGCAGATATTGCAGATAGCTTTCCAGCACGTCGAGCGCGCCGATCCGGTTCAGTGCCTGCACCGTGTAATAGGCGTCGCGGATCCAGCAATAGCGATAATCCCAGTTGCGACCGGAATCGGCATGTTCGGGGATCGAGGTCGTCAGCGCAGCGACGATGGCGCCGGTGTCTTCATGCTGGCAGAGTTTCAGGCCGATTGCCGCGCGAATGACCGCGTCCTGCCATTCGAACGGTATGGCAAGGCCGCGCACCCATTGCTGCCATTCCTCGGTCGTGCGGGCGAGCATGTCGCCAAGCCCGGTATCCAGCGATTCCGAAAAGCTCTCGTCAGGTCCGAAGAAGAAATGCAGTTCCTTTTCGAGCCGGAACGCGCTTTCCTGCTGGACAAGCCCGACCGGCGCATCAGTCGTCAGCCGCATGCCCATCGCCGGCATGCGGAACGAGACATGGCTGGACCCAAAGCTGCGTTCGGGCGAGGTCGCGCCATAATCCGCGGCGGGCCGCAGCGCCATCCGCATGCGCGGAGAGCCGGATACCGGCCTTACGATACGCACGAAGGCGACCGGGCGGTACATCCGTCCCCGACGCTTGTAGCGCGGGCAGAAGTCATAGACATCGAAGGCATTGCCATCGTCGTCGGCAAAGCTCGTCTTCAGGATCGGCGTGTTGCGGACATAGGATTGCGCGACGACCTTCCCGCCTTCGAGCGAGATGGACCAGAAACCGCGCTGGTCCCCGTCGGCCTTACCGTGATCGATCAGCGAGCAGAACACAGGATCGCCGTCGACGCGCGGCAGGCAGGCCCATGTAAATGTGCCTTCCTTGTCCACCAGCGCAGAGCACTGGCAATTGCCGATGGGCCATAGGTCGAGCGAGGCAGTGCCCCGCTTTGGCTGGGCGGCCTTTTGAGAGACAGCGGCGGTCACGTGATTCGGTTCGTTCATGCCCGGCGTTTCTTACGCGCAACGGCTCTGCTGTGAAGGGCCAAAGCTAAGGAATATTAAGTCTGGCCATCTCGACACGCAGAAAAATCCAGCGCAATCAGTCGCGATGACCCAGACCAAGCCAAGCCTGCCCGCGCATGAAAAAGCCATTCGCAGGGGCGACAGCTTTACCGACCTGCTGCTTTCGTGGCGGCTGTGGTGGCGTCATTCGGTCTGCGCCAGCGTGGATCAGGCCGATGTGATCGAACAGCGGCGCGAGGAAGCGGTCATCTCCGCGCGCTATCTGTTCATGCTGGCGATGTCTGCGGGGATCGCGGTCCTCGGTCTGCTGCTTTCCTCTCCGGCAGTCGTGATCGGGGCGATGCTGTTGTCGCCGCTGATGGGGCCGATCATCGGCCTCGGCTTCAGCCTTGCGACGGGCGATTTCGGCTGGCTGCGCAAATCGGCCAAGGCGCTGGCGGTCGGCTCGGTGATCGCGGTGGGCTTCACCGCCCTGATCGTTGCGCTCTCTCCTATCCAGACCGTCACGGCCGAGATCGCCGCCCGGACGCGGCCCAATCTGTTCGATCTGTTCGTGGCGCTGTTCTCGGCCCTTGCGGGTGCCTATGCCATGATCCGCGGGCGAGAGGGCACAGTCGTGGGCGTTGCCATCGCGACTGCCCTGATGCCGCCGCTGGCCGTGGTGGGCTTTGGCCTTGCTACCTTTAACTGGACCGTTTTTTCGGGCGCCCTGCTGCTTTACGTCACCAACCTGATCACCATTGCGCTGACGGCGACGGTGATGGCGCGGCTGTACGGGTTTCGCACCAATCTCACGCAGAACCAGACGCGGCTGCAGGATGTCATCGTGATCGCCTCGTTCGTCGCGCTGGCGATCCCGCTGGGACTGTCGCTGAACCAGATCCGCAAGGAGGCGATCTTCTCGCGGCAGGCCAATGCCGCCATCGCCGACAGCTTTACGGCCAATGCCCGCATTTCCTCGCTCGACATAGATTTCAAGGGCGATCCCATCTCAGTCGTGGCCACGGTACTGACGCCCGAGATCGCGCCGCGCGCGCAAGAGATGGTGCAGCGCCGTCTTGCGCGTGCGCTGGGCGATCCGGTCGCCGTCACGATCGAGCAGTTCAAGGTCGGAACCAGCGCCAGCGCCGCCGAAGAGGCGCAACTGGCCGCCGCAAGGGCACAGGCGCAGGAGGCCACCGACCGCGAGATCCGCGACCTCGTCGAATTGCTGGCGCTGGTCGCGGGGGTCGAGGAAACCGACGTGCTGATCGACCGCGACAACCGCCGCGCCATGGTGACGGCAAAACCGCTCGATGGCGCGGAGCTGCTCGCCTATCGCGAACTGGAGCAGCGCATTGCGCGTCGGGTCGACGACTGGACCATCACGCTGGTCCCGCCTGCCCGTAGCCTGCCCGACATCACGTTGAGCGAGACAGGTCCCGACGAGGATGGCGCGCTGGCCTTGAATTTGGCCGAATGGGCCGGGAAACGCATATCGGCGCCAATCGAGGTGACAGGCCGCGAGCCGGAATTGACGCAGGTCCGCCGCCTGCTTGCCGCAGACGGGGTCGCGACGGTGCCGGTCGATGGCGGATCTACGGGACGTGTCTCGCTTCGCTGGTCGGCGCCTGACACGCTGCCGGTTGCCGTACCGCCGGAGGAAGCCTCCGCCGCGCCCAGTCAGAACTGAGCGCAGCGCAAGCGATCAGGCCGCGAGGCGATAGGGTTCGATCTCACCCGCAAGATACAGCTTCTTGGCCTTGGCGCGGCTGAGCTTGCCCGAACTGGTGCGCGGCAATGTGCGCGGCGGAACCAGTTCGACGACGCAGTTCATGCCTGTGATGGCGCGCACCTTGTCACGGATCTCGTCATGCAGGCGGACGCGTTCGACCGGATCGGACACGCGGCAATGGACCAGCACGGCGGGCACTTCCTCGCCATTGTCGGCCTGGATCGCAAAGGCGGCGATGTCGCCCTGGTGGAAGCCGGGAAGCTGCTCCACCGCCCATTCGATGTCCTGTGGCCAATGGTTCTTGCCATTGATGATGATCATGTCCTTGGCGCGGCCGACGATGAACAGATAGCCGTTGACCATGTACCCCATGTCGCCGGTATCGAGCCAGCCATCTACCAGACATGCCTCGGTCGCTTCGGGATCGCGGAAATAGCTGTGCATCACGCTGGGGCCGCGGCACCAGACCTTGCCGATCATGTGATCGCCAAGCTCGTGCCCGTCCTCGCCGCGGATCACGACTTCCATGTCGCGCACGGCCTTGCCGCAATTGACGATGGCGCGGTAGCGGGCGGGGCGTGAGAGGTCGCGGGGAACGCCCGACAGGCGCTCTTCCTCGACCAGTTCGACCTTGATGCCTTCGCCCGGCGGCATGATGGTGACGGCCAGCGTCGCTTCGGCCAGGCCATAGCTGGGGGTGAAGGCATTGGCCTTGAACCCGGCATCGGCAAACGCATCGACAAAGTTCTGCATGACGTCGGGGCGGATCATGTCCGCGCCATTGCCCGCCAGCCGCCAGCGCGACAGATCGAAGCGTTCGGCCACGTTCGACTGGCTGGAAATGCGGCGCGCGCAGATGTCATAGCCGAAGGTCGGCGAATAGCTGATCGAATTGCCCTCGTTGCGGCTGATGAGGTCTAGCCATGCGAGCGGGCGGCGGGCGAAATCCTCGGTCTTGAGATAGTCGCCCGAAACCTGGTTCGCGATCAGCGACAGGAAGCAGCCGACAAGGCCCATGTCGTGATACCACGGCAGCCAGCTGATGCAGCGGTCGTTGGGCCCGACGGCCATCCCGTGCGAGTGTCCGGCCAGATTGTTCAGCAGGGCTTTGTGCGTGACCGCCACGCCGTGCGGGAAACGGGTCGAGCCGCTAGAGTATTGCAGGTAGCAGATGTCGTCGGGCGACAATTCCGGCAACGCGACTTCTGCAGGGTCGCGAGTCGCAAAGCTGTCCCAGTCGATCCCCTCGCATCCCTGACGGGCGCAGGCCGCCTCGGTCATGGTGGCGATTTCGGCGGGATAGAACAGTACCTTGGGATCGGAACTGGCGAGCTGCACCGCAAGCTGGTCGATATAGCTTTCCTTGCCGCCAAAGCTGGTCGGCAGGGGCAGCGGCACGGGCCAGGCGCCGGCATAGACCGCGCCGCAGAACAGCGCGGCGAAATCGGCACCGGTCTCGGCGATAAGCGCGATGCGGTCGCCCGGTTTGATACCCGCGGAAATCAGCCGATAGGCTGCCTTGAGCGCGTCCTCGCGAAGCTCTGCAAACGGGTAGGGCCGCACCAGCCGCCCACGCGCATCGTGGAAATTCAGACCGCGCTTGCCGCGTGCGGCATAATCCAGCGCCTCGGCAAATGTGCCGAAGTCGGCGAAGCGGCGTTCCAGCGCGTCTTCGTTCGGGGTGGGGACGAGATCCTCGGCCCGTTCGGGGGTCTGCGTCATAATAGTGTTACTTTTCCCGTCTAATCTTCAGAGTCCGTCAGGCTTGCGCGCTGACCGGATTGGATTGCGCTGCCTAGCGCATCGGGGGCTGAATGCCGAATGAAGCATTCGCGGGCGACATGCGGCCCGATGCCGTGGCTTCTCTTACCGACCGGAACATGCATCGAAAGCGGCATCATTTTGTGCTCCCCCTCTCGCGCAACCCATTATAAGCCTAGTACTAACCGCCAAGCGGTCCAGAAATCCCGGGTCATTCCCATTGTTACCGGATTGTGGCACGATTAAGGCGTTATGACAGAGGATGCGGGCCCTTATCCACGATCTAATCTACGCGCAAGGGCGGTCCGTCCGCTGGACGCTGCACGTCTGGAGGAACTGGCGCTGTCCTATGTCGCCCGTTTCGCGACCACCGCAAAGGGTCTGGAGCGTTACTGCAAGCGCAAGCTGCGCGAGCGGGGATGGAGCGAGGACGAGCCCCACCAGCCCGACCTCAGTGCACTGGTCGAGCGCTTCGTGCGCAATGGCTATGTGAACGACGAGGAATATGCCCGCGTCCGCAAGGGCGGTCTGCTGCGGCGCGGTTACGGGGCCCGGCGGATCCACGCCACGCTGGACGCGGCCGGCGTCGCCGGGGAAGACCGCGGCGAGATCGAGGATGCCGAGGCGCGGCTGGCGGCGCTGCGACTGGTGCGCAAGCGCCGGTTCGGCCCATTCGGCGCGGACGGCACGCCGCCGGGCGACCGCGCGGTTCGCGAAAAGCAGATCGCGGCGATGATCCGCGCCGGCCACCCACTGGACAGCGCCCGCGAATTGGTCGATGCCGCGGACCGGAAATCCGCGCTCGACTGGGCGGGCATTCAAGACGAGGATTGGTGATGTCTTTTCGCTTCCGCGCCCTTGCGCTGGGCATGGCGCTCTCTCTGGTCGCATGGGGCTGCACGCAGGCGGAAACGCCAGCCAGCACGGCTGTCGCCGAAGCACCCTCCGTCCATCCGGAATCGGGCCTGCCCATCGTGCCGCTGACGATTAACAGCGGCGGCAAGGCCATCCCGTTTCGGGTCGAATATACGACGACGCCAGAGGCCGAGATGAAGGGGCTGATGTTCCGCACCGAGCTTGGTCCGAACGAGGGGATGATCTTTCCCAACAAGATCATGAACCCCGGCGCCCCGCCCGCGCCGCGCAGCTTCTATATGAAGAACACGCTGATCCCGCTGGACCTGATCTTCATCGCGCCCGACTCGACGATCGAGAGCATCGCCGCCAACGCGGAACCCTATTCGCTCGAATCGATACGGTCACAGGGTCCGGTGATCGCGGTGCTGGAAATCGCGGGCGGCCGCGCGGCCGAACTCGGCCTCGAACCGGGGGACAAGGTCGCGTGGAGCGAGCCCTCCCGCTGATTGGCGAACTGATCGGGCGCAATTTCCGCACACACCGCTCGCTTCGGGCGTTGCGGTGCGTGGCGGCTCGGGCTAACGGAATGGCGCGATGAACATTCTCATGAAGATCTTCACCTGGTGGGACGGCGCCACCATCGGCACATTGCTCGACAGCTGGCGTCATGGCGAGGAAGTCGGCCAGGATGCGCAGGGCAACCGCTATTTCCGTGGGCGCAAGAAAAATGCGCAGGGGAACGAGCGCCGCTGGGTGATCTATTCCGGCTCCAACGATGCCAGCCGCGTGCCTGCCGAATGGCACGGCTGGCTGCATGGCGCGGGTGAAGACGTGCCCGAAAGCAACCTGCCGCCGCCGCGCATCTGGGAAGTGGACTACACGCCCAATGCGACCGGGACGCAGACCGCCTATCGCCCGTCCGGTGCGCTGGAAAAGGGCGGGGTTCGCGCCCGTGCGACCGGCGATTACGAAGCCTGGTCGCCCGACCAGTGATTCCGCTGCGCCCGGTGGCCGCCGCCGCCGCGCTGATGGCGTTGGCGGCGTGCGGAATGTTCGGAGAGGAAGATGGCACTCCCTCTGGCGAAGACACGCCCAGCGTGACGGAAGAAGCGCCCGCCATTGCCGCCCAGGCCGAGAACGAGACGATCGAGGCCGGCGAAGGCGATGCGGAGGATGCCGATATTCCGACGGGCACTCCGCTGGAGGAGCGCGTTGCGACGCTTGGCCTGCTCAACAAGCGGAATAATCTGACCGTCGATGTCGAGCTGAAGCCGGGCGAAGAGACGATCGTCGACGATGTCCTTATCAAGCTGGCAAGCTGCGAGCGGCGGCCCCCGTGGGATCCGGAGCCAGAGACCGGCGCATTCGTGCAGGTTTCGGTGCGCGATTCGGTTCAGGGTGAAGACGCGCGCTTTCGCCGCGTCTTTTCGGGCTGGCTATTCCTGAACAGCCCCTCGCTCAACGTGGTCGAGCATCCGGTCTATGATGTCTGGGTCAAGGATTGCGCGATGAGCTTTCCGGGTGAGGAAGCCGCGGACGACAGCGAATAGAACCCGTCCGGCAGGCTGGCGAAGCTGGCCTGCGCGGTGGGACGCAGCGCCGTTTCCAGCAATTGCAGATAATCCGACTGCGGCATCGCCACCGCGCCCATCGTCGCGAGATGGGGCGTCATGAACTGGCAGTCGAGCAATTCCATCCGCGACACGCGCATCGCCGCGACCAGCCAGCATAGCGCCACTTTCGACGCATCGCTGACCAGGCTGAACATGGATTCGCCGCAAAACACGCGGCCAAAGCCCACGCCGTAGAGGCCGCCGACCAGTTCGCGTCCATCGCCACCCTCGACCCAGCATTCGATTGAATGGGCATTGCCCAGCCGGTGCAGCAGGCGATAGCTGGCCGCGATGCGGATGCTGATCCAGCTGTCGGCGCCGTCATCGATGCGGCTGGGTCGCCGCGGGGCGGCGCAGGCGTCGACGACCTGCGCGAAGGCGGTGTTGCAGGTCACAGTGAACCGCTCGGCCTTCAGCACCTTGGCCAGCGAGCGGGACAGGTGCAGGCCGTCCAGCGGGATGATCGCCCGTTCGCGCGGTTCGATCCACATGACTTCGGGGTCGTCGCGCGATTCGGCCATCGGAAAGATGCCGCTGCGATAGGCGAGCATCAGCAATTCGGGATCGATCACGTCATGCGCGTCTTCGGGGCGGCTGCGATTGCTCATCGTGCGCGATAATGGCGCGAGATTACCCGCCTGTCACCGGTTTCGCGTTCTAACGTGAAAGCACCGCTTGTCAGGCGCGTCTCTTCGCTATAGAGGGCCAGCTTCCTGCAGGGGTGTAGCTCAGCTGGTAGAGCATCGGTCTCCAAAACCGAGGGCCACGGGTTCGAATCCTGTCACCCCTGCCATTTCCTT
>NZ_CFETID010000023.1:0-49050 GCF_983967925.1 Croceicoccus sp. | reverse complement strand
CTCGACGAGGCGTGGTGGATCGTCTCGCCCGGCAATCCGCTGAAGACGCAGGCGGGGATGGCACCGCTGGCCGCGCGCATGCTGTCGGCCCGCGCGCAGGCCCGCCGCGCGCCCATCCGCGTGACCGCGATCGAGCGGGAGATGGGCACGCGTTTTACCATCGACACGCTGCGCCATCTGAAGCGCCGCTATCCCAAGCGCGACTTCATCTGGCTGATGGGCAGCGACAATCTCGCCCAGTTCCACCTGTGGCGCGACTGGCGGTTGATAGCGCGCGCCATGCCGATTGCGGTGATCGCCCGGCCGGGTTATGATGCGGCTGCCATGACGAGCCCCGCCATGGCCTGGCTCCGGCGCTACCGTGTACCGGCCGCCAGCCTACGCAAACGGGGAAGATGGAGCGCGCCGGCACTGGTGTTCCTGCGTTTCGATCCCGATCCGCGCTCGGCCACGGCCCGGCGCAAGGCAAGGCCCGACTGGGCTGCCGCTTATGCTGGTGCAAGCCCGCGCGATGCGGTGACCCACCGGTCCATCAGCGATGATACGGCACAGGGAAGCCGGGTTTGATTGCCCGGCGACCGGTCACGATCCCAAGCATGCCAGATCCGACGGCCGTGTGCGGCGTTTGCCTTTTGCCCGATTCGGGTGCAGGGCGCGCGCAAACGGCTGCTCCCGATTCCTTTCACGCGTATTCAGTGGGCATGCAGCCAAAGGAGTATAGAATACCCCTATGAATCAGGCTCAACATATGCCGGAGACATCCGGTTTCGTACCGACGGGCGATATCGCCGATTTCGACGCAGAACCCGGAAGTCTGCACGAACTCGTGCTCAAATCGCTCGACGATGATCAGGGACAGGAGATCGTTTCCATCCCCCTCGCGGGCAAAAGCTCGATCGCGGATCACATGGTGATCGCCAGCGGCCGTTCCAGCCGTCAGGTCGCTGCCATGGCGCAGAAACTGGGCGAGCGTGTGAAGAAGGGCGGCTTCGGCTCGGCCCGCATCGAAGGTCTGCCCGCGGCGGACTGGGTGCTGATCGATGCCGGCGACGTGATCGTCCACCTGTTCCGGCCCGAAGTGCGCAGCTTCTACAACCTTGAGCGGATGTGGGGCTTTGGCGAGGGCGGCAACGCCTGAATGATGATGGCGGCCGCGCTGGCCACAGGCTGGCGGCCCGCTCTGGACCTGTCGCGACAGGCGGGATAGCAAGGCGCCATGCGGCTCCATGTCATCGCCCGCGGCAAGATCGGCCGCTCGCCCGAGGCGGAGCTGGTTGCGCGCTATGAAAAGCGCATCGGCTGGCCGTTCAAGTTGACAGAATTGCCCGATAGTGGCGGCACCGTGCCCGCTCCGCTTGCGCCGTCGAAAGAGGTGCTGCTGGACGAGCGCGGCAGGTTGATGTCGTCCGAGGATTTCGCCGCCCTCCTGGGACGCTGGCGCGACGACGGCATGCGCGAGGCGCGTTTTCTGATCGGGGCCGCCGATGGCCACGGGGACGAGGCGCGCGATGGCGCCGACCTGCTGCTGGGTTTCGGCGCGATGACATGGCCGCATCTGATGGTTCGCGCCATGCTGGCCGAACAGCTTTACCGCGCGACGACGATCATCGCGGGCCATCCCTATCACCGGTCGGGTTAGGGCGATGCGGCGCGCACTCGTGTTCGTGGCGGTTCCGCTGGCTTGTGCCGCCCTTCTGGTGCCTGCCGCCGCGCAGATCGCGCCCTCAGCCATCTCTCCCGATGCGCTATCCGAGGCGCAGGCCGCGCGGCTCGCGGCGGAGAAGCGGGCGAGGGCGCTTGCCGACAGGGCAGCCACGATCGAGGACGAGGCGCTGAAGGCAGAAGCCGAGGCCGAGGCGTTGTCCGCCCGGATCGCCGAATCCGAAGCCCGGATCGAGGAAGCTCGCCAGCGCGAAACCATGGCCGCCGACCGGCTGGGCATTTTGCGCGAACGCTTTGCCCGGCAGCGCGCGCCCCTGTCGCGCATGCTGGCGGCGCTGCAGCGTCTGGCGCGCAGGCCGACGATTCTGCTGGTGCTGCGCCCGTCTTCGGTGCGCGACTATGTGCGCACGCGCGCCATGGTCGCGGCGATCACGCCCCAGATCGCCCGGCAGACGCGTTCGGTGCGCGGTGATCTTGCCGATATGCAAAGCCTTGCCCGCACGAGCGCCGCCGCCCGCATCGCCAGGCAGGACGCGGCGCAGGAACTGGACCGCCGCCGCGCCGAATTGCGCGCCAGCGGCGCGGAAGGCCGCCTGACGGCCCGCTCGCTGCAACAAGCCGCGGGCGAAGCGCGGCGCGACGCGACCCTGCGCGGGGTAGAGGCCGACAGCATCGCCGCCCTTGTCACCGCGCAGCAACGCACGCAGCAGACCGAAGCGCGGCTGGCCGAGCTGACCGGACCGATCCTGCCTGCCGGACGCGCGGGCAGCGCCTTGCCGGAAAACCGGCCCAAACTGCCGGTCAGCGGGCACATTCTGGCGGGCTATGGTGAACGCGATGCGGCAGGCGGGCGTGCCCGCGGACTGACGATCGCGCCCGCGCCGGGTGCACCGGTGGGGGCACCGCTGGCGGGGACAGTGGCCTTTGCGCGCGACTGGCGCGGTTATGGCACCACGATCATCTTGCGGCACAGGGGCGGCTATCTCAGCGTGGTGGCCGGGCTGGCCGATGCGCGCGTGCGGGAAGGGCAGGCGGTGCGGCAGGGCGAATTGCTGGGCCATGCGCTTCGCCAGAACCCGCGCGTGCTGTACGAATTGCGCCGGTCGGGGCGGGCCGTTCACCCGCTGCTTGCCCTTTAGGACCGATGACGCGCCCTGATTTCGCGTCCAGACGCATAATCTGGCGTTAAGCCTGACTGCGCGATAGTATGAGCGCAAAATGAACGATGGGCGGAGGTTTGCAGCCGCCCCGTGGAAAGGCAGACAATTTCATGGCGATCCGCCTCGCTCCCCTGCTTCGTACCGCTGCGCTGGTGACCGCGCTGGCCATGCTGCCCGCGACGACCGCTGGTCTGGCCGCCGTCGATGGCCGCAGCGCGCCCGAATTCGGCAAGCTGATGCTCGTCTACCAGCGGGTGAAGGCCTATTACGTCGACGATGTCACCGACGACAAGCTGATCCGCGGCGCGATCGACGGCATGCTCGCCAGCCTCGACCCGCACAGCTCCTATCTCGACGGCACGGCGGCAGAAAACCTGCGCACCCAGACGGAGGGCAGCTATGGCGGGCTGGGCCTGTCGGTCACGATGGAAGACGGGGTGGTCAAGATCATCGCTCCGACCAAGGGCACGCCCGCCGATCTCGCCGGGCTGAAGGCGGGCGACTACATCACCCATCTCAACGGCAAGCTGCTGTACGGCGGCACGCTGGACGAGGCGGTCGAACAGATGCGCGGACGCCCCGGCACCTCGGTCGATCTCACCATCTTCCGGCCCGGCCGCGACCAGCCTCTGGACGTCAGCGTCGAACGGGCGATCATCGATTTGAAGCCGGTCGAATACAGCGTCGACGGCAAGATCGGCATCATCACCGTCTCCAGCTTCAGCGCGAATGTCGGGCGCGAGGTGCAGAGGGCGATGGCGGGCATCCGCAGCGATCTTGGCGGCACCATGCCCGAAGGCCTCGTGCTCGACATGCGGTCCAATCCCGGTGGACTGCTCGACGAAGCCGTGGCGATGAGCGACCTTTTCCTCGAGCGCGGGCAGATCGTGTCGCAGCGCGGGCGTTTCGCGCGGGACAACGAAAGCTATTCCGCAAGGCCCGGCGACATCGCCAAGGGCGTGCCCATCGTCGTGCTGATCGACGCGGGCACCGCCTCTGCGTCCGAGATCGTCGCGGGCGCGTTGCAGGACCACCATCGCGGGCTGGTCATGGGTGAGCGCAGTTTCGGCAAGGGCAGCGTCCAGACCGTCGTACAGATCAGCGCGGACAGCGCGCTGAAGCTGACCACGGCGCGCTATTTCACGCCGTCGGGCCGTTCGGTGCAGGAAGGCGGGATCGAGCCTGACATCAAGGTGCCGCAGATGTCGGACCCCGATGCCCGCGCCCGCGCCAAGAACGCGATTCGCGAATCGGACCTGCGCGGCCATCTGATCAACGAGATCAGCCTTGAGGACGCGGAACTGGAAGAAGACACGATGCAGGACCCGCGGTTCCAGGTGACGGCGGAAGAGCTTGAAGCGCAGGGGATCGAGGATTTCCAGCTCGACTATGCGCTGAAAACCTTGCGCAACACGCGTCTCGCGCAATTGAGCGGTACGGGCGAGAAGTAGATTCCCGATGCCATTGATCGCTGACAAGCGCCTGAACATGGCGCGCGCGATTGCGCTGCTGGTGCCTGCGGCCCTGCTGGCCGGGGCCTATGTCTCGCAATACGGCTTCGGGCTCTATCCGTGCGAAATGTGCTGGTGGCAGCGCTATGCGCATTTCGCGGCGCTGGTGCCGGCGGTGCTGGCATTCGTCTTGCCGGGCGATGCGCGCCGCCTGATGGTGCGGATCGCGGGCGTGGTCATATTGATCGCGGCGCTGCTGGGCGGTTATCACGCCGGTGTCGAATATGGCTGGTGGAAAGGCATCACCACCTGCGCGACGACGGTGGAGGCGGGCGGCGACCCGCTGGAGGCAATCTTGAACGCGCCCATCGTGCGTTGTGACACCGCGCCGTGGAGCCTGCTGGGCATCTCGCTGGCGGGCTGGAATTTCCTGATCTCAGGGGCCGCCGCCATCGCGATCTTCGTTCTTTCGGCACAAGGCCGCCGCCGCGGCGTTATCAGGGCATGACCATGCAAAAGCGCGACATCGAATCCATGATCCGCGTCGATCAGGCGGGCGAATATGGCGCGACCCGGATCTATGCGGGCCAGATCGCCGTGATGGGCGACCGGGCTCCCGGATCGGGCGAGATCGCCTCGATGGCTTCGCAGGAAGCCGAGCACCGCCGGAAATTCGACGCGCTGATGACAGAGCGCGGCGTTCGGCCCACGCTGCTGCAGCCCTTGTGGGATCGCGCCGGTTTCGCGCTGGGCGCCGTCACCGCGTTGATCGGGCCCGAGGCCGCGATGGCCTGCACCGCGGCGGTCGAGACCGAGATCGACCGTCATTACAGCGAACAGCTTGAGGACATCGGCGACACCGATCCCGAATTGTCCGCCATGGTCGAACAGTTTCGCGCCGAAGAGCGGGAGCACCACGATATCGCCATAGAGCAAGGGGCCGAAAGGGCACCGGCCTATCCGGTGTTGTCGGGTGCAATCCGCCTTGGATGCCGCGCCGCGATCGCCCTTTCGAAACGGATATGAACCGCTCAGCTATCGTTCACGCGCGATAGGGCGTAGCATGTCCGGGCCGGAGCCTGCCGAGAGGCCAGAGAATTAAGAGACCGAAGCGCTGGGAGGCGCCGTCATGATGAAGAAGACCACAGTTCTTGCCGCTTTCGCCCTTGCAGGCGCGTGGGCCAATCCGGCCGCCGCTCAGGAAGCGACGGGGGGCGAGCGCGTCAATCAGGTCATCGTCTATGGCGACCAGCCTTGCCCGGAAGCGCGTGACGACAGCGAGATCGTCGTCTGCGTGCGCCAGGAAGACCCCTATCGCGTGCCACAGGACCTGCGGGAGAGCGGCGCGCCTCAGAACGAGGCATGGGCCAACCGCGTCGCCGCCAATGCCGATGTCGGCGTGACCGGTGTGGGAAGCTGCTCGGCGGTAGGACAGGAAGGCATGACCGGCTGCGTCGTCGACATGATCGACCAGGCCTATGCCGAGAAGGAAACCGCCGACACAGTCAGGTTCGGTGACCTGATCGCCGAGGAACGTGCGCGCAGGCTGGAATCGATCGATGCCGATGCAGCCGCCGAACAGGCCCGGGTCGAGGCGCTGGAACAGGAATATGAAGCGCGGGCGGCGGATCAGGCCGATACCGGCAATGTCATTGAGCCTTCGGACGCCGAACCGATCATGGGCGATCAGAATCAGTAATCGAACGGCGCGGAACCCATATGGTCTGCACCGCTGATTCACTCGCGCAGCGCGATGCGCGAGCGGCGCCGAACCGATTATCGTAGACTAAATCATTGACCGATCTGCGTAATTTTATGCAAATCGGGATTGCCGGGGCGGGTACCCTTAACGGCTAGCCCGCTGCGAAATGGCGTTATCGCGCTTGAACGGTCAAGGGGGGACAGGCATTGGTTGCACCGCACAATGTTGAGGCGCGCACCATGTATCTCAATGCGGACGGTTCTATTGCCCGACGTACCAAGGGGCTGACCCCCGACGACTCGGCGGAGCTTCCCTTCGTCGAAGATCGCCGGATGCAGCGTATCCGCTGCTATCTTACGCTGGCGCTGGCCGATCTGGTCGCGCTGGTGGTGTCCTTCGTCATGGCGAACACCATTTATCTGCGGCAGCCTGCGGCCGATCACGGCTTCACCCTGTTGCTGGTGATGGTGCCGATCTATTTCTGCTTTGCCGCGATCAACACGTCCTATGGCGGCGATGCGCTGATGCGCCAGGAAAAGAGCTTTACGCGATCGGCGCAGGCGGTGCTGTTCGCAGGGACCGCCGTGGCGCTGATCGTCTTTCTGATGAAGGCGGGTAACGAGGTTTCGCGCGCCGTTTTCGTGATCGGCTGGCTGCTGGCGTTGATCGGCGTTCCGATGCTGCGCCTTGCCATTGCCCGCCCCCTGCTCAACCGGATGGGCGGCACGCCCTATTCGCGCGTGGTGATCGTGGACGGCGTCGATTACGCCCCCGCCCATGATGATATCGTGATGCCGCTGGGCAAGATCGGTTTCGATCCGGCTTCCACCGACCCGCACGGGTTTCACGCGCTGGCCGCGGCGGTGACCAATGCCGACCGCATCGTGGTGGTGACCCAGCCGGACCGCTATGCCGACTGGTCGACCGCGCTGAAGGGCATTGCGGTCAAGGGCGAGATCCTGTCGCCCGGCGACGACAAGCTGGGCATCGTGGGCGTCGGCCGTCACCAGAACCGCCCCACCATGGTCATCAGCCACGGCCCGCTGACCCTGCGCGACCGCTTGACCAAGCGCATGTTCGACATCGTCGTCGCGTCGATCGGCCTGCTGGCGACGTCGCCGATCCTGCTGGCGACGGCCATCGCGATCAAGCTGGAGTCGAAGGGGCCGGTCCTGTTCATGCAAAAGCGGATCGGGCGCGACAACAAGATCTTCGAATGCTGCAAGTTCCGCAGCATGTACACCGACCGCTGCGACGCCGATGCCGCGCAGCTGACGACCAAGAACGATCCGCGCGTGACCAAGGTCGGCGACTTCATCCGCAAGACCAGCATCGACGAGCTGCCGCAGCTGATCAACGTGCTGCGCGGCGAGATGAGCATCGTTGGCCCGCGCCCCCACGCGATGAGCGCCAAGGCTGCCGATCAGCTCTATTGGGATGTCGACACGCGTTACCGCCATCGCCACTCGATGAAGCCGGGCCTGACGGGTCTGGCGCAGGTACGCGGCTATCGCGGTCCGACGGATCGCACCGAGGACCTGACGAACAGGCTTGCATCCGACCTTGAGTATGTCGATCGTTGGTCGATATGGATGGATTTCTACCTGGTGGCGCGTACGGCGACGTCGCTGTTCGGCAAGAACGCTTTCTAAACAAGGCGCTTGGCTGTCATATTGGCAGCCGGATTGTGACTTCATGATCGGACGCCGGAGGTTTCTCACGGGGAGTGCCCTCGGCCTGATCGCCGTGGCAGGCCTTGGTGCTTGCGAGGCTGCGCCATCGCAATATGGCGATGGGGGGCAAACCGGGACCGTCCCCGACGATTGGCCCGAATGGGCGGAACAGCCTGACGCCATCTTCGCGAAGGCTGCGGACCTTGGCGAACGAGCGGTGAGCCTTGCCGAATTTGGCGCCGCGCTGGACGGAGAAACCGATGACCGCGCCGCGCTTGAGCGTGCGTTGATGTCGGATGCGCCTGCGATTTTGTTACCGCCAAACGCGGTCATGCGACTGGACGGGCAGGTAACGGTCACCAAGGGCTTTGCCTTGCTGGGCGGCCCCGGCGCCCGGATCGATTGGTACGGCAGCGATCGCTGCGCCATTCTAGTCAGGCCTGCCGATAACGGGCCGGACAGCTATGTTCACGGCATTCGGATTGACAATATTTCGGTTCAAAACCGTGCGGATGGCGAGAATGCGGCTTCGTTGATCAACACATATAACGCGCGCGGCGTTTATCTTACGAGGAACAGGCTGAACGGTGTCAGCCTTGCCGTGACGCGGCATCAGCGCCAGGCGCTGGGGCTTTACAAGACCGGCGCAGGATCCCGTGCAAGCGATCCGGCTGTTCTGGCAGGGTTTTCCAGCCGCGATTTCGACGATCTTTCCGAGGATATCTATGTCCTCGATAATCTGGTCGACTACGGGCGCTATCAAGGCTCGGTACTAAGGTTCGAGTTTGCCCGGCGTGTCGTCGCGTGGCGTAATATCGGCAATTATGCCAAAGTCAGCTGGTGGGGCGGCGGCGCACGGATGAAGGAGGGCGGGGCGCCTGAGCATCTTCGACGCGCGCGCCAGGCCTATATTGCCGACAATGAATTTCGCCATGCGAACGGCGGCGTCTACGGGAACAATGGCCAGCACATCGTCGTCGCCCGCAATCGCATCAGCGACATGACCGACGTGGGTGTCGATTTCGAGGGCTGCATGGACTGCGTTGCCTACGAGAACGATATTGCCAATATCGCCAACTTTCCGTTCGCCACCTTTTATGCTGCGCGCAATATCGAATTCCGCGACAATCGCGCATTTCAAGATGGTTCGGCTGAGAAGAACTGGCGGCGCTATGGCAAGGGTCGCTATGGCAGCCAGCGCGCCCTGTACATGTGCGCCTTGCGAAGCGCCGGCTTTGGCAAGGAGCAGGATGCGATCTCAATCCGGTTTCTGCGAAATCGCATGGAATATACCGGTCCGCTTGTCGGGGCCTGCGCGTCCAGTTATTTCGGCGATCTGGTGTTCGAGGACAATGACCTGATCAATGTCTGTTCAGACTGGCGCTATCGCCTGACAGGACGGCTGACGATACGCGGCAATCGCCTGCGCTTTGACAAGCAAGTTCCCGAACCCGTCGCGCTGATCGCGGGCGCGGCCAGCGAAACCCTGATCGAGGACAATGTGGTCACGATAGGTACCGCCTTGCCGCAAGGCACCGCGGTAATCGCGATTGAAGCGATGGGCCGTCAGGCCAGCGGAGAAATACGCAATAATCGGCTTATTGGGACACCGCTGCCGATTATGGCTGGCGCGACGGTGAACAATTATCGCGGCGAGATCGAAATCACGAATAATCAGGCATCTATGCTGCTGCTGGATCCCGAAGTAACGGGCAGGGTCGCGCATTCTGGTAACAGCGACCTCGCAGGTTTCCCGTTGCAGGTCGGACCGTTGAACCGGATGGCGCCGCGTTATCCCGTCGTGGGATGATCGTGATTGCATCTTGCGTCCACGCCCAAAAAGCGGGACTGCGCTGATCATGGCCCGACAGTATCGCCAATGCCATATATGACCGAGAGCGACCGCATGCATGGGGATCAAGACCTCGGACAGCGCAGGCGCGTCGTGTTTCATACCGGTTTCATGAAGACCGGTTCGACGCTGTTGCAGCGGTCCGTCTTCCCCGAACTTTCCGATACGGCGCTTTACAGCTTTGATCGAAGTCCATTCGTCCCGCTGATGAAAAGGGTCAGGCTTGCAGGGCCTTTCGACGATTTGGATCCGATCGTGCGCGAGGTACAGGGCATGATTGCCGCCTCGACCCATGGACTGCAGCTTTTCAGCTATGAGGCACTGACCGGGTGGTTTCTGTGGAACCACAACGATTTTGGCAGGATGACAGATGTTCTGCACGATATCGCGCCGGACGGACATGTCCTTCTGGTGCTGCGCCGACAAGACGGTTTGCTGGAATCGTTGTACAAACAGGTTCTGCATACCGGGCATGCCAATTCGCCCGAAGGCTATTGCAACTGGCGCGATGGTGAATTCGGCCATTATCAATCGCCCGCCCGGGCGAATGTCGATGTAAGGGTCTACAACTTCGACGCATTCTATCGCGCCTATGAACGGCGTTTCGGAACGGGCCGTGTCCATGTCGTGGCGTTCGAATGGTTGAAGACCGATCCGGACCGCTTCAGATCCGCGCTTGAGGATTGCCTGCAAAGGCCCGTCACCATTCCGGAAGGGCATCGCAGCAATGTGGGATTCGGTCCCCGGGCGAGCGCGATCGCCCGGCATTTGAACCCGCTTTTCCGGATGCCGCATCGCGAGGGCGGGGTGATCCCCTATCATCCTTTCAGGCCATGGCTGGACCGGCGTGGAGGCGGCGGCGCGCTCCAGAAGACTGTGACCGCGTTCGACAATTGCTTCGATCCCCGCCGCTTGCTGCAGCGAGGCATGCTGGCTCGGCCGGGCGGACATGTCTTCGACGCGGAATTGCGTGAAGGGATCATGGATTTACACCGGGCAGGCAATCGCGCGCTGGACGAACGGCTTGGACTGGGACTTGGGAAACTGGGCTATTACTAGCCTCGCGTTCTGGAACCGGTTTCGCGCCGGATCCCTGCTCGGCGGGGTCAGCGTGTCGTTCGGGATGCGGATGGCCGACATGGCGCTTGGCTATGCGCTGAGCGTGGCGTTGGCCCGCTTTCTCGGCGTGGATTCCTTCGGGCTCTATTCTTTCGCGTTGTCTACGATCACCCTGCTTGCCCTTCCTGCGCGGTTTGGTTTGCCCCCTTTGATCGTGCGCGAATGCGGAAAGGCCCTTGCCGCGGGTCAAGGCGGGGCCTTGCTGGCGATCAAGCGGTGGGCCTATGTGCGCGTGCTGACCGTTAGCCTGCCCGTCATGGTCCTTACCGTGCTTGCTCTCTCTCTCTTTCCGCAAAAGATCGATGCGGAAGAACGCATTTTGCTGCTGGTGGGGCTTGCGCTGGTAGCGCTGTTTCCGATTGCGGAAATCCGCTCGGCCCTGCTGCGCGGAATGAACCATATCGCCAAGAGCCAGCTTGCCAATTCCATCGTTCGCCCGCTCGTCATGCTGCCGATGGTCGGTGCTCTTATCATCGGCTGGCAGAACGGGCTGCGCTTGCCTTTCGATCCTGCCGTGCTCGTGATGGGGATGAACGTCGTTGCCACGATAGTGGCGTGGATCGTCGGCTCCTATCTGTTGAGACGGGTGCTGACCAACCAGGAAGCGGACGACGGCCAAGATTACAAGGTGTCAGGCTGGAAGGCCAGCCTGCTGGCGCTGGGCCTTGCCAACGGCATGTATGTGATCGACGGACAGCTTGGCATCATCCTGGTCGGCCTGTTTTCCGACAATGCACAGGTTGGCCTCTACAAGGTGGCGATGCAGGGCGCGACGCTGGTCGCGCTGGGCTACGCCGCGACCAACACGCCGCTTGCGCCTCGCATCGCTCGCGCGTGGGCAGAAGGACGGCATGAGGCCGTGCGTTCCCTGGCCAGGCGGGGCGCGCGTTTCTCTATTGCTTTTGCCCTGCCGCTGGCCCTTGCTTTCCTGTTCGCGGGTGAACCGCTGATCCGGTTGGTGTTCGGCGATGAATACGCAGGCGCTGCCCTGCCACTGGCCATTCTGACCGCGGGCCAGCTGGTCAATTGTGCATTCGGATCGGCGACCGCCTTGCTGAACATGACCAATAACGAAAAATGGAACACGCTCGCTTTCGGCGGCGCGATGGCGGTGAATTTGGCGTTGGCCATACTGCTCGTTCCGCGTTTCGGTGGCACTGGCGCAGCCGTGGCTGCCGCGATCAGCGTGGTCTTGCGCAATTGTCTGCTTTGGACTGCGGCCCGCAAGCTGACCGGGATCGACACCGGCTTCTGGGCGAAGATCTGACCTCGCGGGTCAGGCGCTTTGCCAGCGCCTTGGCCTTGATCGCCCAAGTCCGCCAATGCCGCAGCCTCTGGCCTTCCAGCCGGCGCAGCATGGCGGCGATGTCCGCCGGGGTCTCGGTGGGGAACTCGCCGGGTTGTCTGCGCTCGCCGGTAAAGCGGAACAGGCCGCGGACGAAATCG
This sequence comes from Croceicoccus sp., assembly GCF_983967925.1. Lineage (NCBI taxonomy): Bacteria > Pseudomonadati > Pseudomonadota > Alphaproteobacteria > Sphingomonadales > Erythrobacteraceae > Croceicoccus > Croceicoccus sp. Next base: position 36,985 of record NZ_CFETID010000023.1, on the reverse strand, counting down.
TCGATTGCCACGCATTTAAAGCCGTGGCGGGCCATGGCGGCAGTCAGCGTCGCGGGCGTGAAATGCCAGACATGCGCCAGTTGCAGCAGGCGGAGGAAATCGTAATTGTACATGCCGGGCACGCTGGTCGGTCCCGGCACCTCGATAAACACGCAGGCGCCCTGCTTCAGCGTGGTTGCAAGCCGCTCGATCTCCTCGTTCAGGCCCGGAATATGCTCGAGCACCTGCATATAGGTGACGAGATCGGCCTGCTTCGCCTCGGCGACGGTGTCGACGGTCCCGATCCGGACGTCCAGCCCGCGCTCGCGTGCATCGGCGGCGTAATCGGCATCGATCTCCACCCCGAAACCGGCAAAGCCGTGATCGACCATGCCTTGCAGAAAACCGCCCGATGCGCAGCCGACGTCGATCATAGTGCCGCCGGTCGGACCGCCATGATTTTTCAGCCACGATACGATGGTGGCGGCCTTGGCGCGGCGCGCCTCGAACCTTGTGTCAGAGGGGGTTTCCGTGCCGCGGTGCAGCCGCGCGAAGATAGTCCCATAAAACCAGCCCAGCGATTCCCCGTCGGGATAGGGGTTGGTCTGCATCAGCCCGCAATCGGCGCACACGCCCGTAACGCAGGGCACGCCATAGCGGTCGCGCGTCGCCAAAGGCTGGATGTCGCTGCCGCCGCAGATCGGGCAATCGAACGATTCGAACCGCATCTCGCCGCTGGCGATGCGGCCCTTCAGCTCGGCCAGCGCGTCCTGCTGCACGCGGCCCAGCGTGACGATCGAGCGGTCGGAGCGCGCAATATCGAACCGGGGATTGAGGATCGTTCCGCGTCCTTGTGTCAAATGCCTGTCTCTCTTGCGGTAGAAGCCGGCGGGCCGGGCGGTCAAGCGGCGAGGGGCGCAAGGCCCATCGCGCTGCGGACGGCCCCGACATTGGCGCGGGTGATGTCCCAGAGCCGGGACCGCGCGGCATCGATCTGCACCCGCGCCTTGTCCAGATCGCCGGACAAGGTGCCGAACGCCGAATCCAGCCTGTCGCCGAAATCCGGATCGCGGAAATCGACGCCCCATTCGGGATGGCCGATATCGTCGAGGAACCAGCCCATCTTGTCATGCGCAATCAGCGAGAGGATCGGCGTGCCAAGCCCGAACGGCACCATCTGTGCATGACCACGCATGCCGATCACCAGATCGACCGAGCGATAGAAGCGCAGGATCTCTTCCGTTGCCACGCCGGTAAAATGAAGCACCGAAAAGGGTACGCCCTCCTTCTGCAGGAACGGCGCCACGGCTTCGTCGTCGAACAGATGACCGACCAGCGTGACTTCCCAGCCTTCGTCCGCGGCGCGCCGGGCCACGCGGGCCAGACTGCCCAGCGTCTCGCGCTCACGGCCTGCCATGCGCAGGGCAAATCGGTCAAACGCGGTGTTGATAACGAGCCGGCGGCGCGGACGGGCGGGCGGGGCATAGTCCGTGCCCGGCATGTCCAGATGGCTCATCACCGTGGTCGGGCAGGGCTGGAATGTCAGCTTGGCCGCGAGATCTTCGGGGAGGTATGACGACAGCGCCCTGATGCTGCCATGGTTGCGAATGCCGATGAAATCCGCGCGTTCGGCCAGAGCGTGCAGGCTCTCGACAAAGGCGGCGGGAAACTCGCCCTGACCGCGAAACCGGTTGTAGCCGACCGCGAAGACCGCAATCGGGACGTCGATCCGCCGCAGCAGTTCGGTGGGGCAGGGCCATTGCCAGCCCGACGGACTGCCCGATGTGATGTCGACGAGGAACAGCCCGCCGCCGCCGATCACCATGCCTCGGCTGCGGTTGACCGCATCGATCACGCGCGGTGTTACCGGCGCGCGTACGTCGCGTAGCGCCCAGCGCGCATTTGGCGAGGGTTCGACGGCGGCGCGCACCGCTTCGAACAGGACGCGGTCGCCTGCATTGGCGGGGGCGTGGACGCCGAAATGGGTGATCGTGCCGGGATCGCTTTCCAGCCGGTCGGCCTGCCGGGACAGGGCGCGGCGGCGGCGCATGGCCCAAAGTTTGTAGGAGGCCTGCCTGCGTCCACGCGGATGCGCGCGAGTCACTTCCGCGAGCGAAAACAATCGGCCAGCGCCGGGCAATGCCGATGCCGCCCGCGCTGCACCTGCCTGACCGGCACGCCGCGCCATGATCTCCAGCGCCGCTCCGCCATGGGCGCCCGATGTCTTGCGCATCACGATCCAGCGATCGCGATAGAGGTTGCGCGCGGCCAGACCCTCGATATCGCTGCGCGAAGCGATCTTGCCGGCGATGGCGTTCAGGCGGGCTGCACTGGCGGCCATCGCCTTAGCACCGCCGCCCATGTCGACATGGATCGCCAGCAGCGCACCCTCCGCCATGGCTTCCAGCAGGCTTTCGGGATCGCTGTCTGCCGAGGCCAGCACCAGATCCGCTGACGCCGGCGCATCGCCTTGCGCTGCCGGGATGCGGTATAAGGATTGAAGCGCGTCCAGACGCTCCCCCGCAAGACCGGTCACGCCGACTTCGGCGCCCAGCCCGCGGATCAGGCCGAGCGGCGTCGCCAGATCGGGGCGGTCCGCGACGCAACTGCCGACCTCGGCCAGCGTATCGCCCAGCAATTCATGCAGCGCCATGAAGCGCAGCACGGCGGTTTGCTGCGCCTGCTTTTCCGCTTGCTGGGACGCGGCGGAAGCGTTCGCCTCCACCGCGTCTCCATTGTCGGCATGTGTCATGCTGGCCGGATCACATCCATGCGCCGCTATCGGCGAAGTCGGCTATCAGGCAGCCTCGGCCGCCGAGGGGCGCGGGCGCCATTTCAGCTTGTCGCGCTGCACCTGCTCGACCGGCAGGATCTCCTGCTTCTTGGTGCCCAATGCCTTTTCGACATTGCGCAGGTCGCGGCACAGGCGGCGAAGGCCATCGGGTTCCAGCGAGGCGGCGTGATCGGTGCCCTTCCACGTGCGGTCGAGCGTGAAGTGCCGCTCCACCCAGCTTGCGCCCAGCGTCAGCGCCGCGATGTCGGCCGCGATGCCGAGGTGGTGGCCGGAAAAGGCAATGCCCTTCACGCGGTCGCCGAAGGTCGATTTCAGCCGTGTGATTTCACCGAGGCAGATGTCCTGAAATTCCACCGGATAGCCCGAGGTGCAGGAATAGATGATCAGGTCCTTGGCGCGGCCCCGCTTTTCGAAGAAGGAGACGATCTTCTCCTCCTCGTCATGGGTGGTCATGCCCAGCGAGCAATGGACTTCGCCGTCGTAATCGTTCGCCAGCACGTCCAGCATGTCGAAATGCAGGTTGCAGGCCGACGGCACCTTGATCAGGCAAGGCTTCAGCGAAGCGATCTCGCGCGCGGAAGTCGTGTCCCAGACCGAGGTCGAATATTCGATCTCGTTCTTCCGGCATTCCTCGATCAGTTCCAGATGCTGGTCGACCGAGAATTCAAGGAATTCGCGGTGCGCGCCATAGGTGTCGCCATAGGAATTGGCCGGGTTGGGATGCGGCGCGTTGTACTGCTCCTCGGTCAGGAGTTCGCGGTTGTTCCGCTTCTGGAATTTCACCACGTCGGCCTTGGCATAGACGGCCGCCACGCGGATCAGCTCCTTCGCGATTTCCATATCGCCCTTGTGGTTGCAGCCAACCTCGGCGATGATCTTCACACCCATTGCAAACTCCAGTCCAGTTCGCCCGTGGCGCTTTTCGGCGTTCCATGGGCGTAAATGCGGTCCCGATCGCATTAACACCGCGATTACAGGGTGTAAAACGCCGATGTCGGCGCGGGGGGATATTGCGGTGCGGTGCGGCGACAGACCGATCCATGCTGCGCCGGTTTCCCCGCACAACCAACTTGCCAAGCCGCGGCCTTCGCCCTAGCCGTCGCAGGGAAGGGCGGGCAAAAGAGCCCGTCAGAAGATGACGTGAGAAGATGAGGGATCATGGCATCCAGCAATCCTCCATTTCCCCCTGACGGGACCGGCTCGTCCGACCCAAGGGGGCGCTGGGGCGCTGCAGGGGCAAGGCGTGGCCCGGATGGCGGCGCTGAACGCAGCGCGCGTGCCTCACGCGGCTTCGATCCCGGCCGCCGCAACGGGCGCGGGCAGGGCGAAAGCCGCCGCCGGTCGCGCGCTTCGAACCGCACTTCGCGCGCAGAAACCGCCCGGCTGGTCCTGATCGGCATATTGTTCGCCGCGATTGCGCTGTTCGGCGGATCGGCGCGGCCCGACGTGAACTGGCTGTTGTTCCTGCGGCCCATCTGCCTCTTCGCCATTGCCGTCCTGCTGGTGCTGCCTGCACCCAGGCGCGCCCGTTCGCTGTGGATCCCGGCGGTGCTGCTTGCCCTGCTGGCGGTCACGATCGCGGTTCAGCTGATCCCGCTGCCGCCGTCCACGTGGACCGGCCTGCCCGGACATGACCGCTATGCCGAAGCGGCGCTCGCCGCGGGCATCGAACAGCCGTGGCGTCCGATATCGCTGGTGCCGTGGCGCACGTGGAACAGCCTGTTCGCCCTGTTGCCTGCCGCCGCCATGATGGTCGCCTTGTGGGGGATCGGACATCGGCAGGAAGGCCGGCTGATTCAGGGCTTCCTGCTGTTCGTGGGGCTCAGCCTGGTCATCGGGATCATGCAGGTGGCAGGCGCGCTGGAAGGGCCGCCTCTGCCCTACAAGTTCTTTGCCGAAAATTCCGTGCTCGGCTTCTTTGCGAACCGCAACCATAGTGCGGCCTTTCTGGCGACTGGGTTCCCCCTGCTGCGAATGTGGTCGCTTGGCAGCGAAGGGGCGTTGCGGCGCGAGACCACGCCGCAGGCGCGCCGCCGCCGGATGGTCGCTCTGCCTGCCGCGATGGTGCTGCTGGTCATGATCGTCGTCACCGGTTCGCGCACCGGCATGGTGGTGGGCTTCGTCTCGCTGGCCGCGTCGCTGGCGATGTGGCCGCTGGACGAGGTCGGCAAGGGCATGCGGCGCGAGCAGGCGAACTGGCTGCGCATCGGCATCATCGCCGTGCCCGTCATCATGGTCGTGTTGCTGATCCTGTTCGGCAAGGCGCTGTCGGTCGACCGTTTCGTCGACGACGATTTGCTGGCGGAAAAGCGGGTGACTTTCCTGCCGCTGATGATCGACCTCGTGCGCGATTTCCTGCCGTTCGGATCGGGTTTCGGCACCTTCGACCCCGTGTTCCGCAGCAATGAGCCCGACTGGGGACTGTCGCTCAAGTATTTCAACAATGCGCATAATGATTTGATCGAACTGGCGCTGACGGGCGGCTTGCCCGCGCTGATCGTGCTTGCTGGTTTTATCGGCTGGATCGGCTTTCGCCTGGTGAAAAGCCTGCGCGCGATGCCGCCGCTGGAAGCGATCTCGGTACGGGCCGGGGCCATCATGGCGGGCGCGCTGCTGGGCGCGAGCCTGACCGACTATCCCTTGCGCACACCGCTGGCCGGTGCGGTGTTGGTGTTCGCCGCCTTTCTGATCGCAAAGCCGATCGGCCAGCCGTCTTCGCGCCGTTCGGGCGAGGAGCAGGCGGCATGAGCGTGTTCGCCGGAAACAAGCTGCGCTGGGCGGGCGGAGCCGTGCTGGTGGTGGTGGCTGCCGGGCTGTCGGGCATCGTGACCATGTTCACCCTGCCCAATGTCCTGCCGGGCGTCGAACGCGGCCGTCTGGCCGACGCACCGATCGCGACCAGCGCCGCGGCCCGGTCCGCCGCCGCGGCAATCGCGCTGGTCGAGGATCAGGAGCCTGCCACGCTCGACATGGCGGAACGGCTGGCCACCGCGGCGGTGATGGACGACCCGCTGGATGTCAGCGCGATCCGCACATTGTCCTTCGTGCAGGCCTATCGCGGCAATGCCGAGCAGGCGATGCGCCTGCTGCGCTATGGCGAAAGCCTGTCGCGCCGCGATTTGATGACCGAGCTGGCGCTAGGTCTGGATGCGCAGCAGACCGCAGGCGATGCCGCGGCGATCCGCCATTACGGCCATGCGCTGTCCACCACGCGGCGCGGCTATGATCTGATCGTCACGCAGGTGCTGGAGGCATCGCAGGATCTTGCCTTTGCCCGCGCGCTGGGCGCCGCCATGGCCGACCGTCCCATCTGGCGCGACCGGTTCCTGCCCACATTCGTGGGGCGGAGCGAGAACCCCGAGGCGCTGACCGCGATGGCGCAGGGCATGTGGAGCAAGGGCGTTCCCGTCGCGGATCGCGGCACCGCCGCCGCCGTGACCAGCAGGCTGTTGCGGCTGGGCGCGGCGGATGACGCGGCGACGCTGATCGGCATGATCCGCGGCAAGGACGCGCGCCTCGTCCAGAACGGCGATTTCGAGGAGACGGACTCGCGGGCGCTTGGCTGGCGCTACGAATCGGGTGCATCGCTCTCGGCTCTCCCCGTGCCGGACGAGGAAGGCCGGGGCCGCGTGCTGGAGGTGCATGCGGGCAGCGGCCATCTGGGCAGCGTGGCGCGCCAGATGCTGGCGCTGACGCCGGGCCAATATCGCCTCTCCGCGCGGCTTTCCGCCAATGCGGAGGCCGATGCGGGCATGCCGCGCGTGACGATAGGCTGCGCCTCCGCCGATGACGAGTTGGCCGATTTGCGCCGGTCCGAAACGGGTGAGCGGGTGGCGATGTCTTTCGCGGTTCCGGAAGACTGCCCGGTGCAGTTCCTCGACGTGGTGTTCGGTTCGTCGATGTTCGTCACCGACAGCCGCGGCCGGGTCGATGATATCGCGATCGAGGCGAACTAGCCGCCGGTCCCTTTTCGGTCGCCAGGCGGTCCGGCCCGCTCTCGTATCGTGCAATAAAGCCAGATCAGCACTGGCCAGAGCAGCGTGTTGAAAGTGTCGCCGGCCATGTCGCGCCACACCCAATCATGGGTCACTGGCCAATGGCTTGCCAGATCGAACCCCTCGTTCAGGGCGCACGCGGCGATCAGCCCGCAAAGCGGCAGCACCGCGCCGAGGCCCCTGCGCCAGGCGATCACCAGTCCCAGCCAGATCGCCAGCCCGACATGCACATGCACCAATGCACGCAGGTCCTGGTTCGCGGGTACCAGCGCGGTTTTCGCCGCTTCATAGGTCGAGACGAGATCGGCGATCATTGCGGTCCCTTTCCGGCGGCCGCGCGCGGCATGGGGAGATCGAGGCCGTCGAGGGCCCGAATGCTGCCCTGGCGCGACAGATGATCGACATCCTCGGTCAGCAAGATGCCATCCCGATACCCTTGGCAGAGCCCGTCCGCACCGCAAAAGCGCATCAGCGGATCGTAGAGGCGCGTCTGCGGATGGCGGCCGGCGACGCGTTGCAGCACGTCCATCACCGGCTTGCGGAAACGGCGCTGCACCGACACGCTGGTGGAACATTCCCCGGCAGGATCCGCGCCATCCCATGCGGCGCGCGCGGCGCAGCGCTGCACGCTTTCGGGATAGCGCGGCGGTTCGGCGATCAGCGTGACCCGCACGCCCTTTGCCTCGAGCGCGGAGATCGCGTGGTCGAGCGATTGCTCCATCAAGGCCAGCGAATGGCCGAGGCTGCGTTCGGACGCATCCGTCGCGGTGTAGAAGCGCGCCGTCCGCACGAGCTCTCGGCCGGGGAGCGGCAGGCCGTAAAGGTTGGACCAGCGGCCTGCGATAATCACCTGTTCGAGGTCGGGCATGGCCAGCAGCGAGCGGAGTGCGAACCGATTGAACTCTTCGCAGCGCAGGTCGGCCCGGCCATGGCCGAAGGTCGGGCGAACGCCTGCCAAGGGCGCGCAGCCGGTGGCCATCAGCATGAGCGGTTCGACCGACCGATCCTTGTAGCGGCTGGCCAGTTCGTTGGCATATTGCCGCGCGAAACTGTCGCCCCAGACCGCGATGCGCGCCTCTCTGGCGGCGGGGGCGGAGAAGCAGCGGTCCATCAAGTCGCCGGGCAGGTCGTCCCCCACGATGCATCCGGTGGCGACCGTCACCTTCTCGCGCCTGTGGGCGTCGATCGCGTGAGCCTCGGCATTGACGCGGCCGGGAAAGCCGCCCGTGACCATCAGCACCACGCCGCAGGCGGCAACGCCCGCCAGCGTGGCACCGCCGGCGGCCAGCACTGGCCAGTCGCTTCCGCCGCGACGATGCGGGGTGCCGGGCGGCTTGCGGAACGGCTGTTCGACAAAGCGCAGCGACAGCCACGCCAGCACGAGCGAGAGCAGCGCCAGCGCCGCGCCTTCAACCGGATCGACCGCACTGCCCTTGTGCACGGTGAAGAGCGACAGGATCGGCCAGTGCCAAAGATAGAGCGAGTAGGACAGCAGCCCGATCCACACCAGCGGACGCAGCGACAGCAGGCGATTGCCGATGCTACGCTCTGGACCGCCCAGATGGATCAGTATCGCCGCGCCAAGGCACGACGGAACCGCCGCCAGACCGGGAAAGCGCGAGGCCTCTGTCAGCGCGAAGATCGACCAACCGATCATCGCCAGCGCGGCCAGTGACAGGCCCTGCGCCAGTGCGGCACGGCGTACCGGCGGCACGCGCCCGGTGGCCAGCAGCGCCCCCAGCAGCAGTTCCCACGCGCGTAGCGGCGACATGTAGAACGCGGTCTTGGGCGAATAATCCAGCATCCATTCGCTGGCCGCAAGCGTCGCGGCGATCGCGGCGATCATCAGCGCGGGCAGCCAGCGCGACAGCCACAGCCGGTAGATCGCCCAGATCGCGACCGGCCAGACGATATAGAACTGCTCCTCGACCGACAGCGACCAGCTGTGCAGCAGCGGGTGGGTGATGTTCCCGCCGTCGAAATAGTTCTGCACCGACCAGAAATGGATGTTCGAATAGAACAGCGCCGCGCTCAATGCGCTTGCGCCCAGCCTTTCATATTCGGACGGGAGCAGGACGAAGGCCCCCGCGACCAGCGTGGCCAGCGTGACGACCGCAAGCGCGGGCACGATGCGCCGGATGCGGCGTTCGTAGAAGCGGGCGATGGAGAAAATGCCCCGCGCATTATCCTTCAGCAGGCCCGCCGTGATAAGATAGCCCGATATGACGAAGAAGATGTCGACCCCGACATATCCGCCCGGAAATCCCAGCCCGGCGTGGAACAGCACCACCGGCACGACGGCGAGCGCTCTCAGTCCGTCGATGTCCGGGCGGTAGTTCGATTGCATATGCCTGTCCTGTCTTGGCAAGGCCAGTGGCACGAGGCGGATCGGCGCTCAACCCTGCGCGCGTCGCGGGCCGTGATGTCTGCCAGTGTAGGGGACAGGTGGGGGATCGTGCCGCGCGGTCAGCGCAGCTGTTCGCCCTTGGCGTCGGCGGCAGCCGGACGGGCCTTGTTGCGGCGCGCGACATCGCGGGCGGCACGGCGCTTGCGCGCGACATTCACTTCGACGATCAGCAGAATGACCGCCGGTATCAACAATAGTGCCGCACCAATAAGGATTTCTTCAGCCATGCTTCTTGCCCGAACCCGATCCACCGTTGCGTAATGTCGTCTGACATAATGTCTTGCAGGCCTGAATACGGCCGTGCCCGACTTGTGCAAGTCCCACGATGTCGATTTGCCTTGGCGAGCGGCATTTTGCATGGCGAACCGTGATGATATCGGACGAACGGGGGCATGCGCGCGGTCGAATCGCGCTGGCCGGAGCGGCAGGATCGCATCCGGAGATGATACGCCTTGTCACTGCGGCGCTTGACGGGGCGGGTGCCGATACGCCTCTGGTGATCGACATGTCGGCTTTCGATCGGCGCGGCTCGGCAGATTATGCGCTGCGCAAGGCCGAGGTGGTGCGCCCCGATCCGCAGGAGGCGGGATTGTCCTCGCGCTTTGCCACGGCGGCGCCCAACATGGTCCTGTCGGGCGGGGTCCGGGCGTTTGCGCGCCTGCAGGCCATGTTCGGCGACCTGATGGATGAGGCGGCCATCGGCGTGCTGATGATGTGCCACAGCTGGGGATTTCCAGAACAGGCTCTGATCCGCGCCGCGCGCGACCGGGGTATCATCGTGTTCCAGATCGACGAGGGGCCTTTCAGCCTCCCCTTGCGCGGAACGGTGCCCGAATCCTCTCGCCGGACCGCGCGTGTTGGATTGCGGGCCTTGCGCGGGCTTCGTTTGCTGCCGCCGCGCGACATGACCGGCAGGCTGATCGACCGGGTGCTGGTCACGGCAAAGGGGCGGCAAGAGCAATTGATCGAGCGGGGTGTCGATCCGGATAAGCTGATCATCGTGCCGCCGCCGCGTTTCGACCGCCTGGCGGACCTGGCGCAGGCGTGGCCGGGCAGGACGTTCGACCAGAATGCCCGGCGCATATTGTGGCTGCACCAGCCTTTTCGAGCGGACGGTAAGGTTCGGGCCGATGAGGTGGACCGGGCAGAGCAGGCGCTGGCATCGGCGCTGGCGCGCGTCGGCGCGCGTCTGCCGATCCGGGTGATCCCCCGCCTCCACCCGCGATCCGACGAAAACGAGCGGGCGCGCCTGTTCGCCTTGCTGGAGGGGCGGGGGCTGACCATTCAGGCCGAAGCGCCGCGCGGATTATACGAAAGCATGCTGGGCGCCGATGCCGCAGTCGGCTTCTATTCCTCCGCACTGCTTGAGGCGGCGGTTTGCACGATGCCGGTCGTCGCGGCGCGGCTGGACCCGGCGGCATTCGACCAGAAGACCGAAGCCGCCAAGGCCGGGGCGATGGGCGCGCTGGGCATTCCCGTCGCGCGCGAGGCTGGCGAGCTGGCCGCGATCCTCGAGGCGGGTCTGGTCAAGGCGACGCGGCCTGTTCCGCCCCGCCTGCTGGAGCAAGAAATCGGCTGGCTCAACGGCAAGGGCGCGGCTACGGTCGCGGCGCTGCTGATCGATGCCTTGCCGGATCGGGCAGACGCGTAACCCATCTAATTGCCGGTTTTTCCATGATTTCCAAACTGATCAAGGCGCTTCGCACCGACCCCGCCGGTTTCCCGCGCCGTGCCGCCAGCGCAGTGGCCGAGCAGGCGCGCCTGCTGGCGTTTCGCCACGCACCGGGCGGCAAGGGCTATTGCGTGCATTACGGCGTGCATCGCAACGGCAATGCGGGCGATACGGCGCTGTTCACCGCCACGCGCCGCCTGTTCGACCGCCAGATGGGCCGTCAGGACTGGCGGATGCTGCCCGTTCGCGCGCCGGTCGAGGCGCGCGACATTTCGCGTATCAATGCAGAGGCCAAGGCCGTGCTGGTGGGCGGCGGCGGGCTGATCATTCCCGATTCCGTGCCGGGCAGCCGGTCGGGCTGGCAATGGAACCTTGCGATAGAGGATCTGCGCCGGCTGGAACGGCCACTGGTGCTGAGCGCGGTGGGATATAATAATTTCCATGGCCAGACGGGTTTCTCGCCCCAGTTCGAGGCGCATATTTACGAGACCATTGAACGCGCGGCTTTCGTCGGGTTGCGCAACAACGGGTCGATCCGCTCGCTGTCGGGGCATTTGCCGCCGCCGTTGGCGGAGAAGCTGCGTTGGCAGCCCTGCCCGACGACTGTTCTGTCACGCCTCTACCCCGAATATGACCGGCCTTGGCAGGCGGGGCGGCACCTTGCGATCAATCTGGCCTTCGACCGCGCGGACCGGCGCTTCGGGTCCGGGCCCGAGGCATCGGTAAAGGAAATCGCTGAGGCGGCGGCGCATATGGTGGCAAAGGGCTGGCGCGCGAGCTTTGCGGTGCACGATCCGCGCGACCGGTTCTATCTGCCGCTGCTGCGCCAGTTCGGCCTGACCTTCGACGTGGTCGACATCGCGCATGCCCCGATTTCGGCGATCTATGAATATTACTGCACCACCGACCTGACCATCGGGATGCGGGGGCATGGGCAGATGGTGCCGTTCGGCCTGCAGCGCCCGGTCTTCACCCTCGCCAGTCATCCGAAGATGACCTATTTCCTGGAAGACATCGGGCACGAGGAATGGGGCGTCGATATCCGCCAGCCCGGTTTCCGCGACCGGCTTATCGCAGGCATGGAAGCGATTGCGGACGATCCCGACGGCACGCGTGACCGTCTGACGGCGGCGCAGGACCGGCTATGGTCGGTGATGCAGGACAATGCGGAGAGCCTGCGACCCTATTTCTGATCGCCTGTGGCGGCCAGCCATTGCGACAGGTCAGTCTCGCCAGCGGCCAGCGCCACGGGATTGGCCTGCCAGCCCGCCAAGGCGCGATGCATGCGTTCCAGCCCGAACAGGCGCGGCACGAACAGGCTGTGGTCGAACGCGTCCAGATCGAGCAGAGCGGTCGAGACCGCCGCGATATAGCCGCGATAGCCATGGGCCGAGACATGATCGGCGATGCCGTGGGGCAGGGGGGCCGGTTCGATATGGGCGATAGGCTTCAGCATCGCCGTGACCGCAGAAATGTCCTCGCGCGGATGGGGCAGATAGGCCAGCGGCATCGGGCTGGCGGCTGCCATGGCGCCGAGACCCTGCGCAAGGCGCGAGCGTGAAACGATCCCGTCCTCGACCAGCGGCGATCCGATGAACAGAAGGCGGTCCTGCGGCGCGGCCAGCGTGGGGGAGGGCAGGATCAGGTCGCGCGTTTCGAAACGGTCGCGCACGATCATGCGGGTGCGATCCGCGCGGCGCGACATCGCGCCCTTGGCATAGAAGCCGCTCGCCGCCTGCACCGCACCGCGCGCCGCGTACCAGAGCGGGCTGGTCAGGTCGACGTAATGCGAGAGGCCGTCTTCCCATAATTCGATGGGCCCGCCGAACCAGTCCGCCAGCATTCGTTCCAGCGGTTCGCCTTCGAGGAAGATGATCAGCCGCTCGATCCCCAGCGGGGCGAGCCTTTCACGGACATCCGCGTAATAGCGGCGATTGGCCGCGAAGCGCGCGGGCCATTGCAGCGGGCTCTTCGCCGGACGCTGTTCGCGGCCCAGCGCGATTCCCTTGCCGGGAAACAGCGCCTCGACATCGGGCGCGACATGCGCGTCGCGATAGAGCACATGGGTCACGCCGGGATCGTTCGCCGCCAGCAGCCGCAGATGCAGCGTCGAGCGGGGGAGGGCGGCGATAATCGTCATGCGGCGCTTATCCCTGCGCGGGGACGATCCGGCCCGATGCGATCAGCATGTCCGCCAGTTCGCGAATCGCGCCGCGTCCGCCATCGGCCGACAGCACGATATCGGCAGCCGCGCGGGCGGCAGGATGCGCGTCGGCAGGGGTGATGGCGCAGCCTGCGGCCTCCAAGCAAGCGACGTCGTTGATGTCGTTGCCGATATAGATCGCATCGCTGGCCGCGATGCCGCGTTCGTCCAGCCACAGCCGCAGCAGCGGCAGCTTGTCGTCGATGCCATGCGCGCATTCCAGCTTCAGCTTGCGGCAGCGCGCGGCCACGACCTCGTTCTGCTCTTTCGACAGCACGGTCATCGCCAGCCCTGCCTTGCGCAGCAGTTCGATGCCCATGCCGTCGCCGCGCGAACAGGCGACGCTTTCCTCGCCCGCGCTGGACACGAAGACGCGGTCGTCGGTCAACACCCCGTCGAAATCCATCACCAGCGCCGCGATCCGCTCGGGCAGCATCCCCGCTGCCGGGCGCGAGCGGGCGAGGCGGGCCATCCGCTCCTCCGCGATGCGGAAGTCGGCGGGTTCGTCGATTTCCTGCCAGTGCTCCACCGGGATCGCGTGCATCACGGTCTTGCCGAAGAATCGGAATTTTGCCTCGCGGAAACCCGCCGCGCGCATTGCATAGACCGCGCCCGTCTCGACGAATTCGGGCTGGCGCTGTTGCCGCATCAGGCGAAAGCTCTTGTCGTGGTTGATGCCGTCGGCCCCGCCATCGCCCTGTTCGGACCACAGGAAGTAATGAAACGGCACGACGGCCAGCGCAGAGTCCGCCCCCTTGTCCTCCAGCGCCGCCAGCGTGCCGTCGATATCCTCGGGCGCGGTCAGCGGCGAAGTGCATTGCAGGAATGCGATCATGTCGGGGCGGTAGGCTTCCTCCTGCTCCAGCGTGTCCAGCACATGCAGCAGCGCATCTTCCGAACGAGAGACATCGCCCGCAAGATCATCGGGGCGCATCACCACCTCGGCGCCATAGTCCTTCGCCACCGCTGCGATTTCCGCATCGTCGGTCGACACGACCACCCGGCTGACGCGCGAGGCTGCCCTGGCCGCAAGGATATTATGCGCGATCAGCGGCTTGCCCGCCAGCGGCAGGACGTTCTTGCGCGGAATGCCTTTCGATCCGCCGCGCGCGGGAATGATCGCCAGTGTTTCCATGAATTCCCTTCAGCCCCGTTCCTGCAGCCGGTTTTCGCTGTCCAGTCTTTCAGGCCAGTCTGGTGGCCAGCGCCCTTTCGTACAGCACCGCGCGGTAGCAATCGAGGATCGCCCGGTTCATCCGCTCGCCGGTAAAGCGCGCGAGGAAATCGGCGCGGCCCGCGCTGCCCATTTCGGCCAGCTTTTGCCGGTCGAGCCCGCGAATGAATTGGGCGAGCGCCTGCGGATCCTCTGCCGGGAACAGCATGCCGGTGACGCCGTCGCGCACGACTTCGGGCAAGGCATCGACATTGGAGGCGAGCACCGGCTTGCCCTGCCGAAGCGCCTCGATCGCGGCAAGGCCGAAGCCTTCCCAGCGCGAGGGGACGAGTACCGCGTCGCAGGCCTCGACAAAGCTCCAGATCGCTTCGCGCTGCTGCCAGCCGTAATGGGTGATGTTGGGCAGGCGCTGCGATTCCTGTTCGTCATCCACGACGGTCGCGCCAATGACATGAAGATGCACGGGCAGGTCGGTCAGCATCGCCATCGCGCGTTCGGCGATGTCGAAACCCTTTTGCCGGTCCTTGCGCCCGATAAACAGCAGGTTGATCCGGTCGCGGGGCATCGGCACCGGCGCGGCGCACCCGGGAAACACACGTTCGGTCACGCCATTGTGCAGCACCGCCATGTTGTCGCGCGGAAGGCCGCGCTGAACCGCGCAATCATATTCGAATTGCGAGATGCATAGCACCCGGTCGGTCATCGTCGACATGTGCCGTTCGACCGCGGCGATCAATTCGCGGCGGCGGTTCGACCAGCGGATATTGAAGGCCCAGCCATGCGCGCAATAGACGACAGCAGGGCGCACGTCGGCGGGAAGCCGCGCGATAACGGGGCGCAGCATGCCGGCAAAGCTGGAATGAAGATGCACGATGTCGGGCCGGTCGTGCATGATCGCGGTCCGCGCATGGGCGGCAAAGCGCAGCAGGGCGCGCGGGCTGCGCTGTGCATCGTCGAACAGATGCAGCGAGGCTTCGGGCAGGTAGGGCAGCACGAAACGTTCCTGGGCCGGAATGACGGCAGACACGCGGCGCGGGCCCATGACTTCGCGCTGGAACGACAGCACTTCAGACAGATAGGCCCCCACCCCGCCCGGAAGTTTCTGGGCGATGTGAAGGACGCGGTAGTTTTCGGGGCCGGCGTCGCTCATGGCGTGGATGCCGCAAGGGTCTGCGCGTCAAGCCCATACGAATGGCGGCGCGGACGCCGGGGCTTGACGGCCGCTGGAACCAGCCGCTGCGCCACGCGATAGCCGCGCCGGTAGATCAATGCATTGACGAAGAGGAACAGCGGGAAGACCGGCGGGAACACGAATGCGCCGTCCATGGTGCAGGCGAAGAGATAGGTCATCACCCCCAGCACTGCCGACCGGCGCATCTGTGAAAGTCCGCCCCAGTGTGCCAGTCCGTAAATCGCGCCATAGGACAGGGCGGCTAATGCGATGACTAGGCCGATCAGGCCATAGCTTTGCAGCAGGCCAAAATAGACGATTTCCGGAATGGTGATCGAATCTTGCCCGAGAAAAGTCACTTCCAGTTTCTTGAGATAGTCGAGCCTTCCGCCCAGCCGGTCGTCGATGAGGTTCGCGCTGGTCCAGCCTAGCATGGGAAGGATCGCCAGAAAAACGCAGATCGCCGCGCCCAGCGAAACCCATACCGACATCCGGTTGACGCGGATCTGGCCCGAAATGACCATCAAGATGAAGGCCCCGGTCATCGCAAACCAGGTCGTGCGGCTGAGCGTACAGAGCAGGGCGATGACGAAGGCTGCCAGCCAGCCCTTGCGCTTTTCGATATGAAAGTAGAGCGGCATCAGCATCACCATGCACACGCCGAAAATATTGCCGTTGTTGAAGCTGGACACGAGTTTCATGACCGAGCCGCGCATGTTGTTCTTCTTGAGCACCGAAATGACCTCGGCCCCGTTTACGGTGACGTACGGGATCTCGATCACCTGCCCGATCGCCAGGAACAGCAGAAAATTGAACAGGCCCCATGCGACCGCGAAGCGGATGCATATTCGCAGAAGGCCCGCGATATGCCGCGCCTGCAATTGTTCGAGATGGGGGGCCATAAAGACCAGTATGGCGATGGGGAAGAAGCCGAACAGCACGGCATATTGCAGCCACCCGCTGGACGGCAGGCCGAACTGCTGCGCCTTGTAATAGGTAAAGATCGCCAGCGGCATCATCAGGCAGCAGGACTGAATGATCGGGGGCAGAGAGATGTCGCGCCTGCGGAGCGTCCCAATGGCCGCGAACACGGTAACGGCGGCAATCACGACATAGCCCCAGGTGATTGGAAATCCCTGAATTCGCGTGCCGCCCTTCGGCAGGGCGAGATTGAACAGCAGCAGCGCCACGAGGCCAAGCCAGACGAAACCGCCCGCCGCAAGCGCGGTCTGGCGCGTTGCCACCGGCCTCAGCTGCGTGCGGCGCCGGCGCGGCCGGGGCGCCGGTGCATCGCGATAGCCGGGGGCGGAGGTCGCCATCCGTGCCTCAGGCGCCCTGACGCTCGTGGCCGCCGTAGTTGTAATATTCGTTATAGCCGTAATCGCTATAACCGACGCGGCGGAAATCATATTTGGTCAGCACCGCGCCGATGACATGCGCATCCGCCGCGATCAGGCGGCGCAGCGCGGCCTTGGTCTGCCCCTGCGATCCGCCGCTCGCCTCGATCACATAAAGCGCGCCGTCGACGGCCGAGGCGAGCTGCGGCGCGTCTGCAAGGCCGAGCACCGGTGGGGCGTCGAGAATGATGAGGTCGAACTGCTGCGACAGCCGGTCGAAGATGCGGTGCAGCGTGTCATGATTGAGCAGCCGGGGCGGGCTGGGCGGGATCGGACCGCTGGGGATGACCGAAAGATTTTCGATATCCGTCGGATGGATCGCGCCGGGTACCAGTTCGCTGCTGGTCAGCAGCGACGAGAAGCCGAGCTTGTTGTCGATCCCGAAATTGTGATGGACCGACGGACGGCGAAGGTCGGCGTCGACCAGCACCGTGCGGCGGCCCGATTGCGCGAATTCACGCGCCAGCGCCTGCGAGGTGGTGGACTTGCCTTCCGCCGGACGGGTCGAGGTGACGAGCAGCGTATGCGGCACGCCGTCGCGGGTGGACAGTTCCAGCCCGGTGCGCAGGGCATAGATCGCTTCCGACATGGGCGAATGCGGATCGAGCATCTCGGTCTCCGCATCGTCGTTCTCGGGCTTTGGCGTGATACCCAGCAGCGGCAGGCCCAGCTTGCGTTCGACATCGTCGGGTGCGCGGATCGAATCGTCAAGCCGTTCGCGGGCAAAGGCCAGCGCCGCGGCAATCGCGAGGCCAAGCACCGCGCCAAGGAAGGCGTTTACCAGCGGCTTGGGCCAGATCGGCAGCGACGGGTTCTGCGCCCGGTCGATGATCAGGATATTGTTCGCGGTGATCCCGGCGGCGGCGTTCAGTTCGCGGAAGCGCTGCAGCAGCGCGTCATAGAGCGCGCGATTGGTATCCGCCTCGCGCTGCAGGATCGTCAGCTGCACGCCGCGGCTCTGTTCGCCCAAAGCGGCGCCTTGCAATTCGCGTACATTGGCCAGCAGTCCGTTTTCCTGCTGCACCGACAGGCGGTACTGGTCGCGGATCGAATTGCGCACCTGCTGTGCCTGCGCCCGAATCTGCTGGTCGAGAGCGCCCAGCTTGGCTTCCAGCTGGCGGACCGTCGGATAATCGTCGCTGTGGCGATCGCGTTCGCCCTCAAGCTCTGCCTCGACCTGCGCGCGCTGTCCCTGAAGCGACTGAATCGCCGAGTTCTGCAACACTTCCGGCAGGCTCATCAGCGCGGTGTTCTGCGCCTGCTGCCACCGTTGCTGCGCAAGAATGCGATCGGTCTGCGCGGTGGCGAAGGCGCTGTTGAGCGCGGCGAGATTCGATGCGGTCAGCGTCTGGCCCGCGCCCTGTCCCTCGCCGGTGCCGCTGTCGAGATTAGTGATGCCTGTGCGGCGCGCATATTCGATCAGGTCGCGCTCGCTCGCTTCCAGACGCAGCCGGGTCTGTTCCAGCTGCTGCTGCAGGAATTCGCGCGAATAGGCCGACATGTCGAAACGTCGCTGCAGCGTGCTGGCGATGAATTCCTCTGCGAACTTGTTGGCGACCTGTCCCGCGGTTCGCGGATCGGGGCTGTCGAAGCTGATGCCGACAAGCCGCGTGCCCGTCGCCGGCGTGATCGTCAGATTGCTTTGAAGGTTCGCGATCACTGCGCGCTGCCAGGCGGCCGAACCCGGCTCGCTGTCCGGTGGCGACAGTTCCATCGCGTCGAAGAACGCCGGATCCTGGTAATAGTTCATCGAGCGCGCGACACGGTCGGCCAGCGACCGGCTCTTGATGACCTCGACCTGGGTGGCGAGATAGGTTTCTGCGTCGGTTCCGGTGCCGGCGGTGCGCTCGGCTTCGGTGCCCAGAACTTCGGGGCCCTGCTGGTCGATCTGCAGCGTGGCGGTCGCCCGGTAGATCGAGGTCGAAAGCAGCGCAATCAGAAGGCCGATGATGATGCCCAGCGCGGTGATCCCGCCGATCATCCAGCGGTTGCGATAGATCGCCGCCCGGATCTCGCGAAGGTCCAGCTCGCTATGCGTCAGATGGGCAAGGCGCTCGTCCTTGGTGACATAGACGTCGTCTTCCGCGAAATCGCGGTCGCGCGCCTTGCTGGCAGCGCCATTGCCGTTCAGCGGCGTCTCGCGGTTCATGCGCGGGTCCCTTCCCCGATCAATTGTACAGCGGCCGGAATACGGCGACGATCGGCACGATCTGCCGGATATCGCGCCAGATGGCTTTGGCCTCGGACAGGCCTACGACGACGACATCGTTGCCCAGGATACGTGGATCGTCCATCGCACCGCTGCGGATTGCGTTCACGTCGAAGCGAGCGGCCATGCGCTGTCCATCGATCGTGCGGAAGATGACCACCTCGTCCATCTTGGCGATTTCGTTTTCGCCGTTCGCCATCGCTATGGCTTCGAGCAGCGTCGTGCTGTTCCGGATCTCGAACACGCCGGAGCTGTTGACCTGACCGGATACGACCACCTTGCGATCCGCCGAATCGACGACGGACACGGCGACCTGCGGCCGTTCGAGCAGCCTGCCGCGGAAGGAATTCTCGATCTCCGTGGCGAGCTCTTCGGTTGTCAGACCCTCGACCGTCATCGATCC
The DNA here is from genome assembly GCF_983967925.1 of Croceicoccus sp. NCBI lineage: Bacteria > Pseudomonadati > Pseudomonadota > Alphaproteobacteria > Sphingomonadales > Erythrobacteraceae > Croceicoccus > Croceicoccus sp. The sequence goes on along the minus strand of NZ_CFETID010000023.1, from coordinate 17,581 downwards.
GATACCGGGAACGCCGATCTGGCCGCTGCGGTCGACCTTCACGCTTTCGACCGACAGTTCGGGTTCGAAGAAGGTATTGATGCTGATCGTGTCGTCGGGCCCTATGCGATAGGGTGCCGCTGCCTCTGCCTGCGCGGCGCTGCCCATGACCGCATAGGCATTGGCATCGGCGGCCACGGATTCGACAGGCGGGTATCCCTTCGCACAACCCGCAAGGCAGACCGCGACTGCCGCAAGCGGCAACGTCTTTCGAAGCACGAAATTCCTCCAGTCGGCCCCTGGCCATTCGCTGACCGCAAGCGTGGCGGGCGCTCGCTCGTAAAGGCTGTATTTCATTGAAACATCGGGCATGCGCCGTCAAGCAAGCATGCCCTGCCGAATGCGCCCGCCAAACGGTCTGGCGCGCAGGCCGATCAGCTGAGCGCGATGTCGGGCGCATCCTCCTGCTTCATGCCGACGAGGTGATAGCCCGCGTCGACATGATGGACCTCTCCAGTGACGCCCGACGACAGGCCCGACAGCAGGTAGAGCGCCGACCCGCCGACATCGTCGATGGTGACATTGCGCCGCAGCGGCGAATTGAGCTCGTTCCACTTGAGGATATAGCGGAAATCCCCGATCCCGCTGGCCGCCAGCGTCTTGATCGGCCCGGCAGAGATCGCGTTGACGCGAATGTTTTCCGGACCCAGATCGTTCGCCAGATAGCGCACGCTGGTCTCCAGCGCGGCCTTGGCGACGCCCATGACGTTGTAATGCGGCACGACCTTTTCGGCGCCATAGTAGGACAGCGTCAGGACGGAACCCCCGTTTGGCATCATCGCCCGCGCGCGCCGCGTCACCGCGACGAGCGAATAGGCCGAGATGTTCATCGTCATCAGGAAATTGTCGAGACTGGTGTCGACATACAGGCCGCGCAGCTCGTTCTTGTCGGAAAAGCCGATCGCATGCACGACGAAATCGATGGTGTCCCAGCGCTGCTTGAGCGTCTCGAACGCCTCGTCCAGCTTGCCCATGTCGGACACGTCGCATTCGATCAGGAAATCGCTGCCAAGGCTTTCGGCCAGCGGGCGCACGCGCTTCTCCAGCGCCTCGCCCTGATAGCTGAAGGCTAGCTCGGCGCCTTGCGCCGCCAGCGCCCTGGAAATGCCCCAGGCCAGCGACTTGTCATTGGCAAGCCCCATGATCAGGCCGCGCTTGCCCTGCATCAGGGTGCCTTGGGGAAGGGTGTCTTGTGTGGTTTCGCTCATGCTTTTCGATCCGGGCGTTTCGTGCGCTCTATGCGGCTTGGCCTCGATGGGCGTCGGTGGTTGTCGGGTTACTCGGGCTTTGGTTCAGCATTGTCACGGCCGATCATGTCGCGTTCCTCCGGCGTTTCGGCAAGCGCGGCATTCAGTTCGGCCCCGACGACAAGCCCTAGCCCGACCAGCCAGAAAAAGAAAAGGGCGATCATCACACCCGCAAGGCTGCCATAGGTAAGATCGTAGGAGAACAGCAGTCTGAGCACTGGAGGAAGGGTGACCGTGACCAGCACCCACCAGCCCGTGACCAGCAGCGCGCCGGGCCATTTGGGATATTCCCGCGTCCGGTAGGCGCTGGGCGTCAGTGCATAGAAGAGCAGATAGAGCGAGCCCAGCAATCCCAGCGCCGGAATGAAACGCGACAGGGCGAGCCTGCCGACCCAGTCCTCGGCCTGCGGAAACCATGCCTCGATCACTTCCTGCGCCGCCGAGATGGCGAATTGCGCGGTCAGCGACGTCAAGAGTAGCAGCACCGCGCCGATGATGATGCCCGCCGACAGCAGGCGATATTTCAGGAAGCTGGCCGTGGGCCGCGTGCCATAGGCGCGGTGCAGGATGTCGCGGATCGTCTCGACAAGGCTGCCCACGGTCCACAGGCCGAACAGCGCACCGACCCACAGCAGCCATCCGGTCCGCGCGCTGACGACATCGCGCGCGACCGGTTCGATCACGTCCGCCACGACCCGCGGAACCGCCAGCAGGAAGGCATTGATCGCGGCGGTCCGTTCATCCGCTTCGCCCAAAAGCTGGAAGATCGCGGCACCGAGGATGAAGAAGGGAAACAACGACAAGATCGCCATATAGGCGAGATTGCCCGCATGGATGAAACCGTCCTGGTAAACACCCGTCCAGATACGCTTGGCGATGGCGAAAACCCGCGTGCCGGGGCCGATTTCGCGCTTCACCGCCTTGAACGTAAGCTTGCGCTGCTTTGCCGCCTGCCGCCGGGCTTCCGGGGTCAGGTTGGACCGCGAATCACCGACGGGCGGGTTGGGATCCTGCTCTTCGGAGATGGCGACGGGTCCTTCGGTCGGTGCGTTACTCGCTCAGCCTGCTGCGAATATTGCGCGTATCGCTCCAACCCTCGAGCCGCCGCGCCAGTTCCGGATCGTCTTCGGGCAGGTCGATGGTCAGCGTGACCAACTGGTCGCCGCGCGATCCGTCCTTGCGGGTAAATCCCTTGCCCTTGAGGCGAAGCACCTTGCCCGAATTGCTGCCGGGCGCGACGGTCAGCATGACCGCGCCAGTGGTGGTCGGCACCTTGACCTTGGCGCCCCGCACCGCCTCATCCAGACTGATCGGCAGATCGAGCCGCACATCGTCGCCGTCGCGGCGGAAGAAACGGTGCGCCTGCTCGACAATGGTGACGATGGCATCGCCATTGCCCGCGGGACCCGGCTCACCCTTGCCGGCAAGCCGCATTTGCGTGCCGTCCTCGGCCCCTGCCGGAAGTTTCAGGTCGATCGTCTTGCCATCGGCCAGCGTGATCCGCTGTTTTTCCAGATTGGCGATATCGGTCAGCGATACGGCCAGCCGGTAATTGACGTTCGCGCCCTTTACGGGCCGTCGCTGCTGACCGCCGCCGAAACCGCCGCCCATGCCCACAAAGGGATTGTCCTGCGCGCCCCCGCCCATTCCGCCGCCCATGCCGCCACGGCTGCGCCGCTGGCCGCCGCCGCCGAAGATGCCTTCGAACAGATCGGACAGGTCGACATCGTCCGTGCTCGCGCCGCCCATGCCGCCGAACGGATTGCCGCCCGCCTGCCGGTATTGCCCGCCGCCGCGCTGGCCATAGCCGAACGGCATCTTGGGGTTGCCGTCCATGTCGATCTCGCCCCGGTCGAACTTGGCGCGCTTGTCCTTGTCCGACAGCAGGTCATAGGCCTGCGTCACCTGGCTGAAACGATCCGCCGCGCCCGGATTGTCCTTGTTGGCATCCGGGTGCAGCTGTTTCGCCAGCTTGCGATAGGCCGATTTGATGTCCTGCTCGCTCGCGCCGCGCGCAATGCCAAGGATCGAATAAGGGTCCGCCATGAAGCGATAGCTAGGATGCGCAGCCGTTTGGTGCAATCCGGCTGATGCACATGTGCACCGCCTGTCCCGTTGCCGGGCAGAAATCCGCGTTGCCCTTTCGCGCGGCTTTGCGCTGGCGGCAGAGCTTTACTATGTTGGACCCGCGCCCAGGCTGTCGGCGCAAAGTCGATGAGGATTGCACGTGGAACCCGAACTGCTGGCCGAAGACGCGATCCCTGCGGGCGACCCGTTCGGCCTGTTTGACGAATGGCTTGAAGAAGCGAAGTCGAGCGAGATCAACGATCCCACCGCCATGGCGCTTGCAACCGTCAGCGCGGGCGGCGCGCCGTCGGTGCGCATGGTGCTTCTTAAAGGGCATGGGCCGGATCTGGGGCAGGGCGGCGGCTTTGTCTTCTATACCAATCGCGAAAGCCGCAAGGCGGACGAGATCGCGGCCAATCCGCAAGCGGCCTTGCTGTTCCACTGGAAGAGCCTGCGCCGCCAGATTCGCATAGAAGGCCAGCTTGAGCCTGTGTCCGACGCCGATGCGGACGCCTATTTCGCGACCCGCGCGCGCGATTCGCAGCTGGGCGCGCATGCCTCGGACCAGTCCGCGCCGATGGGCGACCGCCGCGAATTTCTCGACCGGTTCGAGGAAGTGCGCAAGCGTTACGAGGGCAAGCCTGTGCCGCGCCCTGCCTATTGGGGCGGCTATCGCCTTGTGCCGCAGGCGATGGAATTCTGGCACGACCGTCCGTTCCGCCTGCACGAACGCCGCCGCTTCACGCGCCGCGCAGGCAGCTGGGCCAGCACGCTGCTTTACCCGTAAGGCTGCGACAGAGCCGCCTTGTCCATGACCGCCGCCGCCACTCCCTCGCAGGCAGAGCGTTCGCGCCTGACCCGCAGCGCCGCGATCGCCAGCACGACGGTCGCCGTCCTGCTGCTGTCGATGAAGATCTATGCCGCGTGGCGGACGGGATCGGCGGCGATGCTGGGCAGCCTTGCCGATACGGCGCTCGACATCATCGCCAGCCTGTCGACATTGGTCGGCGTATGGGTCGCCTCTCAGCCCGCGGATCACGATCACCGTTTCGGCCACGGCAAGGCCGAGGCGCTGGCCGCGCTGGTGCAGGTGGTGTTGATATCGATCTCCGCCGTCGGCATCGCGGCGCGCGCGATCCAGCAATGGCTGGGCGGCGTCAGGCCGCAGGAGGCCGAAACCGGCATCGTGGTGTCGGCCATCGCGCTGCTGGCTACTTTCGCGCTGCTGGCGTGGCAGCGCCATGTCATCAAGCGCACCGGAAGCGTCGCGATCCGCACCGACCATGTGCATTACCAGTCCGATGTGCTGCTCAATCTTGCGGTCATCGCGGCGCTTGCGCTGGATGGCTGGATCGGGTTTTCGGGTGCCGACCCGCTGTTTGCGCTGGCGATCGCGGGATGGCTGGCGTGGAACGCATTTCAGGCCTCACGCGAGGCGGTCGACAATCTGATGGACAAGGAATGGCCGGTCGAAAAGCGCGAAAGACTGCTGGAACTGATCCGCGGCACGCCGGGGCTGGAAGGCGTGCACGATCTGCGCACCCGCACCAGCGGCGACCGCGACTTCGCCCAGTTTCATGTCTGGGTGGACGGAAACATGACTGTGCGCGACGCGCATGACGTGATGGATCGGATCGAGGCGCAGCTGGAAGACGAGTTTCCCGGCACCGAGTTCCTGATCCATCCCGATCCCGAAGGGATGCACGAAGAAGGCAATTACGCCTCGGTCGATTTGCTGGAAACCGGCCCCGATCCCGAACTGCTGCCCGAGCCTGAAGGGAGATCCTGATGCCCGCGATACCCTATTGGCATGTCGATGCCTTCACGACCGCCGCCTTTGGCGGAAATCAGGCCGCCGTGATGCTGTGGGAGGATGGCTTCCCGCCGGATGAAATCATGCAGAAGATCGGCGAGGAAAACAATTTCGCCGAAACAGCGTTCCTCGTTCCCTGTGACGCAGACGAGGCGGACTGGCACCTGCGCTGGTTCACGCCAGAATGCGAGATTCGTCTGTGCGGCCATGCGACTTTGGCGGCGGGGCATGTGCTGCTGGAACAGGGCGGCGGCGACCAGATCCGCTTTCTGACGCGGCAGGCGGGCGTATTGACGATGCGGCGCAGCGCGGCCGGCTACGAACTGGCCCTGCCAGCGATCCCGACCCAGCCGGGCGACTGGCCCGAGGCTGCCGCCGCCCTGGGCGCCGTGCCACAGGCCATCAATCGCTCGCCCGATCGCTACAATGTCTTCCTGTTTGAAGACGAAGCGGCCGTGCGCGGCCTGTCGCCCGATTTCGCCGCGCTTGCGGCCATGGGCGACCACCAGTTCATCTGCACCGCGCCGGGCACCGGCACCGATGTCGTCAGCCGGGTATTCGTACCGGGCGCGGGCGTGCCCGAGGACAGCGTGACCGGATCGGCCCATGCCGTGCTCACCCCGTTCTGGGCCGAGCGGCTGGGACGGCCCGACTTCACCGCGCATCAGGCTTCGCGGCGGGGCGGAACGCTGACGTGCCGACTGGACGGGGACACCGCGTGGCTGGGCGGCGAATGCGTCACCGTGGTCGAGGGCATGTTCCGCTATTGAGCGGGGAACAGTTCCGTCAAATTCAGCATCGCATCGTTCAACGCGTCCTGCCGGGCATTGCTGCCGTTGCCCAGACGCACGACGGTCAGGCCGCGCGAGGGCACGACCAGAACATATTGCCCGCGGTGCCCCAATGCCGCGACGGCGTCGGCCGGACCCCTGCCGCCGAACACCACCGGATTGCGATCATCCTCACGCTGATGGTTTCGCCATAGATGCGCGCCATAGGCGCCGTCGGCGGGATTGCGCCCGGCCATGAAGGCGATCCAGCCCCGCGGCACGATGCGGACGCCATCGTGCACGCCGCCGCGCCGAATCAACTCGCCAATCGCCGCCCAGTCGCGCGCGCTCGCGTGGAACATCGCGCCGCCGATCAGCGTGCCAGTCGCATCATATTCCGCCCGCATGGTGGACAGACCCAGAGGTTCGTAAAGCCGGCTTTCCAGCCACGCCTGCATGGCCTCTTGCCGTTCGGCAGGGCTGTTGCTGCCGGTTAGCGCGCGGGTCGCAATGTCGGACAGAATCTGCGTTTCCGCTGTCGAATAGGCGAACTGCCAACCGGCATCATGGTCGAGCGGCTGGGTCAGCGCGTAATGCGCCATGTCGTCGCGCCCGTCGCGATAGAGCATGCGCGCGGTGTCGCTGGCATAGGCGGGCTCCGCCATCTCGCTATGCCGCAGGCCCGACCGCATCTGCAGCAAGTGGCGCAGGGTAATGGCCCCGCGCGGATCGCCCGGCCTTTGCCAGCGTTCGACCGGTGCGGGCGCGTCCAGCGCCAGCGATCCGTCGGCCACCAGCATGCCCACGATCAGGCCGGTGACCGTCTTGGACAGTGACCAGCCAAGCTGCGGCGTATTGGGGCCGAAACCCTCACCATATCGTTCGGCTACCGGCTTTCCGTCATGCAGCACCAGCAGCGCGCGGGTTTCACCGATCCTTTCGGCATCGAACAGGCCGTCGATGGCATAGGCCAGTGCAGTCCGGTCCACGCCGGGATCGGCCGCGACGGCAGACAGCGATTCCTCCGATGGCGGTGCGACTTGGCCTTCGCCGCCCGATCCACAGGCGTATAGCGCAAGGGCGGCGAAAAGGGCGGTCGGCCACTTGTGGCGGAAGATCGGGCGAGGCATCAGGCAGCCTGATCCGCCCGCGCCCATCGAAAGGCAAGATTGCATTGAGCAGCCCTGTGGAAACGAAGCCGACCCTGAAACGCAGGCTGTGGCTGGCGGGCGCGCTGGGCGTGGTGGCGTGTTTTGTCACCGCCGCCTTCGTCTGGGGGCCGGGCATGGCCGAGCAGGCGCAGGCGGGCACCGATTTCGGCGCGCGGATCGCCTGTTCGTGCCATTATGTCGAGGGCCGCGACATCGACCAGTGCCGTGCCGATTTCGAGCCGGGGATGAGCATGGTGCGTCTGTCGCTGGACGAGGATGCGCAGACGGTCACTGCCGCCGTGCCCATGCTGGCCTCGACGCGCGCACGCTATCGCGAGGGCTGGGGCTGCGTGCTGGAGCCGTGGACCGGTCAGGTGGACGCGAAGGTTTCCTCGATCCAGCCGCCGCCGATCACGCGGTCGCCCGCATAGATCACTGCCGCCTGCCCGGGCGCGACCCCGAATTCGGGCTGGCCAAAGCGGACGCGCACTTCTGCTCCGTCGCCGAGCGGTCCCTCGATCGTAACCGGCACGGGTTTTGCCAGCGAGCGGACCTTGGCGGTCAGCCCTTCGGAGGGAACGGGGCCGATGCGATTGGTCTCGATCACGCGCATGGCCTGAACCGCCAGCAGGCGTTTCGGGCCGACGACCACGGCGTTGTTCGCGGCATCGATGCGGATGACGTAGAGCGGTTCGGGGTGGCCGCCGATATCTATGCCGCGGCGCTGGCCGACGGTGTAGTGCACAATCCCGCGATGGCGGCCAAGCACCTCGTCCGTTTCGGCGTGGACGATATCGCCCGCATCGCCCGCCTCGGGCCGCAGCTTCTTGACCAGCGAGGCGTAATCGCCGTCGGGGACGAAGCAAATGTCCTGGCTGTCGGGTTTGGCCGCGACGCCAAGGCCCAGCGTCTCCGCGATGCGCCGTACTTCCGCCTTGGGCAATCCGCCCAAGGGAAAACGCAGGTATTCGAGCTGGTCCTCGGTCGTGGCGTAGAGAAAATAGCTCTGGTCGCGGGCCGGATCGTGGGCGCGGTGCAGTTCGGGGCCCGCGCTGCCCATGACGCGGCGCACGTAGTGGCCGGTCGCAAGGCAATCCGCGCCAAGATCGCGCGCCATCCTGAACAGATCGGTGAACTTGGGCCCCATGTTGCAGCGAATGCAGGGGATCGGCGTGCGGCCCTGCAGATATTCGTCAGCAAAGCCATCGATCACGCTCTCGCGAAAGCTGCTTTCGTGGTCGAATACGTAATGCGCAATGCCCAGCCGGTCGGCCACGGCCCGCGCATCGCGGATATCGTCCCCGGCGCAGCAGGCGCCCTTACGCTTCACCGCCTCGCCATGATCGTAAAGCTGGAGAGTGACGCCGATCACCTCGGCACCGCTTTGCGCGGCGAGCGCGGCGACGACCGAGGAATCGACACCGCCGGACATGGCCACCACGATCCGGCGCTGCGCCAGCGGGGCGGGCAGATCGAACAAGGCGGCCGGATCGAGCGACTCGACGGCGGGATTCGTGACGGGGGCATTCATGATGCGCCGCCCATACACCGATTGCCCCTTGCGATAAACCGCCGAAAGGCCGGTTTTCGGCCCGCGCCGCCGCAAAGCCTTTGGCTGTTTACGATCTGTTGACCAATTGGGGCCATGCTGACAGCCATGTTCGCAAAATTCCCCAATCTGTCCGATACGGAAAAGACGGGATCGCGCCGGGCGGATGACCGGGCGAACGACGCGGCACAGGGCGGACAAGCGAACGAGCCTGCCGGATCGGACCCGGACAATATTGCGGGATACGATATCGCGGGACATGGATCGCGCGCGCTGGACTGGCATTCTCTTCGCGCGAAGCTTTGTGCCGAACGTGACTTGCGCGGATCGCTGCGGGGCGAGAACGAGGCCATGGCCAGCTGGATCCGCGCCGAAGGCAGTTTCGACCCACGCGCAGCCGAAGCGCTGTGCGGACACGGCCATGCTTCGGAAGAGGAAGGCCTCGCGATTTTCGAGATCCGCTGCGCGCATGACGAGAAAGCGATCACGCGTTTACCCGATCCTAAAACTTCGCGGCATATCACCGGGTCAGGATGCGGCGTGCCGACTGGTCAAACCGGTCCGGCATCCGGCTTGAATGTTGAGGACTAGATGATCGAGAACCAGGACATCAGGCCATCAATGGTGATCGGACCGCTTGGCGAGCCGCTCACGATTGATGACTTGCCCCCTCCCTCCACGAAAAGGTGGGTCGTGCGCCGCAAGGCGGAAGTGGTCGCGGCCGTGAACGGCGGTCTGCTTTCGATTGACGATGCGTGCGAGCGCTATGACCTCACGCTTGAGGAATTCGCGTCATGGCAGCGCGCCGTGGAACGTTCGGGCATGAAGGGTCTGCGCGTCACGCGTATCCAGCATTACCGCGACCTTTACGAACGGCAGATGAAATACTGAAGCACAATAAATAGAGCCTGACGTCGAATATTGGAGACGCACAGGAACATCCAACTCACGCAACCGTTCAACCTCCAGCAACAAAGAGGAGAACTGCCGTGGGTTGGATTATTGCGCTTATCGTCGGCGGCGTCGCCGGCTGGCTTGCAAGCATGCTTATGAATCGCGATGCCTCGATGGGCATTTTCTGGAATATCGTCGTAGGCTGTATCGGTTCGCTGATCGGAAACGCTCTGGCCGGTCCGCTGTTCGGCGTGCAGGGTTCGGTTCAGGAATTTTCCCTTACCGGACTGATCATTGCCTTTATCGGCGCGGTGGTCCTGCTTGCCATCGTGAACCTCGTCCAGCGTGGGCGAGTTCGCTAAACATCGGACGAACGTTGTATTCTGCTCTGCGAAACGCAATTGTTTCGCAGAGCAGCAAGTGATAACAGCCGAAATCATCGATGGGTTCCGTGGTGACTGCGGGCCCATCGTTCGGCGTAAGTGCTCCGGTTCATTCTAGGGCGCCCAAGCCTTAACCGCTGACCGCAGGGAACGGTCGGTGCGTTTTTAAAGTCGTCTGGGGACGGACGACAGCAGGCGACCAAAATGAATTACGACAGGTCCATCGAGACTGAAGGGGCGATTCCAGCGATGCACGACCGGATGGTGGATAGCGAGCTATCCGATTTCGGCACGGACGATGACGCACGCGCGCCCAACAAGCGCCGCATCGTCATCGCGATCATCGTTCTGGCCGTCATTGCCGCCATCGTCGGTTTCTTCATCTGGCGCAGTTCCGCCGCACCCGAACAGTCCGAGGTGCAGGTCCCCATCGTCAGCGTCGTCATGCCCGGCAACACCACCGTCGCCGGTGAGATCACCGCGACCGGAACGCTGGGCGCGCGCCGCCCGATGCCCATAGGTTCGGTTGGCGAGGGCGGCGAGGTCCAAGATGTGCGCGTCGATGCGGGCGATTGGGTTCGCGCCGGACAGGTGCTCGCCGTGATCGACCGCTCGGTACAGAGCCGCCAGGCCGAGGCGCAAGCCGCGCAGGTTCAGGTCGCGCGGGCGGATGCCGATCTGGCGCAGGCCAATCTCGACCGCGCGCTCAAGCTCGTCGATCGCGGTTTCATCTCCACAGCCGACGTCGATCGCCTGACGGCGACGCGCGATGCCGCCAATGCACGTGTTCGCGTGGCCGAGGCAACGCTGAACGAATTGCGTGCGCGCACCGCGCGGCTCAACATCGTCGCACCTGCCGGAGGGCTGGTGCTGGAACGCAATGTAGAGCGCGGACAGGTCGTCGGCGCGGGTGGCGGGCCCCTGTTCGTGCTGGCTCGCGGCGGTGAAATGGAACTGAACGCCCGTGTCGGCGAGAGTGACCTTGCGCGCCTGAGCGAGGGCGTGCCAGCCGAGGTGACCCCGGTAGGCAGTGAACAGACCTTTACCGGACAGGTCTGGCAGCTGGCCCCGACCATCGACGAGGCATCGCGCCAGGGCATCGCGCGCATCGCGCTACCCTATGACAGGGCGCTGCGTCCCGGCGGTTTTGCCACGGCAAGCATCCGTTCCGGCTCGGTCACCGCACCCATTCTGCCCGAATCCGCGATCATGTCCGATGCCGAGGGCAGCTATGTCTATGTCGTGGACGATGAGAACAGGGTGGCGCGCAAGTCGGTTCAGCTGGGCATGGTCACCGAAAAGGGCATCACCATCCGCGGCGGTCTGACCGGCAAGGAACGGATCGTTCTGCGCGCAGGCGGCTTCCTGAGCCCCGGCGACGTGGTCGAACCGACCGTCGAAGAAATCGCGGGCTGAGGCTCGGGGCATGGATCTTCGCAACATATCGGCATGGTCGATCCGCAACCCGGTCGTTCCGATCGTGCTTTTCGCAGGATTGATGCTGGCGGGCATCGTCAGCTTCATGCGCATGGAAGTGCAGGACCAGCCCGATATCGAGTTCCCGGTGGTCATCGTGCAAATCTCGCAGCCGGGCGCCGCCCCGACCGAGATCGAGAACCAGATCACCCAGCTTGTCGAAGCCGCGGTCCAGAACGTGGAAGGCGTGGTCAACATCAATTCCACCGCCAGCGAAGGCAATTCGCAGACGGTGGCGGAGTTCGAGATCGGCGCCGACGTCGCACAGGCGGTGAACGAGGTGACGGCCTCGATCGACCAGATCCGCGGCGAACTGCCCGACGGCATTCTCGAGCCGCGGGTATTCCGCGCGCAGACCTCGTCCGATCCCATCGGCTACTTCGCCGTGGCGGCCCCCGACATGACGATCGAGCAACTGAGTTGGTTCGTCGACGATACCGTCACCAAGCGCCTGCTTTCGATCCCCGGGCTCGCCGAAGTCGGCCGCGCCGGCGGCGTCGATCGCGAGATTCTGGTCGTGCTCGATCCAGCACGCATGCAGTCGCTGGGCGTTACCGCCAGCCAGGTGAATGCGCAGCTGCGCCAGCTCAACGTCGACGCCGCGGGCGGCCAGGCCGAGGTGGCCGGTTCGCGCCAGTCGGTCCGCGTGCTCGGCAATGCCGAGACGGCTTACGAACTTTCGCAACTGCAAGTGCCGCTGGGCGGCGGGCGCACGGTCAGGCTGGCCGATTTCGCGACCGTGACTGACAGCTACAGCGAGGTTACCTCGCTCGCCAAGGTGGCCGGACGCCAGGTCGTCACCTTCTCCGTCGCCCGTGCGCGCGGTGCATCGGACGTTACCGTATTCGACGCCGCCACGGAGCAGCTCGACCAGATTGCCGAAGAAAACCCCGGCGTCACCTTCGAGACGCTTTTCACATCGGTGCCCTATACCAAGGCGCAGTACAAAAGCTCGATCGACGCCATGGTCGAGGGGGCGGTGCTGGCCGTGCTCGTCGTCTTCCTGTTCCTGAGGGACTGGCGTGCGACCATCATCGCGGCGCTGGCGATCCCTCTGTCGGCAATTCCCACCTTCTATTTCATGGACCTGCTGGGCTTCACGCTCAACTCGCTGTCATTGCTCGCGCTGGGGCTGGTCGCGGGCGTGCTGGTCGACGACGCCATCGTGGAGATCGAGAACATCGTGCGCCACATGCGCATGGGCAAAAGCGCATACCAGGCATCGATCGATGCCGCGGACGAAATCGGACTGGCCGTCGTTGCCACGACCTTCTCGATCGTCGCGGTGTTCCTGCCCGTCGGCCTGATGGGCGGTGTGCCGGGACAGTTCTTCAAGAATTTTGGCCTGACCGTCGTGGTGTCGGTGCTGATGAGCCTTGCCGTCGCGCGAATGATCACGCCGATGGTCGCGGCCTATTTCCTCAAGGCCAAAGGCCACGCCAGCCATGGCGAAGGCCGCCTGATGGACCGCTACATGGGCGTCCTGCGCTGGTCGCTCGACAATTCGCGGGCCGTGGCCGTGCGCCGCACGCTGACGCGTGAGCCGCTGCATTTCACGTCGGCCCTGTTCGAGATCGTGTTCACGCTGCTGGTGCTGGCGGCACTGGTCGGCGGTCTCGTCGTCGGCTTCCAGTTCATCTATGCGAAGCTCGACCTGACCGTGATCCTGCCCACCAATCCCAGCAATCTGTTGCAGCCGCTGGTTGGACTGGCCAAGCTGCTGATCGAGGCGATCTTCTTCCTTGCCGTGATGGTCGTCCCAGCTGCGTTCGCCTTCGTCACGATCAAGCTGCTGGGACTGCTGTTCAGGATGATGGGCGGCCATGTCGCGCGCTATCACGCCTATTACACCGGCCGCTGGTCCGCCCGGCTGCGTGATCATCGGACCTGGATGGTCGGCATCGGGCTGGGATCGCTGATCTGGTCGGTCATGCTGATCATGTCCGTACCGATGCAGTTCTTCCCGAACTTCGATTCTGACTTCAGCCGCATCCGGCTGGAAATGGTGCCCGGCACCACGCTTGAACAGACCGACGCGGTGATGGACCGCGTCGCCGGCATCGTGAACGAACGGCCAGAGGTTCGCAGCGCGCTGGTGCGCGTGAACGAGGGCAATGCCCGCATGTTCATCAACCTTCGCGAGGACCGCGAGAAGACGCAGCAGGATTTCGAGCGCGAGCTGACTCCGCTGCTGCAGGATATTCCCGACGCGCGCGTGAGCTTCCAAGACAATCAGGGCGGCGGCGGAACGGGTCGTGCGATTTCGGTCATGCTGTCCGGCTCCGATCCCGAATTGCTGGAATCCACCGCGCGCGAACTGGCCGACCAGATGCGGACCATCCCCGGCACGGTCGCGCCGCGGGTCGAGGCCGATTTGCAGCGTCCTGAGCTGATCATCCGGCCCCGCAGCGATCTGGCCGCCAGCCTGGGCGTCACGACCTCGGCGCTGAGCCAGACGATCCGCATCGCGACCATGGGCGACATCGACCAGAACGCGGCGCGTTTCTCGCTGTCGGACCGGCAGATCCCTATCCGGGTCCGCCTGTCGCAGGACGCGCGGCGCGACCTGGACGTGATCCGCAACCTGCCAGTGCAGACCGCGTCGGGCGGATCGGTGCCTCTGGAACGCGTGGCGGAGATCGGCTTCGGCTCGGGCCCCACGACGATCCAGCGCTATAACCAGCAGCGCCGCGTGTTCGTTGGAGCCGACCTGGCCCCAGGCGTTGCCAAGGGCACGGTGGACGAGGCGATCCAGAAGCTGCCGATCATGCAGAACCTGCCCACGGGCATTTCGAACGAGGCGTTTGGCGTCGATCAGTTCCAGGAAGAGATGCTGAGCTCGTTCACCGTCGCGCTTGCGTCCGGGATCCTGCTGGTATTTGCGGTGCTGGTGCTCCTTTACCATCGCTTCGTGTCGCCGCTGGTCAACATGGGTTCGCTGTTTCTGGCTCCGCTGGGCGGCGTGATCCTGCTGATCCTGACCGGCTACGAACTGTCCATGCCGGTCTTCATCGGCATATTGATGCTGTTCGGAATCGTCGCGAAGAACTCGATCCTGCTGATCGACTTCGCGATCGAGGAGATGGCCGCGGGCGCCGGGCGCATGCAGGCCATCATCGAGGCGGGCCACAAGCGCGCCCAGCCTATCGTCATGACGACGGTGGCGATGACCATGGGCATGATCCCGACGGCGATCTCGCTGACGGGCGATTCCGCATGGCGCGCGCCGATGGGCATCATTGTGATCGGCGGGCTGATCCTGTCGACGCTGCTGACCCTGCTGATCGTGCCTGCAGGCTTCAGTCTGGCCGACGGGTTCGAGAAGCGGATCGGCCCGCTGATGCGCAAGCGCCTGTTGACCTACGATCCCTCGCACCGTGCTGAGGACGGATCCGAGCCGGGTCGCGTGCCGGCCGAATAGGCGGCACGCAGGGTCTATTGGCGGATACGCAATCCATAGCGCCCATTGAGGATCAGGCCGATCGCGGCCGAACCATGCGCAGGGTCGCCACCGGTCTTCTCGTCCTGATGGCGATCGTGTTCGTCATTGCGCGCAGTTTCGAAGAGCGCGGCACCGGGCTCGATTTCGTCACTGCCTTTGCCGAAGCGGCGATGGTCGGTGCGCTGGCGGACTGGTTCGCCGTGACGGCCCTGTTCCGGCACCCGCTGGGTATTCCGATCCCGCATACCGCGATCATTCCGACGAACAAGGACCGCATCGCCGATTCGATGGCTCGGTTCCTGCGGTCCAATTTCCTGACGCCCGCCGTGGTGGCGCGCCGGATGAGGGCGATGAACATCGCGCGGGCCGCTGGCGATTATCTGGCGGCCCCGGTGCGTGGTCCCGCAACAGGCGTAAGGGCAGGGGCAGCCGAGTTGCTGGCGAATGCGCTCGAATCGCTCGACCCCGACCGGTTGGGGGACCAGGTGCGGCATGGACTGGCGGCGCAACTGGGCAAGCTGGAGGTGTCTCCCCTGCTGGGCCAGATGCTGGCGGCGGCCATTGCGGACAAGCGCCACCTGCCTTTGCTGGAGGCTATCGTGCGCTGGGCAGGCAAGACCCTGGAGGCGAACGAGAGCCTTGTCCGGACTATGATCCATGACCGCGCCAATGCCCTGCTTCGTTTTACCGGACTGGATGAAAGGCTGGCCAATTCTGTGCTGGACGGGCTTTACCGCCTGCTTGCCGAAATGCTGGTCGATCCCGACCATCCCCTGCGCAAGAAGGTGGAAGAGGGGCTTGATAAGCTGGCGCACGATCTGGTGCACGATCCCGAGATGCGTGCAAAGGTCGAAGGTATGAAGCATGAAATGCTGGCTAACCCCGCAGTGGCGGGATGGTGGCAGGGTGTTTGGGAGCGTCTGCGCGAGGGTCTGATCGAGGCGGCGCGCAATCCGGACAGCCAGCTGGGAAGCCAGTTCACCGGCGCCTTGCGCGAGCTGGGGCAGGCGCTGAGCAGCGACCCGCGCCTGCAGTTGCAGGTCAACCGTTTCGCTCGCCGAAGCGCGGTAGGGATCGCCAATCGTTATGGCGACCAGATCGTCCGGCTGGTATCGGAAACCGTCAAGCGGTGGGATGCGACGACGATCACCGACCGGGTCGAGAGTGCTGTCGGACGCGACCTGCAATTCATCCGGATCAACGGCACACTGGTTGGCGGTCTGGTCGGGCTGACGATCCACGCGGTGGATGTCTGGGTGTTCTAGGGGATCCGGTATCTGACTGTCTGTTGAGCCCATGAGGCGATGGGCTGCCCATCAGCGCCGCGCGCCGGCTCGAAAATATAGGGCTGCGAGAGAAACGGTTTGCAAGGGACGTCTGCGAACTCTTTTGCCTCGGTGCCACTGAGGACGGCGCAGTCGGAAACGGACCCCTGCTGGTCGACGATCAATCGTAGCGAGATCTGTGCAATCCGTCGTGCACGCAGGGCGGCAAAGCGCCCAGCGCCGCTAGCAGGACGAATTTCACCGGGCCAGTGGTCCGGATAACTTTCACAGAAGCGCTTCAGGATTGGGGGGCGGCCGCATCGCTTGCGACCGCCCCTCACCTCACAGCTTTTCTGTCAGTTCCGGCACGGCCTTGTAGAGATCCGCAACGAGCCCGATGTCTGCGACTTGGAAGATGGGTGCGTCCTCGTCCTTGTTGATGGCGATGATGGTTTTCGAATCCTTCATGCCCGCAAGGTGCTGGATGGCGCCGCTGATGCCGATGGCGATATAGACTTCCGGTGCTACGATCTTGCCGGTCTGGCCGACCTGGTAGTCGTTGGGGACATAGCCCGCGTCCACCGCGGCGCGGCTTGCGCCCACGCCCGCGCCGAGCTTGTCGGCGAGCGGCATGATGATGCTCTCGAAGGTCTCGCCGTCCTTCAATGCGCGGCCGCCCGAGACGATGATCTTGGCGCTGGTCAGTTCGGGCCGCTCGCTCTCGGCGAGCTCTGCGGACACGAAGCTGGACTTGCCGGTGTCGCCGGTGCTGGCCACAGCTTCGATCTCGGCAGAGCCACCCTCGGCTTCGGCCTTGTCGAAGGCGGTGCCGCGTACGGTGATGACGAGCTTGGCATCGGTGCTCTCGACCGTCGCGATGGCGTTGCCCGCATAGATCGGGCGGGTGAATGTCTTCTCGCCCTCGACCGACAGGATGTCGCTGATCTGCATCACGTCGAGCAGAGCCGCCACGCGCGGCGCGATGTTCTTGCCGGTGGTGGTGGCGGGGAACAGCACCGCGTCATGCCCATGCTCACCTGCGTCCATCAATGAGACGATCAGCGGCGCGACATTCTCGGCCAGCTGGTGCTCATAGGCCGCGTCGTCCGCGACATGGACCTTGCCCACGCCCGCGATCTTCGCGGCGGCGTCGGCGACCGCGCTACAGCCCGCGCCCGCGACCAGCAGGTGCACCTCGCCCAGCTTCGATGCGGCGGTTACGGTTGCCAGCGTCGCATCGCCCAGATGCGCATTGTCGTGATCGACATAAACAAGCGTCTTCATCTCAGGCGACTCCCATTGCTTTGAGTTTGGCGACCAGCTCATCGACATCGGCGACCTTCACGCCCGCCTGCCGCACCGGCGGTTCGGATACGTTCAGCGTCTTCAGACGCGGCGCGATGTCGACGCCGTAATCGGCCGGCGTCTTGGTCTCGAGCGGCTTCTTCTTCGCCTTCATGATGTTGGGCAGGCTCGCATAGCGCG
>NZ_CFETID010000022.1:0-50630 GCF_983967925.1 Croceicoccus sp. | reverse complement strand
ATGGCGCCCCGGCGGCGCACCAGTTCCAGCCAGCGCTTCGCGACCTTGCGCGAGCGCACCAGCCTGAACCGGTGCATTTCAATCCGCAGCCAGGCAATAGCCAGCCATTCGTTGAGCCGCGACGGATTCAGCGTGGGGACAGGTTCTCCTTCGCCCACCAGGTCGCAGGAATAGAACAGCGTTTCGGCCTGTTCCAGCTGCCCGTTCTTGATCAAAATGCGTACCTGTTCCGATACGACCATGGCCCGCAAACGGTCGAGCCCGCATTCGATCGCGACAAGATGCGCTTCCTCCAGCACCGAAAGCGCCGAAGCGAGGTCGCCATCGGCGGCCGCCAGCCGGGCGCGCACGAGATATCCCGACGCGACTTGATCGACGAAGCCCCATTGTCGAATAGAAGGCATGTACTGGTCGACCAGCCTGGCTGCCTCGTCCAGTTCGCCGCATTCGTATAATATCTCGGCCAACGGAAGTGCCGGCAGCGCGCCTAGCCCCGAAACCTCGCTTTCACGCTTGCGCGCGATTTCCTGCGCTTCATGCAGGAACTGCTTTGCGGTTTCCGTCTTGCCCTGTGCGACGAGCGTAGGCGCGACCGACGACTTGAGCGCAATCGATGCGAAGGCTGAACCCGGTCGCGCCAATGCCTTGCGCAATTCACCTTCCAGTCGAAGCATGTCGTGGAAGTGAAACAGCTCACGACGGGCGGAAAGCAGCTGTGCCAGCAGGGTACAGCTGAGATATGGATGATCGTCACCCAGATCGGCCAACAGCGGGCCGCATTCCTCCTCTACCGCGACCATGTCGTCGCGTGCGGCGTGCAACATGACCTTGCGGTGGCGCACATGAAAATCCAGCTGTCGCGCTGCGTAGTCATCCAGTTCGCCGGCATCCATCTTATCTTCGATGGCTTTTTCCGCCGCTTCGATCAGGCGTTCGGCGGACGTGAATGCCAGTCGCCTGCTGCGCCGCCACGACATGGCCAGCAGGATCGACGGCTTGTCCTCGACCACCTGCCACGGCAACCGGCTAGCCAGTTCGTCAAGCCGCTGCATCAGCCCGGCATAGATCATCTGTTCGGCTAGGGTTTCGATCTGCGACGCGAGAAATTCCTGATCGGTACTTTGCTCGGCATGCTCCAGTGCAAGGTGATAATTGCTGGTTTCTGCGTAGAAGCGGCTGGCGCGCCGGTGCAATTCGGCTGCGCGTTCAGGTGCCAGCTTCATGAGCCGCCCCAGAACCATTTCGCGGAACAGCTTGTAGTGGCGATATTCGCCCTGCTCGCGGTCCAGTTCGATCAGGAAGAGCCCGCGCTCGAAAGCCTCGTCGAGATATTTGCGCGCTTCGCTCTGGCCGATCACCGCAGCGCAAGCCGACGGCGAAAGTTCTTTCAGGATCGAGGTGTCGATGATGAAGTTCCGCAATTCCTGCGGAAGTCCCTCGATCACTTCCTCGTGGAAATAGCTCGCATATTCGTAACGCAGCCGACTGGCCGCCCGTTCAGGCATTTCCGCGTGCAAACTATACTTGTGCCACGTCTGGGAGGCAAGAATCAGGCCGGCGGCCCAGCCCTGTGTATCCATTATCATGCGCTGGATCTGCGCCGCAGTCGGCTCTGCCCCAATTTCCTGCCTCAGCAGGCTGCTTGCTTCCTCTGTATCGAAACACAGGTCCGCCATCCTGACTTCCATCAGGTATCCCAGCGATCTCAGGCGAGCGAGATTGATGTCATTTTCGCCCCGGGACGCCATGACGGTCGTCAACCCGTCGCGTGAGCTGAAAATCAGCTGCTCGACGAAATCATGCACTTCGCGGGGCAGCAACTGGGCATCGTCTATGAACAGGATCGGCGCCGCGCCCGATCGCTTGGCAAGCTCGACGAACCATGCACGCGGATCGCTGGAAGCGATGCCAAGACCCGACACGACACAGGCCTGGGACAGTGCCTCGAGAAAGGTGTCGAGACTGTCCACACCGGCGCGCGCCGCGATCCAAAGAACGGATCGCCCTCGTTCGGCCAGCAGGTCGGCCCATCGCAGCATGGCGGTTGTCTTCCCGAAACCGGCCGGAGCGATAACCGTGACTGCGCGATAGCCGGCGATCTTTTCCGCCAGGCTTTCGATCCTTGCCCGTTTCACATACGCGTGCGCCGAACGCGGCGGCACGATCGTGGTCTGCACTAAGCCCATGTGGCCAGCCTCTTCGCCTCTCCCTGCCGGTCGTATGCCGGCAATGCCGCTGTTATCGTGCAGCGCATCCATCATGGCAAGCCCGATTTCCTATCCGCAGATAGGTTGTGATGCGCTTGGGCGGCGATAACCCCACAATCCGATAAAGCTATCGGCGTGCAGGACGATGATCTTGCGGCAGCGGGAGTTGGGATATGAATTTCAAATTGGCGGGAGTGCGCCATTCCCTGCGGGAATTCGTCCGGCAGCGGACGAACGCGAGAATCCGCGCATGACACCCGCATTCGCCCCGGCCGCATCCATCACCAACCTCACGGTCAGAAATGGCGCCGCCGCTCTTTGGCCATCCGTGCCAATAACCGATTATAGAAAAAGGATTCCCGACTTATGAAAGCTCTATTGCTCGAATCCACGGATGGTCCAGAAGCCGTTCGCGTGGTGGATGTCGAGACGCCGGAACCTGTTGCCGGACAAGTGCGGGTCGCGATCAAGGCGGCGTCGATGAACCACCGGGAAATGTGGATCTCGCGCGGGCTGTACCCCGGGATGGTCACACCTTGCACCATGGGCTGCGACGGCGCCGGCGTCGTCGACATGATCGGCGAAGGCGTCACTGGCGTCGAAATCGGCGACGAAGTCGTGTTGTATCCCGGCCGCGATTGGGGACCAAACCGCCACGCCCCGCAGGCCGAATTCGGCCTGCTGGGCATGCCGCACCCTGGCACGATCGCCGAATATGTCTGTGTCCCTGCCGAAAATCTGGCCCCGAAGCCCGCGGGCATGAGCTGGGAAGAGGCCGCCGCTTCGATCCTGACCGGCCTGACGGCATGGCGCGCGCTGATGTTCAAGGGCCAGCTGCAGCCTACCGATACCGTTCTGATCAGCGGCGTCGGCGGCGGCGTAGCGACCTTTGGCCTCGCCTATGCGGTGGCGCTTGGCTGCAAGGTCTATGTCACGGGTGAAAGCGAAGAAGTCATCGAACGTGCCAAGAGCATGGGCGCGACCGACGGCCTGCTCTACACCGATCCCGAATGGCGCAAGAAGGTCGGCCCGATGACGGGCGGCATCGACGTCGTACTCGATGGCGCGCCCGGACCGAGCTATGCCAATTACATTCGTGCCATAAAACCGGGCGCCCGCATCGTGATCTATGGATCGACCGCAGGCGATAAGTTCGAGATTACCGCGACCGGCGTTTTCCTGAAGAGTGCCAGCATCGTCGGCAGTCAGGTCGGAGATCCTGAAGATTTCCGCAACATGCTGGATTTCATCGACAAGCATGGCATCAAGCCGGTGATCGAAAAGACGTTTCCTCTGGCCGAAGCCGACAAGGCTCTGACCTATCTCGAAAACGATCACAAGTTCGGCAAAGTGGCGATCACCGTATGACCGGGCTTTTCGATCTGAGCGGAAAAGTCGCGCTGATCACGGGCGGCGCGCAAGGCCTTGGCCGCATGATTTCCGAGGGTCTGCTGAAGGCGGGGGCCACGGTCGCGATCACGTCGAGGAAGGAAGACGTGTGCAATACGGCGGCGGCGGAAATGTCGTCGCTGGGTGTCTGCATCCCCTTGCCCTGTGATCTTTCCAGCCCCGAAGCTGCGGTGGACCTTGCCAACCGGTTGCGCGCCGCTTGCGGCGACAAGCTCCATATTCTTGTCAATAATGCCGGCAAGACATGGGGCGGGCCGGTCGACAATTATCCCGACAAGGCATGGCCGGGCGTGATGATGGTCAATGTGCAGGCGCCCTTCACGCTGGTCCGCGAATTGCTAGGCGCGCTGGAAGCCGCCGGGACCCCCGACGATCCGGCAAGGGTCATCAATATCGGTTCCGTCGCGGGGCTGAAGACGGCCCGCCTCAGCGCCTATTCCTATTCGGCCAGCAAGGCGGCCATCCACATGCTGAGCCGCGATCTGGCCGGCGATCTGGCGGCTCGCAACATCAACGTCAACGCGCTCGTTCCCGGCTTCTTCCCCACCAAGATGACGGCGCATCTTCGCGAGGACGACGAAGTGGACCCGGCGGTGCTGTCGCAAATTCCGATGGCCCGACTGGGTAGGCCGGACGAAATCGCCGGATCGGTCGTGTTCCTGTCGTCGCGTGCCGGCGCCTACATCACCGGTGTCGCCCTGCCTGTCGACGGCGGCGTCGCCGGTTGCGGTTAGGTCGCGCAATGCGTGGGAGCCTATCCTTGGGAAGGGCACGAGAGTGCCATGAGGCGGAACAGAGATGCGCGAAGTAAGCCAGAAAATGGAGGAGGCCTGCGTGTCCGCTAATGGCGAAGATGCGTCCAGTATTCGGGTCAGTGTAAGTCCGCTTGCCGACATGTTGCTAAAGTCATGGGACTCACATCCCGACAAGGAAGCGCTCGTCTTCCCGTCGGGACGGCGCAGCTATGACGATGTCGTGCAATCAGTGCTGCACCGGGCCCGCGGGCTGCTCGGCCTTGGCATCACGCAGGGCGACCATGTCGGCATCCTGCTGCCATCCGGCATCGATTTCGTCGAAACCCTGTTCGCCGTCTCCATGGTGGGCGGCGTATCGGTCCTGATGAATGCCCGCTATCGCGCCCCCGAAATCGCCTATGTCGTCGAGAATGCCGAACTATGCGCTGTCATAACGAACAGCGAGGCCGATGATTTCGTCGATTTCACGACCCGCCTGACAGAGGCTTTTCCAGAAATTGGACGATGTGCCGATCCCATGGCGCTCGACATTGCGCAGGCCCCGCGTTTGCGCCGCCTTATCCTGAACGGAGGGAAGCAGGCGGCAGGCTTTATTGACCAGTCCGCCTTCGATGCCGCAGCAGCCACCGTCGACGAGGAAGCCGTTCACGAAGCACGGCTTTCGGTCCGGCTGCGCGATACATGCATGGTCCTCTATACTTCGGGGACCTCCGCAAACCCGAAAGGCTGCCTGCTATCGAACGAGGCGATCTGCCGCGAAGCCAGCAATCTTGCGCGTAACCGATGGGCTTTTCAGGATGACGAGCGCGTCTGGTCGCCCATGCCTTTGTTCCATATCGCGGCCATGCTGGCGATGCTCGGCGCGATAGAGGTGGGCGGCACCTTCATCGGCCAGCCCCATTTCGATCCGGGCGAAAGCCTGCGCCAGATCGAGACTGAAAAGGCAACGATGATCTTTCTGCCCTTCGTCACCTTTCACCAGTCGATGATCGCACATCCCGATTGGGACAAGACCGACATGGGCAGCGTGCGGCTGATGAACAGCTGTTTCAGCCAGATGCCCAAGGCGATCGGCGATGCCTATCGCGAAAAAATGCCGAATGCACTTCAGGTCGGCACGTTCGGCATGTCGGAGGCCAGCGGGATCGTTAGCACCGGCGGCTATGATATGGATCCTGAACTGGGCTTTCAGACCTTGGGCTATCCGCTCAAGGGGATTTCCGTCCGCATCGTCGACACTGAAACCGGCAAGGACCTGCCGACGGGACAGCGCGGCGAAGTCCTTATCAAGGGCTACAACATGCTCGACGGCTATCACCGCGATCCAGTCAAGACGGCCGAGGCGATCGACGCCGATGGCTGGTATCACAGCGGGGATATCGGCTCGCTCGACAGCGATGGCCACATGCGATTCCATGGCCGTTTCAAGGACATGCTGAAGGTAGGCGGGGAAAACGTCGCCGCCGCCGAAGTCGAGACCGTTCTTGAAGCGCACGAGGCGGTGGAGCTTTCACAGGTCATCGGCATCCCCGACCAGAGACTGGCAGAGGTTCCCGCCGCCTTCGTCAAGCTGGCGAACGGTTTCCGGCCCAGCGAAGCCGAGCTGATCGCCTTTGCCAAGGAAAGGATCGCATCCTTCAAGGTTCCGCGCCACATTCGCTATGTCGACGAATGGCCGATGTCGGCCTCCAAGATCCAGAAGTTCAAGCTGCGGCAGCGGCTCATGGAAGAACTCGGAATCAGCGAATGAGGAATTTGTGATGCAAGTCGTGATTACGGGGGCCGCCAGCGGCATTGGCAGGGCCGTCGCGGAATTGCTGGCCGGGCAGGATGAACCCCACCAGATGCTGCTGACCGATAGGGATGCTGACGGCGTCAAGGCCGTGGCAGAGGCCATCGGGCCCGCGGCACGCGCTTTTGTCGCCGATCTTTCGTCACCCGATTGCGGAAAGGACATCATCGCCGCTGCCGCCAATTTCATGGGCGGGATCGACGGGGTCGTCAGCAATGCGGGGATTATCTCGGGCGCACCGCTGGTCGATCAGACGCCAGAACAATTCGATCGTGTGTACGCGATCAACACGCGCGCCACTTGGCTGCTGGGCCAGGCGGCTCATCCCTATCTCGCCCATTCGCGCGGGGCCTTTATCGCCACCGCCTCCATGTCGGCAACGCAGCCGACCCCGGGGCTCGGCTTTTATTCGTCGAGCAAGGCCGCGCTGCTGATGCTGATGCGGCAATGCGCGCTGGAATGGGGGCCGGACGGCATTCGCTGCAACACGGTGTCGCCGGGGCCGACCTACACGCCAATGACGCAGGCTGGCTATGACGACCCCCAGCGCCGGGCACAGCGCGAATCGATGATTCCGCTTGGTAAGCTGGGAATGGCCGAGGACGTGGCCAATGCGATTATCTTTCTGCTTGAACCGCAAGCGGGTCACATTTCCGGCATCGATATTCTGGTGGATGGCGGAATGAGCATCAACCTTATGCCCGCCACGGGTGGCGGAACCGGCCAAAAGGCCAGCGAGTAAATTCAGGATTGGAGATTGAAATGCGCATTGCAAGAGTAAGCAAGGACGGCCGGATCGGCCTCGCCGCCAAGGCCGATGGCGAGATCAGGGTTGTCTGGGACAGCGAACTGGCCGACCTCGACGCAAAGATCGCGGAAGGATCGTTGGCGGCGGCCGGCAAGGCCGCGGCAGACGGCGAAGTCGTCGATGAAGCATTGCTGAACTTTCTTCCCCCGGTCACACGGCCTTCTAAGATCGTCTGCATGGGCCTCAACTATCGCGACCACGCGGAAGAATCTGGCTTCGACATTCCTGATTTTCCCGTGCTGTTCGGCCGCTTCCCGTCCAGCCTGATGGGCCACGGCGCGCCCATTATCCTGCCGAAAATCTCAAGCCAGCTTGACTGGGAGGCCGAACTGGCGGTCGTCCTTTCCAAGGGCGGCAAGAACATTTCCGAAGCCGATGCGCTAGATCACGTGGCCGGATATTCGGTCTTCAACGATGCCTCCCTGCGCGACTACCAGATGCGCACGCCGCAGTGGACCGCGGGCAAAAACTTCGACGACACCGGCGCTTTCGGCCCGTGGCTGGTCACGCCCGATGAAGTCCCTGCAGGCGCTTCTGGACTGAAGATCGAATGCCGGGTGAATGGCAATGTCATGCAATCATCCAACACCGGCAATCTGATCTTCACCGTCGCCAATACCATCCATCTGCTGTCCACGTTCATGACACTTGAACCAGGGGATGTGCTGGTGATGGGCACCCCCGGCGGTGTCGGCGTGGCGCGCGATCCGCAGGTCTGGATGAAGGCGGGCGACATTTGCGAAGTGGAGATCGAAGGCATCGGATTGCTTAGCAATCGTGTCGTCGCAGAATGAGCTGAAGCTCGACTGTAACGGGAGAGATAAATGGCGCAAAAACGCGCAGGTGCGCTTGGCGTGCATTCGATCGACCATTTCGGCCTCCAGGTGCCCGATCTGGCTGTGGCAAAGGACTTCTACACCGCATTCGGGCTTGACGTGCGCGAGACCGATGCCGGGTTGGAACTCTATACCTTTGGCCACGACCAGTGCTGGGCGCGGATCGTCGAAGGTCCAGTGAAGCAGCTGCGCTACATCAGCTTCGGGGTGTACGAAGAAGACGAAGCGCCGCTGCTCGCCCGGTTGGATGAGAACGGCGTGAAGCGCATCGAAGCGTCCGCAAAGGCGCCTAACTGCGGCACTTGGATCCTTGGCTTCGACGACATGCCGATTCACCTTGCGGTCGCCGAAAAATGTTCGCCCGATGCAAAGACGCAGTTTCAGACGACTTCGTCTGCTGCTGGCGAGTCGGGCGCCATTTTCAATTCGAAAGCGCCCAAAACCAAGCCGCGCAATCTCTCCCATTTCGCTATCTTTACATCGGATGTGATGGCGGCGACCCAATGGTACGAGGAAAATCTCGGCCTGCGCCTGTCCGACGGCAGCGGCCCGGTTGTCGCGTTCCTGCACGGCCCGCATGGCAGCGACCATCACCTGCTTGCCCTGGTCGGATCGACGCATCGCGGCATGCACCACAGCAGCTGGGATGTCGGTTCGTTCCAGGAAGTGGGCCTTGGATCGGCGCAGATGATGCGCGCCGGTTACAAGGAAGGCTGGGGTGTGGGTCGCCACGTTCTTGGCGGCAACTACTTCTATTATGCCCGCGACCCGTGGGGCAGCTATGCCGAGTTTTCGGCCGATATCGATTTCATCCCGGCAGACTGCGAATGGCCCGCGGCCCAGCACTCGCCGGATGACAGCTTTTACCTGTGGGGCCCTGACGTGCCCCCCGAACTCGTCCTCAACCTTGAACCCGGAGCGCCCGAATAATGGCTGTTTTTCTTCTGATGCATGGCGGCGGCATGGGCGGCTGGACGTGGAAATTCATGCGGGATGCGCTTGAGTCCAAGGGGCACACGGTATTCACCCCCACCTTCACCGGATTTGGCGAACGGGAACATCTGATCGGCCGCGACGTCGGCAATGCGGTCCATGTGACCGACATCGTGAACGTCCTTAAGTATGAAGATCTGTCGGACGTCATCCTGGTTGCGCATTCCTATGCCGGCACCGTCGCGCCAGGCGTGCTGGCGCAGGCGGGCGACCGCGTTCGACGCGTCATCTATCTCGACGCGATCGTGCCCCACGCGGGTGAACGCATCGCATCGATGATGGGTTTCGCGAGCGAAGAGGAAGCCGCCGGACTGGATGCCATGCTGGATGGCGGAGAGGGTCCGATGGGCTCGGGCGTACATGAACAACAGCGCGCGATGGCCAAGGACCATCCGCACATGATGGATCGCAATCGCGAGAAATGGCTGCTGGACCACCTGTCTGACCAGCCAATGCGCGCCACCAGCTGCGTCATTCCCGTCGGCGCGGAATCGATCACCCATGCGGTGGATTATATCGCTGCCGAACACACAATCATGGGCATGATGCACGAACGGGCCGAAAAGCTTGGCTGGACGATGCACAAGCATCCGGGCGACCATGCATTCAACGTAGGCGATCCCGAAGGGCTTGCCGACATGATGTTGGAGATCGTGGGATGATCGATGCCGCCAAGCTGTTTTCGGTAAAAGGCCGTGTCGCACTGGTCACCGGCGGCAGCGCCGGAATCGGCCGGATGATCGCCGTAGGCCTCGCCGCAGCGGGTGCGCGGGTCTATATCTGTGCTCGAAACGCGGAAAAGGTCGCTGCCGTGGCCGACGATATCCCCGGCGACGTCATCGGCATCGCTGCCGATATCTCGACCATCGACGGCATCAAGGCGCTGGTAGCCGAGCTTTCGGGCCGCGAGAAAGCTTTGCATGTACTCGTCAACAACGCAGGCACTCTGTCCGACGCCGCGATCGACGAATTTACGGAATCCGATTGGGACGGCGTCCTCGACCTCAACCTGAAGAGCCCTTTCTTTCTGTTGCAGAAGCTGTTGCCGCTGCTGCGTGCGGGGGGCAGCGCACAACGACCGGCCAGCGTGATCAATATCGGGTCGGTCGGCGCGCTCAAAGTCGGCCCGCGCGAAGTCTATGCCTATCAGGCATCGAAGGGCGCGATCCACTGGCTGACCAAGTCGCTCGCCAAAAACCTCGCCTCGGACAATATCACCGTGAATGCCATCGCGCCGGGATTCTTCGAAAGCGACATGACCGTGATCACCGATGATGCGATGCGCAAGATGGTCGAATCCATGGTGCCGCGCGGTCGAACCGGCTTGGCGGAAGACATGGCGGGTGCAGCGATTTATCTGGCCTCCCCCGCAGGCTCCTACGTTACCGGTTCCGTTCTGCCTGTCGAGGGCGGACTGTCGATCTAACCCGCCGTTCGATAGGTTTCAGTCGTGGCGATGCGAAGCACGAGGTAAGCATGGATTTCAATCTCACCGAAGAGCAAATCGCGTTTCGCGATGTCGTAAGACGTTGGGTCGATGCGGAGTTGCCCAAAGATCTCATGCGCAAGCTTGAGGCAGATGAGCAGAACTATCCCTTCGAGATCTGGGAAAAGTTGAAAGCAGAAGGATTCTTTGGCGTCGGCATTCCCGAGGAATACGGCGGCCTTGGTGGCGATGTTGTGATGCAGATGATCTTCGCCCGCGAAATGTCTCGTACTGCCGGAGGCCTGTTATGGGTCTGGGGTCTCACTTCGTTTGGGGGTGCCCATTCGATCGCGATTGCCGGAAATGAAGAGCAGAAGCAGCGTTGGTTGCCAGAAATGGCGGCCGGCAATCTCCGCGTATCGATCTCGATGACCGAACCCGATGGCGGAACCGACGTGCTGGGCGCGATGAAGACTTTTGCCGATAAGGTCGATGGCGGTTGGAAACTCAACGGTGCGAAAATGTGGACTACGGCTGCGAAGGTCGCCGATCGCTTGCTTGTACTTGCCCGGAGTGACCGCAACGCAGAAAAAAAACATCACGGCCTGATCGCTCTGTTCGTCGACGCAAAGTCGCCGGGGATCACGGCAAGCCTCCTGCCCAAGCTAGGTATGCGCGCAATGGGCAGTTGCGAGGTTCATTACGAGGACGTTTTCGTTCCGGATGAGGACGTTCTGGGCGAACCCGGGAACGCATGGAGCGCGATGCTGCCCAGCCTTAACAATGAGCGCATCATGGTAGGCGCACAATGTCTCGGCGCGATCGACGGCGTGCTGGAAGATGCGCTGGATTACATGATGCAACGTAAGGCATTTGGCGGCGTGATCGGTCGCTTCCAGATCCTGCAGCATTATGTCGCGGATATAGCTACATCGCAAAAGTTGACCGAATTGTTGCTGTATAATGTCGCATGGATGCAATCCAACGGCATACCGTGCGGCAATGAAGCGAACATGCTGAAGATGGTCGCCACGGAAAACGCGGTAAAGGCCGCCGACATGGGTATCCAGATCATGGGCGGCATGGGCTATTCGGCCGAAACCGACATGCAGCGTTACTGGCGCGACCACCGCATCCTGCGCATGACGCCCATTTCGAACGAGATGGTGCGCAATTCGATCGCCGAGAATCTCGGCCTTCCCCGGTCGTTCTGAGGATGGAGCAAATGGAAGAATTTCCCCCTGCCCCCGATGTCGCTGGCACTTCGCTGGATGGAACTGCGATATTCTCGATCGCCGCGGACGAGAATGCGGCGCTATGCCGGTCGACGGGCGTGCAGCCCGCGACTGACGGCAGTGCGCATCCGATCTATTACTACATCGCCACGCAGGTCGCCATGGGCAAGACCGTGGGCGGCGTGTGCGAGACTTGCGAATTCGACGTGGAAGACGGCCCGATGATGGGTTCGTCCGGTGTTCGCTTTGCAGGACAGCTTATGGTCGGGCAGGATTATCGGGTTACCGGCGAAATCCTCAGCCTCGTGCGCAAGAAGAGCCGCAAGCTGGGCGTGATGGACGTCCTCACCTATCGCCTTCGCCTGCATCCGGCTGCAGGCGGCGATGCCGTCCTGGAAACGGACAATGTCTGGGTCCTGCCGCGCAAGGAGCTTGCCGCATGAGCGTTTCAGCAGACATCAAGGCGGGATACACGCTTCCTCCCTTCGTGATCGAAACGGTCAGCCCTGACGCCATGCGCGATTGGTCGGTATTTCTTGCCGACCCCAACCCGATCCACCTCGATGTAGAGGTCGTGAAGGCCAAAGGGCTTGGTAACAAGCGGATCAATCAGGGTCCGATCAACGTTGCCTATATGATGAACATGCTGATGACGGCCTTTCCCGGTTGCCGGATCGAGACGATGGATTCGCGTTTTCTCGACAATGTCTACGAAGGCGACCGCGTCATTGCTTCGGGCGAGGTAACCTCTGTCGAAGGCAATCGCGTCACCTGCGATCTCAAGCTCGATGTGGACGGGCGCGGCACTGTCAACGCCGGCACCGCCACGATTTTGATCTAATTCAAGGAGAACAACAATGCCCAGCGGTCCCTTTGCCCATGTATGCATGGTCGTCCGCGACCTCGATCAGGCGATCGAGGACTGGACGAAAATCCTTCGCGTGCTCGATCCGCAATCGCTTGAAAAGCCGATCGTGAAATATGACGAATTTTCGAGCGGCGACGATGCCGGCATGAAATGGGCCACCTTCGTCAATGAATATTCGACCGAGATCCAGTTCATCCAGCCCGCACCCGGAACTCCGCTCGGCAAGCGGCTCGACAAGGTTGGTGAGCATGTCCACCATCTGTGCTTCAGCACCGATGATGTCCCCGCCGCCATGGAAAAAATGAAGGCCGAAGGCCTGCATCTTCCCGGAGACGGCGAAACGTTCAACGATCCCGACATGACCTGGCAGAAGTGGAGCTGGGTGGGCCCCAAGAGCACCCATGGCTGCCTGATCGAAGTGGCATCCCCGTATGAAAGCCGCGATGACGGCAAATGGCACCATGCGCCCGGCAAGTTCACCTACAAGGGACCCGGTGAACACCCGAGCCACGCCGAAACCGTGCCTGTATCCGCCTAAGTTGTACGGCACGAAAGTCAGATATCAGGGGGACGGCCTGGAGCTTGCGGGTGAAGCCTTTGGCGACCCGCAGGCTCCGCCCGTCCTCTTTTTCCATGGCGGAGGCCAAAGCCGCAGCTCATGGCGGGGCTCTGCCCGCAAGGTTGGCGAGGCGGGCTATTACGGTATTGCGTTCGACCTGCGCGGCCATGGCGAAAGCGACTGGGCGGCGGATGGCGATTATCATGTCGACGCATTTGCCCGAGATGTCGGAAGCCTGCTCGATCAGTTCGACCATCACGTAGTGCTCGTCGGCGCGTCTCGTGGAGGGCAGGCCTCGCTGATCGCCGGATCGCGCCATCCCGAAAAAGTGCGGCTGATCATGCTGGCCGATGTCGCGCCGGACATGCCCAATCACGCGATTGACGGAATCCGCCGATTCTTTGCCGAGGGAGCGGATGGCTATCCAAGTCTCGATGCGGCTGCAGACGCACTGGCCCTCCATCTGGAGCAACCCCGCATCGACGATGCATCGCGCCTTGGCCGTTCCATGAGGCAGGATCCTGCCGGGCGATGGCACTGGCACTGGGACCCTGCGACCGGCAAGGACGAATTCCTCCACCCCGCCAGTGAGAACGAGGCGGTACTCGCAGCGGCGGCACGCGTTTCTTCGCCTGTCGTCATGGTCCGTGCGGAACTAAGCCACTTGGTTCATGACGATAATACAGCGCGTTTCCAGAAGCTTGCTCCCCAGCTTGAAGTGCTGATCACGAAAGGCGTGGGCCACATGTTCACCGCCGACCGCAATGACGAATTCGCAGCAAAACTGCTCGATCAGCTGGCTCGCGTTTCTGCGGATGCCGCCGGATGAGCGGGAGGACAGCATTCGTCATCGGCGCGACCGGTGGCCTCGGCCGGGCCTGCGCGCACGCACTTGCGCAGGATTTTGATGGGATTGCGCTTTCCTATCGCTCGAACAAATCGGCCGCTGAAGAGCTTGCCACTCAATTGCCGGAATTCTGCGAGGGCTGGCCGGTGCCGTGCGACCTGACCGAGCCTGTGTCCGTGAGTTCGGCCGTCGCGGCGGCGAGTGATCATTTTGGGCGGATCGATGCGGTGGTATTCGCATCGGGTGTCGCCATCGAACAGCCTTTCGTCAGCCGGATTGAGGAACCCCAGTGGCGCGAGGTGATCGAGACCGAATTGCTCGGCCTGATGCGCGTCGTTGCAGCAGCACTGCCCGTGTTCCGCCAGCAAGGAAGCGGTAATTTCGTGATCGTTGTGTCGGTCGCAAACTACACCTTCCCGCCCGGCGATGCGCTATCTTCGGTTCCCAAGGCAGGCATGGAAGCGCTGGGCCGCGCAATCGCCAAGGAAGAAGGCAAGTTTGGTATCCGCGCCAATATGGTGGCGCCCGGAATCATCGACGCCGGCCTTGGCGCAGAATTGGTCAAGAGGCTCTACACGCCTGAAATCTGGGAACAGCAGAAGAAGACGATCGCCCTGCGCCGCTTTGGCAACGGTGAGGACGTGGCTGAAGCGGTTCGCTTCCTCGCCTCGGACCGGGCGTCGTATATTACTGGCCAGACGATCATCGTGGATGGCGGTTTCAGCCTCTAACCCAGCGACGCGGCCGGTCGCGCTATGACGCGAAAAAGGAGGGCAGAATTGCCCCCCTTTCGCGTCATGACTGGCGCTGCCTTACTTGTAGGGATCGACCGGCTGCGGAGCCTCGATCACTTCAAGGTCGATCAGCATCGAAAGCACGTCCGAGATGGAATAGATGTGCACGATCTTGTCGCCGTCGAACTTGATCCAGCTGAACCAGAGCACGTCGAGCTGATTGCCTGTCGGCTGAACACCCATGTAGGGGCCGCCCGTGTGCTTGCCGTGGTGGTGGCACAGGACGCAGATCTCGTCGTCGCCACGGCCCCATGCTTTGAGCGTGCGGTAGACCGACGGCGGGAACGTAGTGAAAAGCGCGCGGGGCGAGCTGTTCCACTCTTCGAACGTCCCCAGATCGGGCCGGTTCGGATTGTCGTAGGTCATCTTGTCCTTGTCCATGAACTCGTCGAATCCGGACCAGTCGCCTACGTTCAGCTTGTCGTGCAGGTTCATCCACTGGTTGACCATGAACGTTTGACGTTCGGTCAGGCCTTCGCAAATCTCGGCACGCTTTTCGGGCGAAAGCTTGAAATCATCCAGTGTGAAGGGCGGGATCCGTCCAGCCATAAAAACTCTCCATTATGTCGAGCTGCGATCTTGCAGCGTAGGGATACGTCTGACCAGGCCCGAAGAGGGATACGGCCATCGATCGCGGCCCTTTTCAATTCCATGCTGCGGTCTGCAACCTACCAATCGGCAGGAACAGACCGGCGATTACCCGCACATTCATGTGGCATAAGCGGACAGAAGGGAGACTGCCGTGCTTTCGATCGAAGAAATGTCGGACAGGTTCGAGATTCAGGACCTGATGGTGGGATATTGCTATGCCGTGGACAACAAGGACTTCGATGCCCTTGACGGCTATTTCACCGATGATGCCGTAATCGACTATAGCGAAATGGTCGGCGTGAAAGGTTCGCTGGCCGATATCAAGTCGTTCCTCGCAGCCAGTCTTGGGCCCGTGCCGATGTCGCAGCATGCGGTTTCGACCACGCAATACAGCTTTGACGGTGATCGCTGCGAAACGCGGTCGGTCTGCACAAACCCGATGGTCGTTCCCGGCGATGATGGGCAGCCCCAGACAATCTTCTTCGGCCTGTGGTACATCCACCAGTTCCGCCGCACCCAGAACGGCTGGCGCATTTCCGGCCTCTACGAAAAGAAATGCTACAACCACAACCTTCCCGAACACATCAAGGCAATGGCGCGATGAGTCCTGAGGCGCTCGCCGCCCAGACGATGGGCGACCCCGTCAATCCATGGGTGATGGAAACCGGCAGCATCTATCTGTGGAGTGCGCTGCTTCTGGCGGCCGCGGCGCTTGCGGTGAAGAACCGCCGCATCCCGCTTTTCGGTCT
Source organism: Croceicoccus sp. (assembly GCF_983967925.1). Lineage (NCBI taxonomy): Bacteria > Pseudomonadati > Pseudomonadota > Alphaproteobacteria > Sphingomonadales > Erythrobacteraceae > Croceicoccus > Croceicoccus sp. The sequence continues at coordinate 34,760 of NZ_CFETID010000022.1, read as the reverse complement.
GATGCTGATCGCAGCCTCAAGCGGTTTCTGGCAGGAATTTTTCGGTGACTGGGGCGCCTATGTCGCATGGAACCCCCAATTCGCGCGCCTGCCATTCTGGGGCGAGATGGCCTATACGACGCCGGTGAAGCCGCTGTTCATGCCGTTCAGCTGGGGATGGTGGTTTGCCGTCTCGATTCCCTTGCTGACCTCGCTGGTGCTGTTCCTCAAGCGCAAATTCCCTGCTCGATCGGCCTATGCGCTATCGTTCATGACCGCGTTTCCGCTCTTCCTTGCCTATCAGATCTATGTCGAGGGCAGTTCAGTCGCCAACGGCTGGTGGACCTATGATTCGGTGGTGGGACCAGCGCTGGAAAGCGAACAGGGACGGTTGCCGCTCGTTTTCCCCCTGCTCATCGGTCTGTGGGCTGGCTGGTTCGTCGGGATGCTTGCCGATCGCGATCAACAAGGATTCATGGCGCATGAGGTTCGCCTTGGCGCAGCGACCAAGCCCGCCGGCCTCGGCCGGGAATGGGCTCGGCTGTGGGGCATGGTATTGCTTTTTCAGGTGACTTTCCTAGCGATCAATATCGCCCCCGCCGTGATCGCACGCATGGCGTTCGGTGGCCCCAGTGCACTTGTGCCCTGATCCGCATAAAAGTGAGATTGCAACGAGGTGACCTGGTTAAATCGTTTGCTGGCAATACTGGTGCTGCTTCTGGGCATCAGTCTGATCTGGATCGGCGCACAACTTCTGCTGGCGGGCGGTTCGCCATATTATGTGGCTGGCAGTCTGGCATTCATTGCCGTCGCCGGATTGCTTTGGCGTCAATCGGCAAGAGCGCTTTATGTCTATGCCGCCATATGGACCCTTTCGCTGGCATGGTCGGTTTGGGAAGCGGGCTTCGCCTTCTGGCCACTGCTGGGCCGGATGGGCTTGCTTACGGTCATCGGCATCTGGCTGCTTACCCCATGGGTGCGGCGATCGCTGGGCGTCGTCCCCGTCACGCGGATCAGCGGCGGACTGTTGGGCGTAGCGCTTCTGGGTCTGCTTGCGGGGCTTTCGTGGACTTTCTGGAACGACCGTATCACCGGCGGCACCGATCTTGCCGGTCTGGCCGGAGCGCCCGCATCTGCGCGCGACGGCGAATGGCATCATTACGGGAATCTGCAGGCAGGACGCCGCTTTTCGCCCCTTGACCAGATCACCCCTGCCAATGTCGGTGCGCTGCAAGAGGTGTGGCGCTATTCGACCGGGCGAGAACCGAACGGTCAGCCCGCGCCTTTTCAGGCAACCCCGCTGATGGTTGACGACCGGCTGTATGTCTGCACCGGCTATAATGACGTCATCGCCCTCGATCCCGAAAGCGGTAAGCAGATCTGGCGCTTTGAAGCCCATGCCGACGCGACCGGGGTTTTCGGCCAGACATGCAGGGGCGTCACTTACTTCGCGGCGCCCGATGCGGCAGCCGGCGAAAGCTGTGCCGCGCGGATCTACACCGCGACTATCGACAGCCGCCTGATCGCCCTCGACGCGCAGACAGGGCAGCCCTGCACCGATTTTGGCAAAGAAGGTGAAGTCGATCTGCTACGCGGCATGAGCAAGGCCCCGCCGGGCTACTACCACGTTTCCTCACCGCCCACGCTCGTTTCGGGGAAGCTGGTGATCGGCGGTTGGGTCACCGACGGCCAGATGGTCGGCGAGCCTTCAGGCGTGATCCGCGCCTATGATGCCATCACCGGAAAGCTGGCATGGGCATGGGACATGGGCGCCCCCGACCGGATGGGCGAGCCTGCGCCGGGCGAGACCTATACCCCAGGTACGCCCAACAGCTGGAGCGTGATGAGCGCCGATGAAGAGCTGGGCATGGTCTATGTACCGATGGGCAATGCCACCCCGGATTATACGGGGCTGCACCGCACGCCGGAAATGGAGAGATACTCGACCAGCGTAGTTGCGCTGGATGCTGAAACCGGCCGGCCGCGCTGGCATTTCCAGACGGCCCATCACGATATCTGGGACTACGATGTCGGATCACAGCCTGTCCTGTTCGATCTGCCCGACGGCCGCCCCGCCCTGCTGCAGCCGACGAAGCGGGGCGAGCTGTTCATGCTAGACCGCCGCACGGGAGAGCCCATCGCCGAGGTTGCCGAATTGCCGGTGACGCCTTCGAAGGCAGATGGCGACCGCGCGTCGCCCACGCAGCCGTTCTCGGTCGGCCTGCCCAGTTTCGAAGGGCCGCGGCCAAGCGAGCGCAGCATGTGGGGCATGGCGCTGGTAGATCAGGCATGGTGTCGCCTGAAGTTCCGGCAGGCGCGTTTCGACGGGCACATGACTCCGATCGAGACCGACCGCGCGTCGATCATCTGGCCGGGCTCTCTGGGCGGCAACAACTGGGGCAGCATCGCTGTCGATCCGGTGCGGGGCATCGCATTCGTGAATTCGTCGCATGTCCTGAACTACAACCGCCTGATACCGCGCGAAGAAGCCGACAGGATCGGCCTGAAGCCCGTTGCGGTCCCAAGTTACGAAAACGTTGCAGGGCCCGTGGCACAAACGGGGACACCCTATGCAGCCTCGGTTGCGCCGTTCCTGTCCCTGCTCGTCGCGCCCTGTACAGAGCCGCCCTACGGGCTCGTCAGCGCTGTCGACCTCGTTTCGGGCAAGCTGCTTTGGCAAAAGCCGTTCGGCACGGCGCGCGATAGCGGCCCGCTGATGATGCCGCTTGGCATACCGATCCCGATGGGCGTGCCCAATATCGGCGGCGGCGTGGTCACGGGCAGCGGACTGGCCTTCATCGGTGCCACGCAGGAACACATGATCCGCGCCTATGAACTTCGGTCGGGCAAGGAGCTTTGGCATGGACGACTACCGGCGGGCGGCAATGCCACGCCCATGACCTACTGGTCCGACCGGTCCGGTCGGCAATTCGTTGTGATCGCCGCCGGCGGACATGGCGGCATATTGTCGGGATATAGCAACGAGCTGATTGCCTATGCGTTGCCGCAGGGCACTCGGGTACAGGGGGAGAAAAAATGAGCATTGTCGCAGTCGTTACCGGAGCAACAAGGGGCCTTGGCCGGGGTATCGCCCGCGAGTTCGGAGCCGATGGCGCTACCGTGGTGGTGACGGGCCGGAACGAGGCGGATCTGGCGGCGGTGTCCGGCGAAATCGCGGACCGCGGCGGCAAGCCGATTGCCATCGCATGCGACCATGCCGACGACGCATCGGTCGCCAGTGCCTTCGCCCGGATCGAGCACGAAGCAGGCCGGATCGAAATATTGGTCAACAATGCCGCGGCGGTGCATGCGATGGACCTGATCGCGCCCGGTCCGTTCTGGGAAAAGCCTTTGCACCTTGTCGATATGATCGATGTCGGCCTGCGCTCCAACTATGTCGCTTCGTGGCATGCGGCACCGATGATGGCCAAGGCGGGCAAGGGCCTGATCGCGAGCATTTCATTTTATGGCGCGGTGTCCTATTTCCACGGGGCCGCCTATGGCGCGGCCAAGGCCGGAACCGACAAGATGATGGCCGACATGGCAGTGGACCTTGCCCCGCACGGCGTGGCCGCAATTTCCTATTGGCCGGGCTTCATCCTGACCGATGCGGTGAAAGCCATGCCTGCCGACATGCTGCCCCCCGACATGCGCGAAAGCCTTCCCCAATGGGAGACGCCCGAATTCGCCGCGCGCGTACTGCAAGCCCTGTACGCCGACCCCAGGATAATGTCCTTCACCGGGCAGGCGCTGATCGGGGCCGAAATGGGCGCGCGTTACGGAGTCAGCGATCTCGACGGGAAGCAGCCGATTTCCTATCGCGAAACGATGGGCGCGCCGCACATGCCCTTTACCCGCGTTGGCGGATAGCAGGCATGATCGAAGCGGTCCTCGTCGTACTGACCAAGGCGCGTCCGGGGCGCGAGGCTGACCTCGACGACTGGTACACCAACATCCACATCCGCGATGCACTGCGATTCCGCGGCTCTGTCACCGCGCAGCGTTTTAGCCGCAGTCCGCATCAGCCGATGGACATCCCGCCGGAATATGACTGGCAGTATTTCGCCCTTTACGATGTATTCGATCCCGAACGTTTCTCGCGCGAGCATTGGGAGAATGCGCTGACCAGCCGCATGATGGTCACCACCGCCATCGATGACAGCGTGCTTGAGGATTATCACTATTATCCGCTGGCATTCCGGAACAACGACCCCGAAATCGAACATTCGGGCGGCGTCGTGTTCGAACAGTTCAATGCCGCACCGGGCAAGGACGCCGAATTGCACGAATGGTATGCCGACAGCTATCTGCCTGCCGCCGTGCGCCGTCCGGGCGTTCACAGCGCAGCCCTGCTGGCGTTTCGCAGCCATGGACAGATGATCCCCACCACGCCGCGATATCGTTATGTCGGCATCTACAAGGTCAATTCCTCCGACAGCTGGCAGGTTGGAAAGACGCGCCGGAACTTGCGCTGTCAGACCTCGTCGAACGCGACGACCTGCTGGTCACGCATTGGGACAGGCTGACCGGCAGGTTGACGAAGGACGATGTCCAGCACCCCACCGCCCAAGGCCTTGCGGACGAGGAACAGGCCCGTGCGCGCATGGGCGACGATGTGCTGACGGGCGGCGCGGAGAAGCTCGGCTCGGCCTGACGGCGCTCTGCTACCAACGGCGGCGCATCTGCACGGAACGGCGGCGCGCGCGCAGGGCCTCTTGCCTTTCCGCTGGCGAAATCCGTATCGTCTCCGGAGGCAGCCGCGCATCAAGCTTGTCGAGGGGAACGACGGTCAGGCTCGGCTCCGGCCCACTGCTCGCCCCGCTCCAGCGCAGCATGATCGAGCCTTCCGAATAACCGCCCGGGTCCAGCCAGTTGGCGATGCCCGGATCATCCAAGGCGATCACTGCGCGAAACCTGCCATCGGCATCGATGCTCGCCTGCCCGCCATTCAGGCTCGACTGACGGTTCATCCAATCGATCGTGTTCCAGCGCATGTCGTTCAATTGCACGTTCCAGTAGCGCACCGCATCGGGCAATGCGCTTTCCAGCAACAGGGCGCTACCAGGTTCTAGCCGGAACAGGCCCTGGTAATAATGCTGCCCCTCAACGCCGCCGCGTCCCGCCCAGTCGTCATGTTCGACCGCGTTCCACAAACCCTTTTGTTGTTGCGCAGCAATAAAGCCCAGGGACATGGTCCCGATCCGCTTGGGATACCCGCATAGCGCCATCAGCCGCTCGCCGATTTCCCTTTGCGTCCACCGACGGGGAGAATGGGCGATGTCGGTCCGTTCAATGGCAATTCGCGCTTCCCTTTCCGCACCCCAGTCATAGCTGGCCTGACGGAGGGAGAGCGATCGAGCCGAGCGATCGAGATGACGCCAGTCGCCGCTCCAGCCCGCAGGCCGTTCATGGCTCAACATCAGGGAAAAGCGCCCTTCCCCATCCACCGCAAGATCGTCGAAATCGACCGTCCCCAGCGATGGCCCCAACGCATCCATCACGCCTAGGCCGCCTGCCGTGATATCCATCTGCACGAAAAGGCTTTCACCGCGCTCGCCCGTTAGCAGGTAGCTGCCATCGCCATCGATGGAGGCCGCCGCGTAAATGAAATCGGGATTGGTGCCGACAAGGTTGAAATGGGTGCCGACCGCCGGAACGAAATCGGGATTGTCGCGATTCGCAAAGGCGGTCAACCAACCCGAAGCGAGCGCCATGAAAAGCATGCGCTCCGCTTCGGCGACATCAGCCGGATTAGCCTTGGCCGGAAGCATGGCAAGCACGTCCTCTACCGAGGAAAGCTGCGCCAGATAATCGGCCCAGCGGCTCACAGATATGGCCTGTAGGCAGAAATGTAATCGGCATAAACGCCCTCGACCTGCTCGCGCGTCAGGCCATAGTCCGCCAGCTCATAGCGGTGCTGCCCGTGCTTGTCCGCAGGATGCTCACGCCACCAGCGCGATACCGCTTCCTCGGTCCTGCCCGTGAAATCGATATCGGCATGGTCATAGACCTTGCGTACCGCCTCAACCGGGTCGGCGATGAGGTCGCGAAAGGCAAGGTCTAGAACCTCCACCTGCGGATTGACCTCACGCCATGCAAGCGCTGCAGCCTGCCCGTCGTGCCACAGGTGCAGCAATTCCTGCCCCAGTTCGTCACGGTCGATCTGGTCGAAAGATACGCATCGGATCACTTCAATCAGGCGCGAGATCGACGCCATGACCGTAACCGGATCACGATGCGGCTGCACCAGCACCGCGTCCGGATAGACAGAAAGCAGTTCGGCAAGGTGGTGCGCATGTTCCTGCACCTTCAACACCCAGCGCTTGCGCGGGTTCTTCCATGCCAGATGCTGCAGCCACATCTTGTGCACGCCATAGCCGAAACGCGTATCCGCCTTGCGATACCAGTCGTAATAGGACGGCAAGCGGAACAGCATTGTCGGGTTGATCCCCTGAAACGCAGTCTCAAGGATCATGCCGCATTCCTGCGGTATGCGCGATCCGATCGGATGCGCCTTCAGCACATCAGCCCAGGCGCCGGTGAAATTCTCCCGCACATAGGCGTCGAACCCGTCCGCGCGCGCATCGGTATCGAAGGTCGCGGCATCGGGCGGCGGCGATGGCGCGGCAACCTCCCATTGCAACGGAGTGCGGATCTGCGGGTCCGCCCCGATCAGCGCGTGAAGGATCGACGTTCCGCAGCGCGGAAGGCCCAGAATGAAAACCGGGCACACAATCTCGACATCGGCGATCTCCGGATGCGCCCTGCGGTCAGCCGCAATGGCGGCAAGGCGCGCCAGATTGTCGCGAAACTGCGCAAGGGCTCGCTGATGACCGGCCTCGGAAAGTCCGCTTTCCTCGCTAAGGGCCGTCAGTGCTGCGGAAAGGCCGGGCATGACACCGGCGGCCATGTCCGCGTCCAGTCCCGCCTCGTCGATCAATTGCTGCGGCGTCGGATCACCCATTCGCACGTTCCTCTCTTTGTCTTTTCTCGTTTCACGCCAAGTTAGGCGCGCAAAAAAAGCGCCAACCTGTCAACGGGTAGGACAGAGGCTGGCACCCAGGCGCGACACATCCCTGATCGACGGGAGAGAAAATGAATCGCGCGCTTGCCATGATGGACGAGATGTCATTCGATTACATCGTGGTCGGTGCCGGCTCGTCGGGCTGCGTCCTTGCCAACAGGCTGAGCGCGAACCCTGCCAACAGGGTGCTGCTCATCGAATGCGGCCCAGATGACAAGAGCCCGCTGATCCGCATGCCGCGCGGTGTGGGCAAATTGCTCGATCCGGCCAATCCACACGTCTTCGCCTATGGCGTCACTCCGGCTGGCAACCAGCCCGAGGAAACATGGCTGAAGGGGCGCGGCATAGGCGGTTCCAGTTCGGTAAACGGCATGGTCTACATGCGCGGCGCACCGCAGGATTATGACGACTGGAAAAGGGCCGGTTGCGACGGGTGGGGCTGGGACCGCATGGGCCCGCATTTCGTCGCGCTGGAGGACCACGCGCTGGGCGCGGCCGCGTGGCGCGGCACGGGCGGACCATTGCGCATTTCGATGGCAAGGCACGGCAATCCGGTTACCGATGCGATGTTGCGCGCGGGCGCCGAAATGGGCGTTCCGACCGTCAGCGATGTGAACGCGGTTGACGTCGTCGCGGACCAGGGCATGGGATATCAGGCCACCACCACGTGGAAGGGAGAGCGCTTCTCTGCCGGGAGGGCTTTCCTCGACCCGGCTTGCAAACGGCCCAACCTTTATATCCTGACCGGCAAATCCGCCGAAAGGATTGCCTTCGAAGGCACCCGCGCCGTGGGTATCGTGGTCGAAGGCAGGACCATCGGCTGCGAGGGCGAAATCATCCTGTCTGCCGGAGCGGTCGAATCGCCCCGCTTGCTGGAGCTTTCCGGCATCGGCGATGCGCAGCGGCTGAAGTCTCTGGGCATCACGGTCACGGCGCATAGCCCGCTGGTGGGGGAGAACCTGCGCGAGCATCGCTATGTCGCGATCGACTGGCGCATCCGTGGCCACAGTTCCAACCAGAAGCTGAGCGGAGTCGGGCTGATATCCTCTGTCCTGCAATATCTGTTGCTGCGCCGGGGAGCGATGACCGACGCCGCGCATGAGGTCGGCGGGTTCATCAAGACTGCGCCGGACCTCGACCGTCCCGATGCGCAGATCGGTTCGATGATGGTCACCATGAAGCAGGATGCGCGCGGCAGGGTCGTGCTGGACAATTTTCCCGGCATGCGCCTGCTGGGCTATTTCACCCGGCCCGAGAGCCGCGGATCGACGCATATCCGGTCCGCCGATCCCGCTACCCCGCCGCAAATGGATGCCAATCATTTCAGCAAACAGCTGGACCGCGACAGGGCGCTGGCCCTGTTCAAATGGATTCGCCGTTTCGGCGGCCAGCACGCGCTGTCGCCATGGATCGTCGAGGAGGTCGGCCCTGCGGCGAAGATCCATTCGGACGACGATATCCTCGCCAACCTGCTCCAGCTTGGCGGGACGTCTTTCCATATCGCCGGCACGGCGGCGATGGGCGTCGAAGCAGAGAGCGTGCTCGATCCGCAATTGCGCGTGCGAGGCGTGACCGGCCTGCGCGTGTGCGACACCTCGATCATGCCCACGCTGGTCTCGGGCAATACCAATGCACCGGCGATGGCCATCGCCATGAACGCCGCAGACATGATTCTCGGCAGGGACACAAACCCATGAACACAGCTTTTACCGATATTTCAAAGCTCTATGTCGATGGAAGCTGGCACGCGCCAGAGGCCGGCACCGAGCCTGTCATCAATCCCGCCACCGAAGAAATCCTCGCCCATGCGCCCGTCGCGTCGGCACAACAGGTCGAACTGGCCATTGCCGCCGCCCGCGAAGCCTTTGACCACGGCCCGTGGCCCAACATGTCGATGGACGAGCGCGCCGACTTGATCGAGAAGATGGCGCGCGCGCTCCGGTCAAGACAGGGCCGCATTGCCGAGCTGATCATAGCCGAAGTCGGCTGTGCCGCAGGCGTGACCCAGCTGATGCAGGTCGACAATCCGCTGCGATTGCTCGAAGCCGCGATCGGCCATGCCCGGCGCGACCGCCCCGAACGGCTGCCCATCGATATCACACCCAATCCTTTCGCCCCCGATGGTCCACGCTCGATCGGCGGAACAACGGTGGTGCGCGAGCCGATCGGCGTCGTTTCCGCTATAACCGGCTATAATTTTCCGTTCCTGCTCAATCTTGCGAAGATCGGCCCTGCCCTGCTCGCCGGTTGCACACTGGTGCTGAAGCCATCGCCGTTCACACCTTTTTCGGCGTTGCTCTTCGGCGAGGTGGCGGACGAGATCGGCCTGCCGCCGGGCGTGCTCAACATCGTGACCGGCGGGATCGAGGAAGGCCGGTTGCTTTGCACTGACGAGCGGATCGACATGGTGACCTTTACCGGATCGGAAGGCGTCGGCGCCCAGATCATGGGGCAGGCCGCGCCCACTCTCAAGAAGGTCCATCTGGAACTGGGCGGCAAATCGGCGCTGATCGTGCGCGAGGATGCCGATGTCGAGCGCGCCGCCGCCATGGCCGCGACGCTTATTTCGATCAACGCCGGTCAGGGCTGCGCCATTCCCACACGTTTCCTTGTGCACGAAAGCTTGCGTCCGGCTTTCGCCGCCACCGCGGCTGCCGTCGCCGCGCAGATCAGCATCGGTAATCCGGCCGACCCTTCGATCCGCATGGGCCCGCTGATCCGCGAAAGCCAGCGCAGCAAGGTGGAGCATTTCATCGGGCTGGGACAGTCCGCCGGTGCGACCCTTGTGTGTGGCGGAGGGCGTCCTGCCGGTCTCGACAAGGGGTTCTTCACCGAAGTGACCCTGTTCGACGACGTGACCAACGACATGGCCATCGCGCAGGACGAGATTTTCGGACCGGTCGGCTGCATCATCGGCTTCTCCTCGGACGAGGAGGCCATCCGCATAGCCAACGAGTCCCGCTATGGCCTGAATGGCGCGGTCGAAACAGCCGATGCCGCAAAGGGATACGAGATGGCCTTGCAAATCAGGGCCGGCAGCGTGTCACTGAACGGCGGGACGGGCACGATGAGCGACGCCCCCATCGGCGGATACAAGCGATCCGGCATCGGGCGCGAATATGGTCCCGGCTGGCTGCGCGAATATCAGCACGAAAAATCGATTTTCTATCCGATCGGCCGATAACGCGATCGAACGGAGAAAGCGCCATGCAAGATACAGTCATCGTGACACTGGAATTGGCCTTGAAGCCCGAACTTGTCGAGGATTTCTGCGAGCAGATCCCCGAAGCTCTGAAGGAAACGAGGGCGTTTCCGGGCTTTGTCGATATCAGCATTCGCCACAATGCCGACGATCCCAATCGCGTCATCTTTATCGAGGAATGGGCGTCGCGGGCCGACCATGAAGCCTATGTCGCATTTCGGACCCAAAGCGGCGTGATGGACCAGATGGCAGCCATGCTGACCAGCCCGCCACGGACGGAATATTGGGACCGGAACATCTTGTGATCCGGTCGTGGCCGTGAAATTGGGGGAAAGGCAGAAAACATGAACATCAATTGCGGGATCGATACCGGGCTCAGCGCCCAGGACGAACGCTCGATCAGTGCTGTCCTGATCGCCTATGCAAGCGCCATAGACTTGCGGGACTGGGACTTGTTCCGCAGCTGCTTCATCGCCGATTGCCAAGCCGATTACGGCGACTTTGGCAACTGGCAGAATATCGCCGACTTTACCGATTACATGCGGGAAGCCCATGCGCGGCTGGGCCCGACGCTGCACCGGATCAGCAATATCAAGCTTACCCATGCCCAAGGCGGTGCCAATGCAACCAGCTATGTCGATGCGCTGCTGAGCCCGGAAAACAAGCAGGGTCCGATGCAACGCGGGATCGGCTCATACGATGACTTCATTGTCCGGACGAGCGATGGCTGGAAGATTGCGCGGCGCACTTTCACGGCGTTAATCATCGGATCGGAGAGGGATTAGGCATAATGCTGGATGGAAAAGTCGCTGTAGTGACAGGTGCCTCTGCGGGAATTGGGGCCGCGACGGCTCATATTCTCGCATCGGCTGGAGCGCGGGTTCTGCTGGTGGCGCGGCGGCAGGACCGGCTGAAAGCGTTGCAGCAGGAAATCGGGGAGGCTGCGCAATTCATGGCGCTCGACCTGTCCGATCCGTCGTCCGCGAGCGCGTTGCTGGACCATGCGCTGGCAGCGTTCGGCAAGGTCGACATCCTCGTAAACAATGCGGGGATCTTGCGCACCAGTCACCACGATGATTTCGATCTGGACGAATTCGACCAAATGATCGCGGTGAACTATTCGGCCGTCGTCCGTGCCAGCATACTGTTCGCCCGCCATATGAAGGCGCAGGGAACAGGCCAGATCGTGAACGTGTCGAGCATCGGCGCCGGCATCGCCGCAGCCGGTACCGGCATATACGGCGGGCTGAAACTGGCGCTGGAGCGCTTTACCGAGGTGCTGCGGGTCGAGCTTGCCGGGTCCGGTGTCCGGGTCGGGCTGGTCTCGCCCGGTACGACTTCGACCGAGATCTTCGAAGACATAAAGTCCAGGGGCCAGCCCGGCTGGGACGAATTTCTACCGGCAATGCAGGCCGAGGATATTGCCCGCGCGATCCGGTTTATGTGCGAGCAGACGGGCAACGCCAATGCAGCGCGCATGCACATCTATGCCACGTCGGAAGCCTTCTGACGCGCAGCTTCACTCAAGTCGCGCATAGGCAGACATGTCGAAGGGCTTGAAAGCCTCGCCTGCCTTGGCCTTTACCACCCATTGCGGGTCCATCAGCAAGGCCCGACCAATCGCCACCAGGTCGAATTCGCCTGCTTCGAACCGGCGGACAACCTCGTCCAGATTGTCGAGAACGCTGGTCTGCTGCGTGAAACTGGCTGCCAGTTCCTTGTCGAAGCCGATGCCGCCGACCGTCATGGTCGGGCGGCCGGACAAGCGGCGTATCCAACCCGCGAGGCCCATGTCGGAACCGGCGAACGCCGGGCGGGAGAAAACCCGGGTGCTGACATCGAAAATATCGACCCCGGCTTCGGCCAGGGCGTTAACGATGACACCAAGGCCTTCGGGCCTATCGGCAAGATGCGCATCGTAATCCTGCAGTTTCCACTGCGATATGCGGAAGAAGATCGGCATGTCGGGACCAACGGCTTCCCGCACCGCCTCGACGACCTTGACAGGGAAACGCGTTCGACGAGCGACGTCGCCGCCCCATTCGTCATTGCGGCTGTTCATCTGCTCCCACATGAAGCTGTCGAGCAGATAGCCATGCGCGCCATGCAGCGCGATCCCGTCAAAACCCACTTCCTTGGAATTGGCCGCACTACGTGCGAAGGCAGCCGCGACATCGGCGATATCGCCCTCATCCATGTTCCCCGGATGGAGCGAGCGCACTTCGGGATGGGGCGGACTCGCGTCCTTGCGCACCGCGCCCATGTGCCACAATTGCGGCACGATCCGGCCACCGGCCTCGTGCACACGGTCAACGACATTGCGCCAGCCCTGCAGGGCGGCGTCGCCATGCAGGACAGGAATGTCCTTTTCGCCCATGCTGCCCTCACCGATGGCCGAAGGATGATCGATTCCGACCCCTTCGGTTACGATCAACCCGACGTCGCTGGCCGCGCGGCGCGCGTAATATTCGGCGACTTTTTCACCGGGAATGCCATCGGGACTGAATTGCCGCGTCATGGGCGACATTACGAAGCGATTGCGCAGTTCCAGCGACCTGCAGGAGAATGGTGAAAATAGCGGATTCAATTCGGCACGCATCGCTCGCCCCCTTTACTGAAGGCCACCGTCGCCGAGACCAAGGTATATCTGCCCTGTCAACCGATAGGGAGGTTCGATAAGGAGGCAGAGGAATGCGCTCCGGCCCTCCTCAGGCTCTCCCCTCAGGCGTCGACCACTGCCAATGCGGATTGCGGGCAGGCATCGGCCCCTTCGCGCGCCTTGTCCTCCAGACCCTCTGGCACGATCTCGTCATCGACATAGACGATGCCATGCTCGTCGAGTTTGTACACTTCCGGGCAGATTTCCGCGCAGACGCCATAGCCGCAGCATGCAGGCTTGTTGATCACGACCTTGAGCTTACCGTTTCCAGACATCGACCTCTCCAAACTCCTCGATTTGTCTTTCAGGCCCTTTTACATATTGAACAGATATTATTCAATGTGTATAAAACGAATCAATCAGAAAATGTTCACTACGGAGAGAATGCTGCGATGCTCCAGAAATCAAAGCTCGTGTTGCGCGACGGAACCTCGCTCGACGATCTGATCATTCGTGAGAGCAACGAGGTTTCGCTCCGCGTTATGACCGACGAAGAGCTCTACAAGCTTGAGATGGAAAAAATCTTCGCCAAGACCTGGCTTTTGCTGGGTCACGAAAGCGAAATTCCCGAAGTCGGCGATTTCATCGTTCGCGACATGGCCGAAGACAACGTCATCGTGGCCCGCGGACAAGACGGGGACGTTCATGTTTCCCTGAATGTCTGTCCGCACCGCGGGATGCGCGTTTGCCTTGGCGAAGCGGGCAACAAGCGCGTCCACCAGTGCATCTATCACGGCTGGGCCTTCCGCCCGAACGGCGATTTCATCGGTGCGCCGGTGGAACGCGAGAAGATGCATGGCAATGACGTCGACAAGAAGACGCTGGGTCTGAAGAAGGCCAGGGTGCATCTTTACGGCGGACTGATTTTCGCCACCTGGAATGTCGACGGACCTTCGTTCGACGAGTATCTGGGCGACATCAAATATTACATGGACCAGCTGTTTTGCCGCACCAATCGCGGCCTCGAACTGCTCGGCCCGCCGCAGCGTTTCACCCTGCCCTGCAACTGGAAAGTTCCCGGCGAACAATCGGGTTCGGACGGTTTCCACACACTGACCCTGCACCGCTCGCTGATGGAAGGCGGGGTCATGGGCGGCACGGCCGAGTCGATCTATGATCAGGCGCCCGGCATGTATGGCGTCGATGTCTCCTGCGAGCAGGGCCATTCGCTGCGCTGTCTGGAGGCGGAAAAGACCTTCAAGATGTTCGCGGACGTGCCGTTCGAAGGCAAGTCCACGCGCGAGCGTCTGGAATTGCTCGCCCCGCCGGGCATCACCAAGGAAATGATCCCCGAACTGTTCGAGAACCTGACCGAGGATCAGGTTGCCCAGCTGGCCACCATTCCGCCGCAGGTCGGCGGCATGTTCCCGAACATCCTGATCGCCTTCATTTTCGCGCCTCGCACGGACGGCGGATCGTCGGGCGCGCTTTCGCTGCATGCCTATGTGCCCAAGGGTCCGGACAAGGTGGAATTCGTGAATTATCTGTTCGCGGAGAAGGATGCGCCCGAACAGATGAAGCGCGACATGCTGCAGAACTCGATCTGGAATACCGGCACCTCCGGCGTGATCGAACAGGATGATGCCGACGTCTGGCCTGTGATCATGAAGAATGCGCGCGGCGCGGTCAGCAAGGACATGACGCTCAAGTATCAGGCCCTTCACGGCCACGAACGGCCCGAAGGCTGGGTTGGCGAAGGCCTGCTTTATCCCGGCTTCACCAAGGATGACACGCAGTGGAACTGGTGGCTGGCCTATTACGACCTGATGGACGCGGTTTGAGCGGGGGAGATCAAGACATGACTTGGATTACCAAATCGACCGCCGCCCCCGATTCCACCACGATCCTGCGCGGCCTCGTCTCCAAGAAGCGCGTGCCGCTGGGTTCGGACATCTATAATCGGCTCCTAGGGACGCTTTTTGACGAAGCAGCCGCTCTCGACGAGCGCCGGATCGATGACTGGATCGCGATGCTTGCGCAGGACATCATCTATCAGGCACCAATCCGCCTTACGCGTACCGGCCCGAACCGCGACCGTGACGTGATGCGCACGATGTTCCATTTCGACGAGAATTACGATTCGCTGGTGATGCGTTCAGGTCGCTTGCAGAAAAGCGCATGGGCCGAAGATCCGCCTTCGCGTTGTCGCCGTTTCGTGACCAATGTCCGGGTGGGCGAGCGCGATACGCCGGGCGAATATGAAGTCGTCAGCTATCTCTTTCTCGAACGCAGCCGGGGCGATAGTCCTGAAAACGAAAATACCACCGCCGAACGCCGCGATGTCTGGCGCGAAGTGGACGGTGAATACAGGCTGGCCCGGCGCGAGATCATCGTCGATCAGTCGGTGCTCGGCATGTCCAATTTCGCGGTGTTCCTGTAATTGCATGAGCACGTCTGCAACATCTACTGTAGTGGTCGTCGGTAGCGGCCTTGCGGGCTTCGGGGTGCTGCGCGAATTGCGCAGGCTCTCGCCCGAGGCCCGGCTCGTCATGGTGACGCTGGAGGACGGGCATTTCTATTCCAAGCCCGCCCTTTCCACGGCGCTCGCCAAGGGCAAGACAAGCGAAACGCTGGTCACTACCCCGGCCGAAAAGATGATCGCCAATCTCAAGCTCGATGCTCGCATCGGACGCGAGGCAGAAGCCATCGACCGGGCCGGCAAGGCGCTTTTGACCACCGGCGGACCGATCCAGTACGATTCCCTGATACTGGCAACCGGCGCCGAGCCGGTTCGACCGCAGATAGGCGGTGATGCCGCGCATCGTGCAATTTCGGTGAACCAGCTCGAACATTACGATCGCTTTCGCAAGGAATTGCCAGATGGCGCGCGCGTCCTGATCATGGGCGCAGGTCTTGTCGGAACCGAATTCGCCAACGACCTGATCACCAACGGCTACCGGCCGATCGTCGTCGATATGCTGGATAATCCCCTCGCGCAGCTCGTCCCGCCCGCGGTGGGCGAGAAGGTGCGCGATACGCTGCAGGAAAAGGGTGTGGAGTGGCATCTAGGCCGCAAGGTCGACGCCATCGACTATCTCCAGCCCTCGCCCGGATATGTCGCCACACTTGATGACGGTACGCGGGTAGAGGCGGATGTCGTTCTGTCCGCCGTCGGGCTGCGCCCGAACGTCGAACTGGCCCGCGAAGCCGGGCTGGAAATCGGCCGCGGCATAAAGGTCAATGAATTCGGGCAAACGAGCGACCCCGACATATACGCGATCGGCGATTGCGCCGAATATCCCAACGGCCTTGCCGCCTATGTCACGCCGATCATGGCAGCGGCCCGCGGGATTGCGCCCAGCGCGTTGGGCACGCCGACCCAGATCAGATTCCCTCCCCTTTCGGTGCAAGTGAAGACGACCGTGTTCCCGATCAACCTGCTGCCGCCTGCGATGGCTTTGCGGGGCGAGTGGCGGCAGGTGGAAAGTGACGCAGAGGGCGACAAGCATCTGTTCGTCGATAGCGACAACAGGGTTCAGGGTTACGTCCTGACACAGGGAAAATGCGAACAACGCATGGAAATGGATAAATTGGTGGGGGAAATGGCATGAGCGGAATGCTCGAAGGTAAAGTGGCAATCGTAACGGGCGGGGCGAAGGGCCTTGGCCATGGCATTTCGCGTCGTCTGGCGCGCGAAGGCGCTTCGCTACTCATTACTGGGCGCGACGGTGCTGCGACCGAACGGGTGGCCGAAGAGATCCGCAAGGAATTCGGAACCGGTGCAGTCGGCATGTCCGCCGATATGGGCATCAAGGATGACGTGCTGGCCATGGTGCAGCGCGCGGTGGATGAATTCGGCGGCCTCGATATTCTGGTCAATAATGCCTCGTTATTGTCTGACGGTGTCCTGCTGGAGCACAAGACGGACGAGATGCTCAAGCGCACGCTGGAAATTGGCATCTGGGGTAACTGGTGGGCCATGCAGGCCGCCTTTCCGCACATGAAGGCACGCGGCGGCGGTTCGGTTATCAATTTCAGCTCCATCGACGCGCAGACCGGGGCGTGGCTCCACAGCGACTACAACATCAACAAGCTTGGCATCGTCGGGTTGACACGTAGTGCCGCGGTTGAATGGGGCCGCTTCAATATCCGCGTTAATGCCATCGCTCCGACCGGCCTTGGTCAGGTCTTCGCAAAGCTGGTCGACGAGGTTCCAGGCTTTCTTGAAAATGTCGTTGCGACCAATCCGCTCAAGCGCGCGGGCGACCCTGAAAATGACATTGGTCCGGTCGTCGCATTTCTTGCTTCGGACATGTCGCGCTTCGTCACAGGTGAAATGATCAATGTCGATGGCGGACAGAACCTGCCCGGCTATGTCAGCATCCCCCACAATCTCAAAGAACTTGAAAAGGGGGAAACGTGAAGTTCCAGCCTGAATTTGCCGCCTCTGCCGAGGTAGGAGACGATTTTGTTATGTCTCCCAGCGTCATAAAGATCCTGTCGGGAGCGCTGGATGCCATAGCCGAGCGCGGCGTCAGGCGCCTTTCGATGAGCGACATCATCGAAGCGAGCGGCGTCTCGCGCGGCACGCTTTATCGCTATTTCTCCAGCAAGGACGACGTACTTGCCGCAGTCGCAGAGTTTGTCTGCATCGGGTTCGAAAATGGCATTCGCGAAGCGGCGGAAGGCATCGATGACCCGATCGAACGGTTCCGGCAGGTGATGCAGTTCTATGCGCGCTACACCAATGAGAATTCCCCCGATCGCGTTTTCGAAGTCGAACCGCGGTTTCACCTGTCGTTCTTCCGCAGTAGGTTCGCCCGATACAAGCTGGCCGTCCATTCGGCGTTGGAACCTACCTTCAAATATATCGAGGCAAAGCTTGGCAAGACTATAAATGCCATAGCTTTCGTTGAAATACTTGTTCGCCTCCAGTTGAGCACCCTTCTGGTGCCAGCCGACGAGAACTGGTTGATGCTCTGGAATGAAAGCGCGGACAGCCTTGAAAAATGGCTACTCGACACCGCCGACCAGACTGTCTGAATAATCGAAAGGATGCATGAAATGGCTACTTTGGCAAAAGCACCTCTTGAGCAAGTTTGCGGATGGGCTGATAAATCCGTCGCAGACAAGCTTGTCGCCCGCGCGAAAGAACTTCGCCCGTTCCTGGCCGAGCAGGCGCCCGAAGGGGAAAAACGCCGCAGCCCGACGGAGGCGGTTGACCGAATGCTCAAGGAAGAAGGTTTCCTGCAACTGATCGTGCCGCAACGCCTCGGCGGCTTTGGCCTTTCGCCCACCGATTTCTCCCGCGTCCAGATGGAGATCGCCAAAGGCGACCCGGCAGTAAGCTGGGTCATGCAGATCATCAATGGCACTACCTGGGTCACCAGCCTTGCGCCGGACAGCGTGCAGGACGCTGTTTTTGCCGACGGACCGCAGCCGGTGTGCGGCGCGTATAACCCGCCCGGCAAGGCGCGCAAGGTTGACGGCGGCTGGATTATCAATGGCGCGTGGCCCTATATGTCGGGTTCGCGACAGGCGACTTGGACGCAACAGGGCGTCGTTCTCGAGGATTACGACGGCCCCGTCGTACCCGGCATCAACATGTGCTACATTCCGATGAGCGAATTCGAGATCAAGGATACTTGGTTCGTCAGCGGCATGCAGGGCACCGGTTCCGACACCGCGATTGCAAAAGACGTTTTCATTCCTGACAGCCAGATGGCTTTGATGAATGAACGCACCGGACAAATCGATCCCACCAAGAAACATTTCGGCGCGCCGTCGGACCTTGTTCCCGCAGTTCCGATGGTGCGGACCACCGGTCTTGCCCAGCTTATCGGCGCGGTCGAAGCCATGCTTGAGATCGTGACAGCGGAATCGGGCAAACCCGTCCTTACCACGACGATCGGACCGCGCACTGGATCGGGTGCATATATGCGCGATCTGGGTGAAGCTGCCGCATTGGTCGAAACTGCCAAGACCATCCTGTTCAGCCTTGCCGCAAAGCTCGATCGGGTCGGAATGGGTGAAGAGTTCACGGCTGAGGAAAAGGTTCGCCATCGTGCGATGGGCGGCCAGATCGTCGAATCGATCCACGCGGCCAGTGAATCGCTCATGTTCCAGGCCGGTTCGTCGGGCTTTTCGCTCGATAAGCCGATCAACCGTTACTGGCGCGACATTTCGATGGCGCTTCGGCACATCCAGAACATTCCCACGATCGGCTATGAAATTCAGGGCCGCGCCCTTGCCGGTGGCGATCCAATAGCACCTCCGGGCTCTTACTAAGGCGGGACAGGAAAGACCATCGCCCGGTCATAGGTCGGGCGATCGGTCGTCTGTTTGTTTAATCCGCGTCAGAGGATCCGGCAGGCATGCTCAAACCGCAATCGCGGATTACGAGGAAACAAGCTCGTCCTGTCACCATATCCTAGGGCGCAGATGAAATTCGCTTCCCAGCGGCCATCGGGAAAAAAAGCGCGGTTCAGCGCCTCTGCATCAAAGCCCGACATGGGCCCGCAATCCAATCCCAATCCTCGCGCCGCGACAATCATATACGCTCCCTGCAGCGGCACGTTGCGCGCCAGCAGATCGTCGACAACCGCGGTCTTTCCCGCAAAGGCCGACGCGAAATCGCGCGACGGAAACAGCTTGGGCATCTCCTCGTAAAATCGGGTATCCGCTGCGACAATGGCGGTGACCGGCGCGGAGCGAACCTTGGCGATGTTCCCCTCGTTCACGCAGGCCAGCAACCGCTCCTTCGCCTCTTCCGATGTAACGAAGACAAACCGCGCCGGGCAGGAATTGGCCGAGGTGGGGCCCCATTTCAGATGATCGTATAATTCATGCAGCAATGCAGAGGGCACGGGCCTGTCGGTATAGCTGTTGAAAGTGCGCGCCTCCGCAAAAATCGTGTCAAGTTCTGCTGCCATCATTTACCCCTCGTATTGATGCCATGGTTTTCCCACCAGTGCATCAGCGACTGGATCGTCGCCTCAAGCTCACGCGTGGCATCGGTCATCGAATATTCAACGCGGGGCGGCACCTCGGCATAGACTTTTCGCGTGATCAGCCCGTCCGCCTCAAGCTCGCGCAGCTGCTTGGTCAGCACATGCTGCGAAACACCGCGAATGGTTTTCTGCAATTCCCCGAAACGATGGGTGCGATGATACAGCAGCCACAATATCTCAAGCTTCCACTTGCCTGAAATCATCGTCAACGCGCGGCGAAGCGCCTCGTATTCTTCGGGACTGACATCCCGCCCGACAGCATTGGCATCAGACGTAGTCATGTAAAGGTGACTAACCCCATAAAAGTGATCCTACTTGTTGGGTTGAGGTGTAGGTTATAGTCCCGGCTTTGAAAACAACGGTCTGACCGGTCCCTGCTGCGCAAGCGGATCGCGTCGCCAGAAATTGGGAGCCAGTAATGCAGCCAGTGATGCCCGAACCCGTCATTCCGGAGCATGTGCCTGCCGCGCTTGTGAAGAATTTCCCCTATATTTTCGGCATGACCACGCGCGAGGAACCGCATCGCACGTGGGCGCCCCGGATCCACGCCGAAGAGCCCGACATCTTCTTCGCACCCCACGCCTATCCCGGTGGAACGCCGGCGTGGGTGGTGCGGCGCATGGACCATCTTCGCGAGGTCTATTTCGATACCGACACCTTCTCCAGCAAGGATTTCTCTCCCTTCGCCAAGCTGATTGGCGAAAGCTGGATCAACACGCCGGTGGAAATCGATCCGCCGAACCACGCCAAGTATCGCAAGATGGCCAACCCGCTGTTCACCCCCAAGGCGGTATCCGCGCTCGATGACAAGATCCGGCAATACGCGGTGGATTACGTCGAAGCCTTTCGCCAGCGGGGCGAATGCGAATTCATGGCGGAGTTCGCGTTTGAATTCCCGATCAAGGTTTTCCTCCAACTGATGGATTTCCCGCTCGATCACACGCGGCGTTTCCTTGAATGGGAGTACGACCTGCTCCACGCTTCCGATCTGGGAAAGATCGCCGCGGCGACCCGCAAAGTCGTCGATTTCCTGCGCGAGCAGATAGAGGACCGACGCAAATCGCCTCGCGACGACATCATCAGCTATGCCCTTGCGGTCGACGTGGATGGCGCAAAGCTCAACAATGACGAGCTGGTCGGATTTTCCTTCAACCTGTTTGTCGGCGGGCTGGATACCGTCTCCACCAACATGGGCCTGCAATTCGCGCATCTCGCGCGCGAGCACGACGATCAGGAATTCCTCCGCCGCAATCCAGAGGAAATCCCGCATGCCATCGACGAACTGATGCGCGCCTATGCCGCGGTGACCACGTTCCGCACCTGCACCCGCGAAACCGAATTCCACGGAGTAAGGATGATGCCCGGCGATAAAGTGATGATGAGCACCACGCTGGCCGGGCGCGATCCGGCAGAGTTCGACAACCCCGACAAAGTCGATTTCGGGCGCAGGCCGCGTCATGTTTCCTTCGGCTATGGCCCGCACACCTGCATCGGCATGCATCTGGCGAAGCGCGAGATGCGGATCGCGCTCGAGGAGTTTCTCGGCCGCATCCCGCAGTTCAGTATCAAGCCTGGCCACCAGCTTGAATATCATCTGGGCATGATCCAGCCCGTCACCCTGCCGCTCGTCTGGAACGTGCGATGAGCGACGGGGAGTTCGCAGGCAAGGTCGTGCTCGTCACCGGCGCGGCATCGGGCCTTGGCCGCGCCGCCAGCATTCGGTTCGCCAGCGAAGGCGGAAGGGTATGCCTTGTCGACATCAATGCCGACGGGCTGGCGGAAACCGCGCGGCGGATAGAGGAAGCCGGAGGCGAATGCGCCAGCATGGCGGGCGATCTGGGCAATCCGGCGGTTTGCGCGCAGGCCGTCGCGACAGCGGTCGATGCCTTCGGCCGCCTCGACGTCTTGTGCAATGTCGCAGGTATCCTGCGCTTTCACGCGCTGGAGGATGTCACGACTCAAGACTGGAACAAGCTGCTTGCGGCCAATGTATCGGGCCCATTCTTCATGATGCAGGCGGCCATGCCGCATCTGGTGGAAAGCCATGGCAATATCGTGAACGTGGTCTCGACCGCAGCGTTTCTGGGGCAGGCTTATACAGCGCCCTATGGCGCGACCAAGTCGGCGCTCCTTAGCTTGACGAAATCGCTGGCAATGGAATTCATGCACAAGCCCGTTCGCATCAACGCGCTGGCGCCCGGCGGCATGCTGACCGGCATGGCCGTTGGCCTTGAAATTCCCGAGCATGCGGACCAGTCGCTCTACAGCCGCTATTTCGGCCTGCGCCCACCGTCGCAACCCGAGGATATCGTGGAGCCCCTGCTGTTTCTGGCATCGGATCGCGCGCGATCCGTGCACGGAGCGTGCCATGTTGCCGATGGCGGCATCACCGCCGGTTAAGCCCGTCTTCCCTTTCCTGCGATAGGTGGAGCCGCGGTGCCAGGCGGCTCTACTGTCGTCAAAGCCTGCTGCTGGGCGCCCATCTGCGTAAACGGTTCGGACCCTCCGCGAAAGCTGGCCTGCACCGCATGGATTGGAAAGTGAAATGACCGGCAAATATAATGCAATGCTCGACCAGATGGTCAGGGATTACTCGCTCGTCACCCACGGCTATTCGGGTGTCGCACCCGCCAACCCCTATCCGATGTTCGAGGAGAAGCGCGCCAAGTGCCCCGTAATGCACGGCGACCTGCTGCAGGAAAACAGCATTCCCAGCATGGCCGACTACATGATGACAGGCCGGCCTGTGGTGACCCTGTATCGTTATAATGACATCCATTCGGTGTTGATGAACCCCGACGACTGGCTCAGCTATATCGTCGGTGACGGGTTCGGGGCCGCCGTCGACAATCTCTTGCTCACCGCGATGGATGGCGAGGAACACACGAAATATCGCAAGACGCTGCAAAAGCCGTTCATGCGCGGCCAGATCCGCAAGCTGATGGAAACGCTGATCCGTCCGGTGGTTGTGAACGAATTCGTCGAGAAACTGCGCCCCAACGGCAAGGCGGACCTGCTGCGCGAGTTTGCCCTGCCCTTCCCCATTCGCGCGATGTATGCCTATTTCGGCTTTCCGCATGACGAAGACCTGCTGGGCAATCTGGCAAGCTGGGCCATTCAGGTCGTCGCCGCCCCGCAGACCGATCCCGAAGTCGCCAAGGTCACCATCCCCCAATCGATGGTCGCCGGGCAATCTATGTTCGAAACGCTGATGCCGATCGTGCAGCAATATCGCGCGCGCGGTGAAATGCGTAACGACATCCTCGGCTATATGATGACGACCGAGCATGAGGGCGAGAAGTTCAGCGACGAGGATATCGCGAACTTCATCCGCATGCTGCTGCTGGCCGCAGGCGAAACGACGACCCGCAGCTTTGCCAATATGATGGTACAGTTGCTGGAAGAGCCGGACGTGCTGGAGGAACTGCGCCAGGATCGCAGCCTTGTGCCCAAGGCGGTCATGGAGACCATGCGCCGCGATCCCACGGCCGGCGCGGTTGCCCGTATTGCCGCCCGCGACATGGAAATCGGCGGAATGACCATACCCAAGGGAACGGCGGTGCTATGCTCGATCGCTTCCGCCAACCGCGATCCCGAAGTGTACGATGATCCCGACCGGCTGTGGCTCAAGCGCCCGATGCGGCCGCTGCTGAGTTTTGGCTTTGGGCCGCACATGTGTCTTGGCATGCACATGGCGCTGACCGAGATGGAGGTCGCGCTGGAAGAGATACTCGACCTTCCGGGCCTGCGCTTTGACCCGGCCTATCCCAAGCCCGAAATCCGCGGCCTGAATATGCGCGGGCCTGATGCCCTGCATGTGCTGTGGGATGTCGACGGAGCGTAGGGGATTTGACGGTGGGAATCGACTTGTAAGAAGAATTCCGCGATCTTTAGGGCAATCCAGTTATCATCCGCACGCACTCGCACCTAGATCTGCGAAAGGCTGTGCTGATCGAACCTCGCTTCGCATGGCCTAGACCTATATCGATGCCCTGTCCCAAACGATCGCACTATCGCGCTGCATTATATCGGCTATCGCCAGCCCAACATCGCGGCCTGAACCGCCACGCACGATCGGGCGCAAGCGGCAGGACTTGCGATTCCAATGGAGGGCGCGACGGACCGCGCCCGCTTCGCCTATCTCTAAGACGCGCGGCGGTCGGCAATTATACCGGAGTCGTCGACCGGCAAGACCGCGAACATTGAGCGGGCCGGCAGGCTCCGAGCCTTCCCGCCCGCCCTCCCCTCGATAGGCGGGCGCCACTTCACGTATCTATAGGCTGCGCCGCAAACAGCATCGCCGGGGCCAGCACGCGCCTGCGGCAATTGAGAGGAACAGAAAAGCTTATGCGCAAGATCGACCTGCCCGATTTCGACCGGGCCGCCTTTTCGAGGAAATATGGTCCCTGGGCCGTCATCGCTGGTGCCTCCGACGGCACGGGTGCGTGCTATGCCAGGCAGCTTGCCGCCATGGGCATCAACCTCGTCCTCATCTCGCGCCGGCAAGAGGCGCTCGACGCGCTGGGAAAGCAGCTCGCTTCCGAATACGGTATCGAATTCCGCGCGCTTGTTGCCGATCTGACCGAGCAGGGCGCCGGTGGCCGCATTGTCGAGGAAACCGCCGATCTCGACGTGGGTCTGTACATCTCCAATGCCGGTGCGGACGGGGCGGGCAACAGCTTCCTCGCCTCGCCGGTCGAACGGTCGCTGCGATTGCTGACGATGAACGCCGCCAATGTGCTGGAAGCCACCCACGGCTTTGGCAACCGCTTCCTAAAGCGCGGCAAGGGCGGCATCATCGTCATGTCCTCTGGTGCCGGACTTGGCGGCCAGCCTTGGCTCGTCATGTATTCCGCCACCAAGGCGTTCGAACTGAACTTCGTGGAATCGCTCTGGGCCGAACTTGACGGGCAGAATGTCGATATCCTCGGCATGGGCGCCCCGATCATGGATACGCCTACGCTGCGCAAGTCAACCGAGGGGCTGGGGATGGACTACTCCATCGCCTATGACCCTGACGACGTGTGCGCGCTGGCGCTGGCCAGCCTGGGCAAGGAACCGCTGGTGCTGGTCCCCGACGGACCGGACGAGGCAAAGATCCCGCAGATCCAGTGCGATCGCAAGACCCGCCTGCTGGCCCTGGCCGAATGGGGCAAGGCCTACACCACAACGGCAGACGCCTGAACCATGGCAACGCACCCCAACATTGAAGCCCACCAGTTTGACGCCGTCGTGATTGGCGCCGGCCACAATGGCATGGCCGCTGCCGGATATCTGGCGCGCGAGGGCAAGAAAGTGCTCGTGGTAGAGCGGCTCGACAAGGTCGGCGGCATGACCAGTTCGGGCTATATGATCCCCGAAGCGCCCGAACACCTCGTCACGCCATGCGCCGTGGAACTGCTGTTCGCCCGCAAATCCGGGATCATCGAGGATTTCGACCTGCCCAAATACGGGCTGCGCACGGTCGATCCCGATCCGACCTACGCCTATCTCCATCCCGATGGCAGTTCGATCGCGCTGTTCTACGATTATCGCCGCACCGCCGAAGACATCGCGCGCATCAATCGCAATGACGGCAAGGCCTATCTGGAGTTCATGAAGACGCTGAACGTCATGATGGACATCGGCTTTCCGATCATGATGTCGGAACCCGGGCGTCCCGACGTGAAGAACATGTCCAAGATGATCGGCAGCGCAGTACGCAACGTGCGGCTGAAGGACGAGCTGGTGGCGCTGTCCAAGGCCACCGCCGACCAGGTCGCATGCGAGCGTTTCGAACATCCGGCGACCATCGCACTGCTGCTGGGCATTGCCGCGGGCGCCGGCCCCGTCGACGACGATGGCAATGCGGCCGCCTATATGATTTTCGCCGTCACCCACAAATATGGCACGGGCAAGCCCATCGGCAGCCTCCAGTCGTTCTCCGACGCGCTGGCGCGCAGTATCGAGGCGTCGGGCGCGCAGATCGAACTCAATGCTCCTGTTGCCGAGATCATCGTCGACGATGGCGCGGCGAAAGGTGTGCGGCTGCAGGATGGCCGGGTCATTCGTTCCAAGATGGTGATCGCCACCTGCGATCCGCGCACGGCCATGCGCCTGACCACGCCTGGCTGCGTGCCCCGCACGTTGATGAAGCGCATCGAGCACGCGCCCGCGAACCGTTCCAATGCCGCCCCCTTCCTCGCCAATCTGGCGATGTCGGGTCCGCTGACGCTGAAGAAGCATCAGGACCTGCGTCACGACGATGCCGATCTCAACAAGGCCGTGGGCCTGATTGGCACGCCCGATGAAGTGCGCGAGTCCTTTGCCGCCGCCCGCCGCGGCGATATTCCCAGGCGACATGCGGTGTCGGTGACGCCGCTGTCCAACTCGGACCCGACGCAGGCTCCTCCGGGCGGTTCGCTGGCCTATGTCTACCTCCCCAGCATCGCAGTCGATGCGCGCGAGGGCTGGTCGCAGCAGCTCAAGGATCGCACGATGACGTCGATCAAGGCGCAGCTAGGTGAGTTCTATGACGGTCTCGATACCGAAGTGGGCCGGTTCGTCGAAACCGCGCGCGAGCGTGAGAAGCGGCTCAACGTCACCAACGGCTGTGTCACCCACGTCGATTTCGGTGCCCTGCGCGCCGGGGTCCATCGTCCCGCCACAGGCTTTGGCGGACCCAAGCCGCCATTCCCCGGCTTCCTTATCGGCGGCGCGGGCGCCCATCCGGGCGGCGGCGTATCGGGTATTGCGGGGCGCATCGCGGCCAATCGCGCACTGCGCGAACTCAAAAAGATGAAATAGGAAGGGCCACGATGACGGCGTTCGCCACTTAGATCGGCGAACAGGTGACGGACGCGCCCTACGGCGCACGAAGCCTTGATTGCCGATTAGGCCAATAGCCGCGAAATAAGGGATAAGGATCATGGCTCTAGCCCATCCAACATCAACCGACGGGATTACGCCGGACTACATCAAT
Organism: Croceicoccus sp.; assembly: GCF_983967925.1. NCBI lineage: Bacteria > Pseudomonadati > Pseudomonadota > Alphaproteobacteria > Sphingomonadales > Erythrobacteraceae > Croceicoccus > Croceicoccus sp. Next base: position 7,985 of record NZ_CFETID010000022.1, on the reverse strand, counting down.
CTTTTGCTGGCGACCGCGAATCCATCCGCATCAGTCACGGCTGTTCGTATACTCGATGCCAAGACTTACGGCGAACAGATGGTATCGACCGCCGGACGCGTTGCGATCGAAGTCGACTATGCCGCCGGATCGCCCGCCGATATTCCGACCCGGCTGGTCATCAAGCTGACCCGCGCGATCGATGAGGTGATGGCACCCTTTTACGCCAACGAAGTCGCATTCTACCTGAACATTCGTCCCGAACTGACGATTGAGGCGCCCCGCTGCTTCGGAGGGGATTTCAATGCGGAATCCACCCATTTCGGTTTGTTGCTGGAAGACCTGACCGAACGCGGTGCAACCTTTCCCAATACGACGCAGCGCACCGGACCGGACGATATCCGCCTGCTGCTCGACCAATTGGCAAGTCTTCACGCCCGCTTCTGGGATTCACCGCGTTTCTCGGGCGATCTCGTCTGGGTCGAGACCCATATCGAGGGCAAGGTCGCGGATCTGATGAACCGTGTGGCTCCATCCTATATTGCGCATGAGGTTGAGAACGAAAACTTCAAGCGCGAGATGGTGCAGCGGCTCCGCTCCACGCCTGACCGACTTCTGGCGGGCGTCCAGGCACTTCAGCGGCATCAATCGACCCTGCCTCAGACACTGCTCCACGGCGACACGCACTTTGGGAACACCTACCGGCTGCCCAACGGTGTCGCCGGACTGCTCGACTGGCAACTGATGGTGCGCGGCTATGCGATGCACGACGTCAGCTATATTATCGCAACCGGGCTTTCGATCGAAGATCGGCGCGGCAGCGAACGTGACTTGCTTGCCTATTATCTCGACCGGCTGTCGCAGGAAGGCGTCGCGAACGCGCCATCGATGGATACGGTCTGGAACGAGTATCGGCACATGATGGTATGGGCGGTCTATATCGGGTGGCTTACCACTCCGGTCGTAAATTACGGGTGGGAAATCAATGTGATGAACCACCTTCGCCTGACGACAGCCTATGAAGATCTCGAGACCGCCAAGCTGGTCGACGCGTCAATCTAGCGCTGGGCGCGGTAATTTCCTTGCAAAGCACCATCGAGATCGACGGCGACGAGGCCCGCGCCAGTTCCCGCGTCATGGCGTGGCACTGGTTCCATCGCGAAGATGGCGACGAACATTCGCAGACGGACCTGCTGGCCATCGGCGGCTATCAGGATCGCCTGCGGCGCACCCCTGACGGCTGGCGGATCTACGAACGGCGAGGCGTGAAATTCGGAACCGGCGTTGGCATCGGAAACGTACCGGAACAGATGAAGCCGGTGTTCGACGGGATGGGGGGCAGGCTTTCGCAATGGCCGTGATTCGGGCCCGGCAAGTTCGGGCTGGCCGATACTGACACGATCATTTCCGGGGGATTGGCGGTCGATCCGTCGATCGGTGGAAGAGCTGCTCGCGTAACAAAACATTCTATAGAATATATTGCATATAGCTCGGATCGTCCCTAGCAGGTAAAAAATGGGAGCGCTGGACCGAACAGATTCGCATATGCCGTCGCCCGGCATCGAGCCGCAGGTGGCGCTTGCCACCGGCTCGCTAACCCCGCTCCAGCCGAACGCGACACGCGCCGAAGCGGTGGCGGAAAGGCTGCGGCTGGAAATAGTCAGCGCCCGCATCGCCCCCGGAACCCTTTTGCGGGAAACCGCGGTTGCCGAACAATTGGGCGTAAGCCCGACGCCCGTTCGGGAGGCTTTTGCTGCGTTGGCGGCAGAAGGCTTGCTGCAGGTTGAGGCGCATCGCCTGAAACGGGTGACGCCCATCGATCTCGCCGCGACGCACGACTTGCTGCGCGTTCAGACCAAGCTTTGGCGGTTCGGCTACGAATGGGGCATGCCCAACATCGGGCCAGAGGAAATAGCGCGGCTGGGGCATGCTATCGAGATTTACCGCGACGCGCTGGACCGGGGCCACGCACTGGCGGCGATCCGCGCCGGCCATGAATTCCATTCGGTCTTCATCATCGCCTCGGCAAATGCGGAACTACTGCGCTCAACGCTTGACCGCCGCTCGCTGATTGCGCGGTTCATCCTGCTGCATGGATCGACCACGATTTCAAAGGCCGGTTTGCGCAAGCACAAGGCCATTTTGGCCTGTCTCAAACGGGGCGATGCCGACGGCGTGTTGATCCAGCTCGACGAATTGGCGGCCAGATTGCTGGCCATGGCTGGCGACCGGGCCAGATAACCAATTCGATTATAAAGACTAAACGATTGAGGAGAACAGCATGGATTTCGAACTTCCCGAAGAATATCAGGCCTTCAGGGACATGGTTCGTCGCTGGGTGGACAACGAGGCACCCAAGGACTGGGCCCGCAGCCTTGAAATGGACGAACATAACTACCCCTTCGCCCTTTGGGATAAGTTCGCCGAGGCCGGTTTCCATGGAGTCGGAATTTCGGAGGATTACGAAGGACAGGGCGGCGATGTCGTGATGCAGATGCTGCTCGCGCGCGAGCTTGCGCGGACGCTGGGCGGGCTCGCATGGATCTGGGGCATCACCTCGTTCGCCGGATCGAAATCCATCGGCCTCTACGGCAGCCTGGAGCAGAAGGCGAAGTTCCTGCCGGAAATCGCCAACGGCCGGCTCAAGGCCGCGATCGCCTTTACCGAACCCGCTGGCGGCACCGACCTGCTGGGCGCGATGGCTACCACAGCGGAAAAGGTCGATGGGGGCTGGGTCCTGAACGGCGAAAAGATCTGGAGTTCATCCGCACATGTCGCGGATTACCTGCTGGTCATCGCGCGCAGCGACAAAACGGCGGAAAAGAAGCATCAGGGCCTGACCCTGTTCTGGGTTCCGACCAGAACCGAGGGCGTGAAGATCACGCCTCTGGCCAAGCTTGGCATGCGGTCGATGGGCAGCTGCTCCATCCATTTCGACAATGCATTGGTCGCCGATGACGCCGTGCTGGGTGAGCCGGACAAGGCCTGGTACATGCTGCTCCCGACGCTCAACAACGAACGCATCATGGTCGGCGCGTTCTGCCTTGGCGTGATCGACGGCGTGCTGGAAGATGCCCTCGACTACATGCAGCAGCGCAAGGCGTTCGGCGGGGTCATCGGACGCTTCCAGAGCCTGCAGCATTGCGTGGCCGATATTGCGACGATGCAAAAGACGACAGAACTGATGCTGCATTATTGCGCTGACAAGCAGAGCCGGGGCGAACAGGTTGGGGTTGAGGCCAACATGCTCAAGCTGATGGCGTCGGAAAATGCCAACAAGGCCGCCGATCTCGGCATCCAAATCCTTGGCGGCATGGGCTATTCGGCCGAAACCGACATGCAACGCTATTGGCGCGACAGCCGCTTGTGGCGGATCGGTCCGATCACCAATGAAATGGTGCGTAACGGAATTGCGGAAAGCCTTGGGTTGCCCCGTTCGTTCTAAGGAGGTCCGCCACATATCTAGGATAGGCTGAAAGTGCCTTTTCTTAGCATGTGGTAGGCATTCGACGGAACGGGCAAGCGTGCAGAATTAAGGCGGATGACGGGATCGAGCCGATGGAATGGCGACCGAGGAATTTCGTATTGGTGGGCGGCGCGCAGGGCAGTGGCCGCGCCGAAGCACTTGCGGCGGCCAATGCCAGATGCGCCATTTTGCTGATCGCGCGCGATCCAGCGGCAGGAAAGTTGCCGCCGCACTGGCTCTGAACATCGCAATTCCCAAAAATGACAAAGGCTTGCTGAAGAAATCATTCGAGTTAGCGATGTCGCTATTCGAAACCCCCGCGACATGAAACGGCTCGATTGTTGGACATCATCGTGGACCTTAATTTCTTCAGGCAATTTACTAACTTCGCGAGTCAGCGAAGGCGATGGTATGGACAGGCGGGTTTCTTTGTTCTCTCAAATGGGGGCGAGGCGCGTGGCGGGTGATCCGCCTGACCGCCTTGCTTAGTCATCAATTTTCTAGCTTCTCGCGGCCCATTGGTCGCCGCGCTGCAGCAGAGCGTTCGTTGCAGGAGCGGCAGAGCGCATGTCGATCTGCTGCTGACTATTCGCTGTTAAATTAGGACCACCGAGTTCCCTATCAATCAACGGCTGTCGTGCCAGACCCACCTGAAGCTAGACATCTACGGCGTCGGTGCCCGATGCGATAACGGGGTGGCTTCTCTACGTGAGGCTATTGTAGGCCAAGTCGGCAATCACTCTAATCTTCAGACATCCAAAGAGCCATCGCTTTCCAGATCGCAATCTGGTCGTTGATTTTGAGTTTGATTTCGCTTGTGATGTCAGTTGCCTGAAGCGCATTTACTGTCCCTACTCTAGATAGAGGGTCAGTTTCATCTTCTTCTTGTCTTTTTTTAGGCACCAATCTTCTCCTATCCGTCAATCTCACCTGCATAAGATCTAACGTATGACACGAATTTTGCATTGGATTTTCTACTATCGCTTTGAACACTGCCCTGAGCGATCGGACGAAGCCCCTTCAATGGCACGGTGATGGAAGAGGGCAGTCGCCGCAATTATGTTTGCCACGGATGGTTCACCATCGATTTGCCAAGGTTGGCATCCGTCCCCTTTCCAATCAATTTCCGTATCGAACGAGTGGATGGTCGCATATAAACCCAAAGGGTCCTGAGTTTGTTCGACACCCTATCAGCATCGCTGCAAGTTCGTCAGCGCACGCCAGTTCGAAATAGGCGAGATTGGGCCGGCCCATCACGATGAGAGAAGCACTGCTTGATTGGTGCGCCCCGCCGCACCCTCGGGCAGCTTGCACGCGATCGAATTTGCATAGGCATTCAGTCCGAGACTGGCGTCACTGCAGAGCTTGTCCGATAATCCTTCTTAACGGACAAGGTACCCACCGATGCAGACGAAAAGCGCGCTAGGATCACCAAAGTGCGGTAGGTCAACCTGCACAGGACGATCAATATTCATGTTAAAGATGTCGGGTCGGCGTACTGCTTGGGGCGCTTAGCAGCCGCTTTTTCTAAATTTGGTAAGCCGGTTTTCCCTCTTCCATGCGGTCGAGGCTGGTACCATTGCCGCCGCTATCGAAGATTTAATTGAGAAAAGACGTCACCGCTGACGGTCTTGCGCCGAAGGTCATATGGCATAGCGGGGAATTTGCGCTCGGCATCGCTCCACGTTTCGTAGCGGATCACCAAGATTACAAGCAGACGAGCTAGTCCGTCGAACAAGGGACGGATGGAGGCGATGGCAATTAAACCCAAGATTATAAGAAAAACTGATAATATGGATTATGTAAAAATAGACGTGAATCTTGGCCATGCAGACCGGCCCCGATTTGTCCGCATCTTTGGCGCCGAGGCGCTTGCCCCCGATGCCGGCCGCATCCTATCGAAAAGTCCGCGCTGCGCTATCAGGTGCTGCGACGTTCCCGTTTCCCAAGCGCCGGCCAGCACGCGCATTCGCCAAGGACTATCCATGAAACGCCCGAAGAAACTGGTTCGGCAGATCAACCGCGTGGCGGGGACCATGGGTCATCTCGATACCAATGCGCTGGGCCGGTTCGCGGGCTGGGCCGTGTCGCGCAGCGGCAAGGACCTGCAGATCGAGGCATGGATCGACGGCCAGCTGGCGGCGACCACGACGACGGGCGGCGACCGCCCCGATGTCGAACGCAAGCTGCCCGGCTATCCAAGGGCGCGGTTCAGCGGCTTCACGCTGCAACTGCCCGAAAGTGCGTTGTCGCAGGACCGCGTGGTCGATGTGAAGATCATGGCGCGCGGCGACGGGACGCTGGCACCCAAGGCATGGCTGGGCACGGCCAGCCTTGCGGGCGACGCCCTACTGGAAAAGCTCGCCTCCGCTCCGAAATCGGGAATCGTCGGTCCGTTTCCGCCGGATGTCATCGACATCGTCGCGGTCTTCGCGCCTGATGTGGTCGGCGATCTGGGCTCGCTCTCGGGGCAGAAACGGTTCGTCCATGCGCTGCGCAAGATCCTTCTGGTTTCCGAGCTGCGCGAGCTTGCGCCGATTGCCGCCTATGTGCGGTATCTTTCGGCGATCTCGGCGCATTTCGCGTTCGTCGACCGCTTCTTCCCCTCCGTCAATCGGCAGGCGCGCGAAGGTTCGGCCGACTTCCACGGCAAGCCCAATTCGGTCGGCGAGATCATCTCGATCGCGCATCAGCTCTATGTGCTGAAGGCTCACGGGATCGCGGGCGATTTCGCGGAATTCGGCTGCTTCAAGGGGTTCAGCTCCTCGATGCTCAGCTTTGCGTGCAAGCAGCTGGACCTCAAGATGCATATCTTCGATTCCTTCGAAGGCCTGCCAGAGGCGGAACACAGCGGCTATACCGAGGGCGATTATGCCGGCAGCCTCGAGGAAGTGACCGAAAACATTCGCCGCATGGGATCGCTCGAGCAGGTGACCTTCCACAAGGGGTTCTACGCCGACACCTTCCGCGAATACCGCCCGCCGCATCTGATGTGTCTGTGGATGGACGTCGATCTCGAAGTATCGGCCAAGGACCTCGTGGTCGTCGCCGACCGCCTCGATCCCAAGGCCAGCCTGTTCAGCCACGAATGCACCGCCGACATGTTCGTGGACGGCCAGATCGTCAACGCGCCGCGGCCCGACAACCCCATCCCGCCCGTGCTCGACCGGTTCGAGGAGCTGGGCCGCCCGCTGACGGGGAATCATCTTCATGGGCATACGGGGGCCTTCTGGCCCCGCTCGGGCGGCATCCCTGTCATGCATCACGATGCGTTGCAGGATCTGCTACGCGTGCTTCGCAAGGACGTGCTGAAGTAAAGGCAGGCCATTCACGTGTCAGAACCGACCGCAACTCCGCAAACCAAATCGGGCCGGCTGTTCCCCGGCGTCCCGCTGATCGAATCGCCCGTGTTCGAAAGCGAGACGCTTGAGGGCTTTACAGAGCAGGAGAAGGCGCTCGCCCGATCGCTGCACGCCGATGGCTTTGGCGTCATCGACTTTCCCGATCCCGAAATCGATGCACGGATCGATCGGATCCGGCGCAATCTGGGCCCGCGTTACGACATTCCGCTCGATGACCCGGCGGCGGAAAAGACCAAGGGCGATCCGCGCATACAGGATGCGTGGACGGAGGACGAGGACGTTCACGCCATCGCCTCCAACCCGGCCATTCTCGATCTGCTGTCAAAGCTGTATGGCCGCCGCGCCTTTCCGTTCCAGACCCTGAACTTCGCGGTCGGCACGCAGCAGGCCGCGCATACGGATTCGGTGCATTTCTCCAGCCTTCCCGAACGGTTCATGTGCGGCGTCTGGCTTGCGATGGAGGATATCCCGGCCGAGGCAGGGCCGTTGTTCTACGTTCGCGGTTCGCACCGCTGGCCGATCATCACCAATGCCATGATCGGACGGCGCGGATATGGCAGCGAACTGAATTCCGCGCAGGACCCCTATGCCGATGCCTGGCAGGCGCTTTGCGACGCCAATGGCAAGAGCAAGGAGCCTTTTCTGGCCCGCAAGGGACAGGCCCTGATCTGGACGGCCAACCTGCTCCACGGCGGCAGCCGGCAGACCGACCGCACGCTGACGCGCTGGTCGCAGGTCACGCATTATTTCTTCGACGACTGCATCTACTACACACCCGCCTTTTCCGACGAGGCGCTTGGCCGGCTGGCGCTGCGCAATCTGGTGTCGATTGCCGACCAGACGCCGAAGCCGAACAAATATCTGGGCGAGATCGTCGACGATCCTCGGCACGCGAACAGGTCGAGGCGCGGTCTTGTCGGAAATCTGGCGAAACGGGTGATGAAGCGCGGCTGAGGCCGTTACTGCACGGCCGAAAGCGCGCCGTGCGAAGCCGATGCCCGATCGCGCTGCAGATCGACGCGATTCACTCCGATCAGCCCCGCCATGCGCCGTGCGACGATATCGGCCACTGCGAAATCGGGACACGCCAGTTCCACGACCATTGATGATCCTTCGTGCCTGAGGCTCATACCAGCCTGCGCTGAGGCTGACTCATTTTGGGGATTCCCGAGGCGACG
>NZ_CFETID010000021.1:0-56348 GCF_983967925.1 Croceicoccus sp. | reverse complement strand
GGGAAAGACGAGCTCGCAGTTTCTCACGCGCAGTTCCATGCAGCGCTCGATGATCCGTACTGCCCGATCGCACAGCGGCACGACATGCTCGCGATTGGCTTTCATCCGCTCCTTCGGGATGGTCCATAGCTTCTCATCGAGATCGAACTCATCGAAGACAGCATGGCGCACTTCGCCCGAGCGGGCCCCCGTCAGGATCGCAAACTCCAGCGCCAGCCTGCTGTAGCTTTCACGCTCGCGTAGCCGCGGAATGAAGTCCGGCACCTTGGCATAGGCCATGGCCGCGTAGTGGCCTTCCTTCTTCGGCTGGCGCGGCAGGCCCTTGGTGATCGCGCGCATGGGTGCCTCGCTGTCGCGGTATCCCGAGGCATAGGCCCAGTCGAGCACGGTCCCGATCCGCTGACGCACCCGGCGCGCCGTCTCAGGCTTTGCCAGCCAGATCTCGGCCAGCACATTGCGGATCATCGGCCCCGTGATGTCGTTGACCTGCACGTTGCCAAGATGGGGGAAGGCATAGGCCTCCAGCGTCCTGATCCATTGCTTCTCGTGTTTCTCGTTGCGCCATGTCGCGCGATGCTGGGCGAGTACCTTGGCGGCAGCTTCCCGGAATGTGGGAATGCCTTCCGCTTTCCGGCGCTCGAACAGCGGGTCCAGTCCCAGTTCGACCCAGGTTCGAACCTCGCGGGCCCGCTCACGTGCGACCGCCAGCGATATCTTCGATGCGCCTCCGAGACCGAAATCGCGGCGATTGCCGTTTTTCTGCACCCGGACCATCCAGCTCTTCGTGCCCGACGACTTCACCACGAGGTAAAGCCCATCGCCATCGCCTAATTTGCCGGGTCTCGAGGCGGCCTTTACCGCTGTTGCCGAAAGCTTACCCATGGCTGCAAATTCTCCCACATTTATTCCCACAAATCCAATCGGACACCGATGGATGAGCAAGGACAGTGTGGGACCCGAATCACCTGATAAGCCGCGCAAATGCTTGGCTTTTTCAGGTCATCGGCGGAAAATGAGGGAAAGGGTGGTGGCGGACAGGGTGGGATTCGAACCCACGGTGAGCGTGAACCCACGGCGGTTTTCAAGACCGCTGCCTTAAACCACTCGGCCACCTGTCCGTGAAAAGCGCCGCTAGCGCCTTCTTTGGCGCTTGTCACCTCTGCACTGCGGCTTGATCTGTCATCCATTGGTCGAATGATCGCATAGAGGCAATTCACACGCGGCTTTGCCTATGCCATGACCCCGGCCATGACGATCGTTACCCGCTTGACTGCCATCGCCGCGGCATTTGCCGCACTTCTGACGACCCAGACCGCTTTTGGGCAGGTCTATACGCAGGCCGGATTCGAAACCTATCTGGCCGAAGTTGCCAGCAGGGCAAGAGCACAGGGCGTATCCGATCGCGCCATCCAGCAGGGGCTGTCGGGATTGACGATCAACACGCGGGTCGTTGAACTCGACCGCCCGCAGGCGCCCGATCCGCCGGGATCGTCCTATCCGCCTTTCGCGCCCTATCGTGAGCGCCATGTCGACGCCGCGCGCATCAATGGCGGAAAGCGCACCTATGCGGCCAGCGCCTCGCTGCTACCGTCGATCGAGCAGCGATACGGCGTGCCGGGCGAGATCCTGATAGCGATCTGGGGGCACGAGACGAATTACGGAAGCTATACCGGCACTTTCGATACGATCCGTTCGCTGGCGACGCTGGCCTATGAAGGACGCAGGCGGGACCTGTTCGAGGCCGAACTGATCGCGGCGCTTAAGATGCTGGACCGCGGCGTGACGCGGCAGCAGCTGACGGGCAGCTGGGCCGGGGCCATCGGCAATCCGCAGTTCCTGCCCAGCGTGTGGCTGAGGGTGGCGCAGGACGGCGACAACAATGGCACGCGTGACATTTGGAACAGCCGTGCGGACACGCTGGCATCGATCGCGAATTACTTCGTGAACGCCGGATGGCGCCGCGGAGAGCCATGGGGCGTGCCTGCCTATGTGCCGGGCAATTTCAATCGATCGGGCAATGTCAGCCGGCTCAATGCCCCGCGCTGCGAACGGGTGTTCGAACGGCACGGTCAATGGAAGACCGTCGCCGAATGGAAGGCCCTGGGGATCAGGCCGCAGGGCCGGATCGCCGACGACACGTTCGCGTTCCTGTTCGAACCTGATGGGCCGGGGGCAACCGCCTATCTTCTGACCAGCAATTACCGGGTGATACTGGACTACAACTGTTCCAACTATTACGCACTTTCGGTAGGTCTTCTGGCAGACGCAATCCGCTGAACCGCGCGCTTTGCCGGCAGGAGCAGACATGAATTTTCGTATGGGACAGCGCCTCGTGGGCGCTTCGGCCGGCATTGCCCTGGCGTTTGCGCCCGCAATGCCCATGGCCCAGTCCGGTCGCGGCAATGCGGTGTCGGCGCAGACGCTCGATCCCGCGGCGCCTCCGATCCAGCAGGTGCCCATCGCGCTGATCATGGATGCCGAGGCAGGGACGGCCTTCTACGCCAAGGACGCCGACCGGCGCTTCATTCCAGCCTCGCTGACCAAGTTGATGACGGTGTACACCGCGTTCGAACTGCTGGAGCAGGGACGGCTGCGGCCTGAACAGCGCATGCCCGTATCCCCCCGCATCGCACGGGAGTGGAGCGGCAAGGGATCGACCATGTTCTCGGTCGCGAACACGTCCTTGTCGGTGGATACGCTGCTCAAGGCCATTTTGACGGTATCCGCCAACGACGGCTGCGTCATTCTGGCCGAAGGCGCTGCCGGCAGTATCGAGGGTTGGACGGCCCTGATGAATGCCAATGCCGAAAAGCTTGGCATGGACGACAGCCATTTCAACACGCCGAACGGCTGGATGGACGAGGGGCGTACCTATACCAGCGCGCGCGATCTGGCGACGCTGACGCGCGCCTTGCTGATGGAACATGGCGATCTCTATCGCCGCTATTTTGCCTTGCCCTCGTTCAGCTATAACAAGATCACGCAGAAAAACCGCAATCCGATCCTGGGCTATGTCGAGGGCGCGGACGGGCTGAAGACCGGTTTCACCAACGAGGCGGGCTATGGCTTCGTGGGATCGGCAGAGCGTGACGGAAGACGCCTGATCATGGTGCTGGGCGGCGCGGAATCGAGCAGTCAGCGCAAGCAGGTTGCCCGCGATTTCATCGAATGGGGCTTCGCCGCCTGGGACGCCCAGCGCATTTACGGCAAGGGCCAGCCGGTCGGTCAGGTCGACGTTCAGGGCGGCGCAAGCCGGCATGTCGCGGTGGCTCCCGCCGGTCCCGTGAACATCTCGGTCCCGCACGGCGAAAAGGGCGATGTTGACGTTATCATGCGCTATAACGGTCCCGTCGCCGCGCCGATCAGCAAGGGACAGCGCGTCGGCGAGCTTGTCGTAACGCGCGAAGGCCTGTCCCCGGCGCGCTTCGACCTCGTCGCGACCGAAGAGGTAGGCGAGGCGAATGCGATGCAGCGGCTTCGCAACGGTCTGCTGGGGCTGTTCGGGTGAGCGCACCGGCTTCGAGAGGGCGGTTTATTGCCTTCGAAGGCGGGGAGGGGGCCGGAAAGACGACCCAGTCGCGCTTGCTTGCCGATGCTCTCGAACGGCTTGGTATAGCGGCGCTGACGACGCGCGAACCGGGCGGAACGCCGGGTGCAGAGGCGCTTCGCGGTCTGCTTCTGGATCCCGAACTGGATTGGGGTGCGCGGGCCGAGGCACTGCTGTTTGCGGCAGCGCGTAGCGATCATGTCGAAAAGCTGATCGAACCGGCGCTGGCTGCCGGGCAATGGGTTATCTGTGACCGGTTCCTCGATTCCAGCCGTGCCTATCAGGGCGGGGCGGGCGGCGTTGATGACGATGATGTTCTTGCGCTTCATGCCATCGGCAGCGGCGGCCTGCTGCCCGACCTGACCATATTGATCGACCTTGCTCCTGCGGAATCCGCCAAACGCGCGAAGATCCGAGACGGAAACGCCTCGGACCGAATCGGCGCCAAGGACGAGGCCTATCATGCAGCAGTGCGCGAGCGGTTCGAACTGATTGCCACCGACGCCGCGAACCGGTTTGTTCGGATCGACGGATCGGGCGATCCGGGCGATGTGCATGCCCGGATCATGCAGGCCATCGTGCCGCTTGTGGAGGAAGCATGATCGAGGCATCGAGAATGCTCGGCCACGAGGCAGCTTGGGAAAGCTGGCGTGCGGCGATGCATGGGGAGCGCATGCATCATGCCTGGCTGCTTTCGGGCCGGCGGGGTCTTGGCAAGGCCAGCTTCGCGAAACAGGCCGCATCGGAAATGGTCGCGCAGCGGGGCGTGCCCCAGCCCGAAGTTGACGCGCATCCGGATATACTCGTGCTCGAAACCCTGCCTTCCAGCAGCGACGAGGAAAAGAAGCGGCAGGAAGGCAAGCCCTATACGCGCAAGCGCAGCATCAGCGTCGACCAGATCCGCGCCATGCAGCGCCGTTTGACGACCCGCCCGACCCTGGGCCCTCGCCGGGCAGTAATTATCGATTCTGCCGACGATCTCGAGAAGTCTGGCGTAAACGCCTTGCTCAAGAGCCTCGAAGAGCCGCCCGTTGGCACGATCTTTCTGCTCGTCGCGCATCGACCGGGAGGCTTGTTGCCGACGGTCCGGTCGCGCTGCCGCCAGCTGCGTTTCCATGGGCTGAGAGACAGCGATCTGGAGAGGATCCTGACGGAACACGAGCCCTCGCTGTCGCCTGACCTCATGAGCGCGGCCATCGAAGCCGCGCAAGGCTCACCCGGTGCCGCGCTTTCTTTCATCGATGACGAATTGGCCCCGATTGCGAAAGAGCTTCGCAGCATCATCGTGAATGGTGACACGGATTTCGCCCGGAGAGGTGCCTTGGCCGCCGCGATCGGAACGCGCCCGGATCGCGAGCGTCTGCTCGCCAGCGTGCGCCTTGCCCGCAATTTGTGTGCCGGACATGCGCGGCAAGCGCCCCGCGAGAAGCGTGCCGCGCTGATCGATGCCCACGACCGACTGCTCAACCTCGGCCGCGAAATTCCCTATGCGAATTTCGATCCCGGACTGACCGTCGTGGAAATTGGCGGGTTGCTGGCAGGCGCTGCGACACCTAAGGGTTAGCGAAAATCGCGAGCCCGCAAGGGCGGGTTTCGCGCGATCTATCCAGTTGAGAAAGTCAGGGGCCAAATGGCCGATCCTTATTACATCACGACCGCCATTCACTATCCGAATGGCAAGCCGCATATCGGCCACGCGTATGAGACCATCGCCGCCGATGTCATCGCCCGTTTCCAGCGTGCGTCGGGGCGCGAAGTCCGCTTCCAGACCGGAACCGACGAACATGGCCTGAAAATGGCGCAAAAGGCCCGTGAACTGCAAGTCACTCCGCGGGACCTTTGCGATGAAATGTCGACGCATTTCCGTGACTTGTTTGGACGTCTTGATATTTCATACGACAATTTCATTCGCACGACGGACTCTTCGCATCATCGCGCCAGCCAAGCTCTTTGGCAGGCGATGGAAACGAACGGCGACCTGTATCTTGACCGATACGAAGGATGGTATTCCATCCGCGACGAAGCCTATTACGACGAAAGCGAGCTGAGCGAGGGCGAGGGCGGCGTAAAGCTGTCGCCCCAGGGAACGCCCGTCGAGTGGACGGTCGAGGAAAGCTGGTTCTTCCGCCTGTCGAAATATGCCGAGCCGCTGCTGGCACTTTACCGCGACAACCCCGGTTTCATCCAACCCGACAGCCGCCGCAACGAAGTGATGCGCTTTGTCGAGGGCGGCCTCAGGGATTTGTCGGTGTCTCGCACCAGTTTCGATTGGGGCGTGAAGGTGCCCGGGGCCGACGAGCATGTGATGTACGTCTGGGTCGATGCGCTGACCAACTATCTCACCGGTCTGGGCTATCCGGATGAGACGCCTGATCTGGATAAATTCTGGCCTGCCGACCTTCATCTGATCGGCAAGGACATCGTGCGCTTTCACGCGGTGTACTGGCCGGCCTTTCTGATGAGCGCGGGCCTGCCCGTGCCAAAGCAGGTGTTCGGACACGGCTTCCTGCTGAACCGCGGGAAGAAGGAATCGAAGTCGCTCGGCAATGTGACCGATCCGGTGATGCTGATCGAGCAGTTCGGGGTCGATCCTTTGCGCTATTTCCTGATGCGCGAGATCGCGTTCGGACAGGACGGCAGCTATTCGCCCGAGGCTATCGTGACGCGTTCCAATGCAGAGCTGGCGAACAGCTTCGGCAATCTGGCGCAGCGTACATTATCCATGATATTTAAGAATCTGGATGGCGCTATTGATGCCGGAATACAGGAAAACGATGCCGATGCCGCATTGCTCGCCAATGTGCGCGAGGGTATCGCCGGATTGCGCACCGCCTTCGAAAAGCTGTCCTTCAGCGAAGGTCTCGAAGCCTGGATCAAGGCCGTTTTTGCCTGCAACGCCTATGTCGACGAAATGGCGCCGTGGGCGCTGCGCAAGACGGATCCGGATCGGATGGCGGTCGTACTCAACATCCTGTTCCGCTGCGTGCGCGATCTTGCCATCGCCGTTCGCCCGGTCGTCCCCGGTTCGATCGACAGGCTGCTCGACCAGATGGGTGTTCCAGACAGCGAGCGAGATTTTTCGGCGCTCGATGACCAGACATGGTTCGAACGTCTGGCCGAAAGCGGGTTCAAGGTGGACAAACCGGAAGGCGTGTTCCCAAGGGTCGAGCTTCCGCAAACGGAGGACGCCGTTTGATGCTCATCGATTCCCATTGTCATCTGAACTACAAGGGGCTGATCGAACGCCAGGCTGACGTGCTGGCACAAGCGCGTGCGCGCGGTATCGGTGGCTTCCTCAACATCTCGACCCGGCAGAGCGAATGGGGCGACGTGATCGCGACGGCCGAGCGGGAAGCCGATGTCTGGGCCAGCGTGGGCATCCATCCGCATGAGGCGGACAAACATGCCGATCTGAGCGCGGACCAACTGCTGGCGGCAACGGACCACGAGCGTGTGATCGCAATCGGCGAAACCGGGCTGGATTATTATTACGACCATTCGGATCGTGACGCCCAGCGCCGTCTTTTCCGCATGCATATCGATGTCGCTCGCAAAACGGGCTTGCCGGTCATCATCCATACGCGGGACGCAGAGGAAGACACGCTCGGTATCTTGAAGGACGAGATGGGGAAGGGGGCGTTTCCGGCCCTCATCCATTGCTTCACCGCGTCGCGTGAGTTCGGCGAACAGGTTCTGGAACTGGGCCTCACCATTTCCATTTCGGGTATCGTGACGTTCAAGAACGCGGCCGACTTGCAGGAAACCGTGAAGTCCGTCCCGGCAGACCGTTTGCTGGTGGAAACCGATGCGCCTTTTCTGGCGCCCGTCCCGCACCGGGGAAGCACATGCGAGCCGGCGTTTGTCGTGGATACGGCTGAATTCGTGGCGCGCCTCAGGGGTGTGAGAACGGAGCAATTGGCACAAACGACGACGGATAATTTCAAGCGCCTGTTCAGCAAGGCGGCGCTGTGAAGCTGACAATACTGGGATCGGGCACGTCGACCGGTGTTCCTCGCATCGGCAATGACTGGGGCGATTGCGACCCTGAGGAACCACGGAACAGGCGTAGCCGGGTTTCCGTCGCGATCGAGACCGATGACGGCCAGCGCATCCTGATCGATACGTCGCCCGATCTGCGGCAGCAATTGCTCTCCAACGACATAGACCGGATCGACGCGGTTTTCTGGACCCATGATCATGCCGATCATTGTCACGGAATCGACGATATGCGCGTCCTGCGATATGGTCGCGGCGGACCCATTCCGGGTTTCGCGAGCGAGGTGACGGTGCAGCGTCTGCGGCGCCGGTTCGACTATGTCTTCGCCGGCCAGTTCGGCTATCCCACGATTGTCAATCTTGAGCCACTGGACCGGTTGCGGATGATTTGCGGCTTGTCGGTTGCTTGGTGCGAAATGCCGCACGGACCGGTGAAGAGTACCGCATTTCGCTTCGATAGTTTCGATAAGTCAGTGGTTTATGCGACGGACTTCAGCGAAATAACGACGGACATGGTATCGCTGATGGATGGCTGTGACCTGCTGGTGGTTGATTGCCTCAGAAGGGATCCGCATCCGACGCATGCGCACCTGGGCATGGCGCTGGAACTGGCCGAACGGGTCAAAGCTGGCAAGGTCGTCCTGACGCATCTCGACAAGAGCATGGATTATCGAACGCTGGGTGAAGATTTGCCGCGCAATGTCGAGGTTGGCTACGACGGTATGCAGATAAGGCCATGACGACGCTGGCGCTCGTCTCGCTAATCAGCCTTCTTGGGTGGCTTGTGCTGATGATCGGTTCGTGGCGTTCGCACCGAGTCAGTCGCTCCGCGACAATCCGAATGGTGTTGATCTGGGTCGGCATATTTTTGGCGATCACGCTGGTGATGGGGCTGATTACGTCCTGATCGTCCACGGCCATGTCGCGAGTAATTTTACATAATATAGATTATCGTCCCTGAGGTTTTCGCATGTCCACGACCGAACCCGTCGCCCGCCTGCTCGCCATCATGGCGCGCCTTCGTGACCCGGTGAATGGATGCGAATGGGATGTCGCTCAAAACTTCTCATCGATTGCGCCCTATACGATCGAGGAAGCCTACGAAGTCGCCGACGCGATTGCGCGCAGCGACTTGGCCGATCTGCGGGACGAATTGGGCGACCTTCTTCTCCAGGTCGTTTTTCATGCACGAATGGCCGAGGAAGCCGGCGCGTTTGACTTTGCCGATGTCGCAGCGTCGATCGCCGACAAGATGGAGCGGCGTCATCCGCATATCTTCGCGGGCCAGCAAGCCGACGGAACCCAAACCATCAAGGCCAATTGGGAGCGGTTGAAGGCCGAGGAACGCGCCGAGAAGTCCCAGACAGGCGCGTTGGATGGCGTGGCACTGGCTTATCCTGCCCTGATGCGTGCCGAAAAACTGCAGAAACGTGCTGCCCGGGTCGGTTTCGATTGGCCGGACACGGTTGGCGCGGCGGATAAGTTGCACGAGGAAATAGCGGAGTTCGCCTCCGCCGACACCGAAGAAGAGCGGGTCGAGGAAGGCGGCGACCTGTTGTTCGCGGCGGTCAATTTCCTTCGCAAGAACGGCGTCTCGGCCGAGGAAGCGTTGCGCGTTGCCAATCTGAAGTTCGAGCGCCGCTTCGCCGGCATGGAAACCCTTGCCGCAAGCGAAGACCGCGAGTTTTCAGCGCTCGACCTGCAGGCACAGGACGAATTGTGGAACCGCGTCAAGGCCGGGGAAAAAGGCCGCGCAACCTAACTGTCGGTCAGTGACACGAAGCGACCGAATTCGCGGTCCTCGATGCGTACGGTCATACGGATCTGGGGCTCTTCGCCTTCGATCTCGTCCTTGATCTCTTCTTCGCTCAGCACTTCGCCATGGGCATGGAGCCAGGCAATTCGCTTGCCGTCATGACTGGGAAGCACGATGTCGTGCACGCGGGCATCGCGCGTCAGAATAGCGGCTATCGCGCGTTCCAGCGCGTCAGTTCCGAAACCGTCCAGCGCCGAAATGGGCACGACGGGCTCTTCCGAACGTTCCGCCTGCTCGGCCAACTCTTTCCGGCGCTCTCCCTCGATCGCATCCCACTTGTTCCACGCTTCGATCAGCGGGATATCGATGGCATCCTCTTCGCCGGTATTGATGTCCAGATCCTTGAGAATCTGGACGACTTCCGCCTTTTGCTCATCCGCCATCGCGCTCGACATGTCGCGTACATGGACGATGATGTCGGCGCCGGTCACTTCCTCCAGCGTGGCCCGGAACGCGGCCACCAGCTGGGTCGGGAGGTCCGAAATGAACCCGACCGTATCTGACAGGATCGCCTTCTCGACGCCGGGCAGGCCGATTGCGCGCATGGTGGGATCCAGCGTGGCGAAAAGCAAATCCTCCGCCATCACTTCGGCCCCTGTCAGGCGATTGAAAAGCGTCGATTTGCCGGCGTTCGTATAACCGACCAGCGCGACCACCGGCCAGGGCGCCCTTCCCCGGCGCGCCCTGTGAAGCGCACGCGTGCGGCGTACCTGTTCCAATTCGCGCCGCAGCCGCGCCATGCGGTCGCGGATCATCCGACGGTCGGCCTCGATCTGCGTTTCGCCCGGGCCGCCCAGGAAGCCAAAGCCGCCGCGCTGCCGTTCAAGGTGCGTCCAGCTGCGCACAAGACGGCCAGCCTGATAATCGAGATGCGCAAGCTCGACCTGCAACCGGCCTTCGGCCGTTGCCGCCCGTTCGCCAAAGATCTCGAGGATCAGGCCAGTCCGGTCGATCACCTTTCGCTTGAGCGAATCTTCCAGATTGCGTTGCTGGATCGCCGACAGCGCGCCATCGACGATCAGCAGCTCGGCGTCTTCCATCTCGCAGGCGGCGCGAATATTCTCGATCTGACCCGAACCGAACAGTGTGCCGGGGCGCACGTCGCGCACCGGGATTACAAAGCTGTCGACCACCTCGATCCCGATGGCGAGCGCCAGCCCCCTTCCCTCCTCGAGCCGGGCCGAGGGATCGGGAAGGTTCTCCTTGCGAATGTCAGGCAGCACGACGATGGCCCGCGCACCGCGTGTCACCTCGCCGCTTACATCGTCGTTACCGAAAATATCCTCGCCCAGGGGCGTTCTCCGTTATTCTTCGCCAGCCCAGTCGCCGCTCAGGTCGACATGGGTGATCGGCTGTACGGTCGAGATAGCATGTTTATAGGCCAGCTGCACATAGCCCTCGCGCTCAAGCAGCATGCAGAACAGATCATAGGCCGCAATTCGGCCCTGCAGCATCACGCCGTTGATCAGGAACATGGTGACCTGCGCGCCCGCGTCGCGGACCGATGCGAGGAACACGTCCTGCAACATGCGCTTGCCCTTTTGCTCGTCGCCCATTTCGAACATCGCGGCATCGACCGGCTGCGTTGGCATGATGGTGCTGATCGCATGCTTGTAGACAAGCTGGGTCTGGCCGTCACGGCGCAGCAGGATCGAGAAATTGTCGAACCAGGTCACGATGCCCTGCAGCTTCACGCCCTTTACCAGGAACATGGTGACCGGCGTCTTCTGCTTGCGCAGGTGATTGAGAAAGATGTCCTGAAGATTCTGCCCCTTGCCGGCGGCAGGCTTGGGAGTCGCAGCCTTTGCAGCCGACGCCTTCGCAGGCGCCTTGCGCGTGGTGGTCTTCTTGGGTGCAGCTTCGGTTTCGGCGGGTTCATCGACCCGTTCCGGCGCTGGCTCTTCCGCCTTTGTGCGGATGCTGAGCGTCTTTCCGGCCATTATTGGTCTCCTGTTGTTGGCACACGCGCTCCTCGTCGCGTGGCGTTCTGGCGCCTGCTAATGGCACCGATACCGGACGTTATATCACGCCGGTTTGAAGACTCCTACTAATTGCTGCAGTGCAGCGCAATCGTTTAGCGATGCTTTGCTATGATCTGGTAGCAACGCGCTCAGGCAGGTTCGTCGCGCTTTTCCGAAAGGCCCAGCGTCTT
The DNA here is from genome assembly GCF_983967925.1 of Croceicoccus sp. NCBI lineage: Bacteria > Pseudomonadati > Pseudomonadota > Alphaproteobacteria > Sphingomonadales > Erythrobacteraceae > Croceicoccus > Croceicoccus sp. The sequence goes on along the minus strand of NZ_CFETID010000021.1, from coordinate 44,837 downwards.
CAGCTTGCGGTGCAAGGCCGACCGCTCCATCCCGATAAAGGAGGCCGTGCGCGAAATATTGCCGGAAAACCGGCGGATCTGGACTCGCAAATACTCCCGCTCAAACTGTTCGCGCGCCTCGCGAAGCGGGATTCCCATCATCGCGGTGATGCCGGCGCTGTCGCCCGTCGATTCCTGTGTGATCTCCGCCGGAAGCATGTCCGCCTCGATCGTGGTCAGCCGCTCGCGCGGAGCGAGAATCAAGGTGCGTTCCACCACATTACGCAGCTGACGCACGTTCCCCGGCCATTCATAGCTTTGCAGGACGGCTACCGCCTCATCGCTGATCTCGGGCGGGGAATAGCCCTGACTGCGGGCATAGCGCGCGAAGAAATGGTTCGCGAGAACGGGAATATCGCCGCGCCTCTCCGCCAGTCCCGGCACGCCGACCGGCACGACGTTCAGCCGATAATACAGATCCTCGCGAAAGCGGCGATCGGCAATCGCTTCGGACAGATCCTGCGAGCTGGAGGAAGCCACCCTGACATCGACGCGGATCTGGCGGTTGCCGCCGACACGAACGAAGGCCTGGTCCGTCAGGACACGCAATATACGCGCCTGAGTCGATTCCGGCATGTCGGCCACTTCGTCGAGATACAGCGTGCCGCCATCGGCCATCTCAAGCAGGCCCGCACGCACGAGCCGGCCGCCCGATTCCTCGCCGAACAATTCCTGTTCGAACCGCTCGGGCGTGATCCGGGCCGAATTGACGGTGACGAAAGGCTTTTCCGCCCGGGCGCTCCAGTGATGGAGGAGCCGCGCCGCCATCTCCTTGCCCGCGCCCGCGGGACCGGTGATGAGAACGCGGCTTCCCGTATTGGCAACGCGCTTCAGGGTCGCACGAACGGCGTTGATCGCAGCAGAGTTGCCGTTGAATTCCTCGAAACCCGCTCCGCCGTCATTGCGCAACTGCGCGTTTTCGCGGCGCAGGCGTTCGGTTTCTGTGGCCCGTTCGACCATCAGGAGCAGGCGCTCCGCCTCGAACGGCTTTTCGATGAAATCCACGGCGCCGCGACTGATGGCCGAGACGGCGGTGTCGATATTGCCATGGCCCGAGAACACGATCACCGGCAGGTCGGGCTCGCGCTGCTTCACCGCGTCGAGCACTTCGAGCCCGTCCATCGGTGAGCCATGGAGCCAGACGTCTAGCAGAACCAGCGACGGCCGCCTTTCGTCGATCGCCCGCAGTGCGGCTGTGCTGTCGCCGGCCGTGCGGCATTCGTATCCTTCGTCGGAAAGCACGCCTGCGACAAGTTCGCGGATGTCCCGCTCATCGTCCACGATCAAGATATCGAGTGCCATCAGAGCCAGTCCTGCCTTTTTTGATTCATATGCTTCATTCTGCCGCCTGCTGCCCCTTGTCTTCCGCGGCATCGACCGATCTTGCGCCCGCTTCCTCGGCCAGGGGATCGCGGGCGAAACGCATGCGCACGGTCGTGCCGCCATCCGGCGCCGGATCGAAACCGATATGACCGCCGTGTTCGCCCAGGATCTTCTGCACGATCGCCAGCCCCAGCCCGGTCCCTTTTTCGCGTGTGGTCATATAGGGTTCGACGATGCGTTCGCCCTGTTGGGGCAAACCGCTGCCGTTATCGGTGACCGTGATCGTCACCCCGTCGCGATCGGGCTGAAGCGCGACTTCGATATGACCGCGATAGGACTCGCCCTCGGCAAGCTTGCGTGCCTCTATGGCCTCTGCAGCGTTCTTGAGCACATTGGTCATTGCCTGCCCCACCTGATGGCGGTCGCAGTCAATCCCCGTGTCGCCGGGTTCGGCATGAAAGCGATAGCCGATGCCGGGATGGCCGACTTCCTGCAGGAACATCGATTGCCGCACGAGGTCGGAAATATCTTCGCGCCGGAAGCTGGGCTTGGGCATCCGCGCAAAACTAGAGAACTCGTCGACCATCTTGCGCAGGTCGCCGACCTGCCGGATGATCGTCTGCGTCAACTCGTCGAACAGCTCGCCATCAGTCTCGATCTGGCGGCGATAGCGCCGGTTGAGCCGTTCGGTCGCCAGCTGGATGGGCGTCAGCGGGTTCTTGATTTCATGCGCGATACGCCGCGCCACATCCGACCAGGCCGCACGCCGCTGGTCGAGCAGCTGGCGCGTGATGTCTTCGAATGTCAGCACATGGCCATGCGTGGTCCGCGCCCGCTTCACGGCCATGGTTCGCATGTCCCCGCCGCGCGGAAGCTGCACGATGCCGCTGCCCTTTCCATCCTCAACCAATGCGGCAAGCCCCGGCGCGATCTCCTTGAGTGATCGACCGATCGGTGAATCCTCCCCTTCCCCGACCAGCAGCGTCTGCGCCGATCCATTGATCAGCAGGACACGTCCCTTGGTGTCGATGGACACGATACCGGCCGTCGCTGAATCGAGGACGGCCTCGATAAAGGCGCGGCGTTCGTGCAATTGCTCATTGGCCGACAACAGCGCTGCGGTCTGCCGTTCGATCTGCGAGGTCATGCGGTTGAAGGCGCGATTGAGCAGGCCGATTTCGTCGGACCCCGTGCGCCCGCTGACACGACTGGAGAAATTGCCCGCACCCACATCGCGCGCCGCATCGACCAGCTCGGCCAGCGGCCCCACCTGCCTGTCGGCAAAACGCAGCGCGAACCACACCGCCAGTCCGACCAGCGCCAGCGACACCACGAGCAGCGCGATGTTGAACCGCAATTGCAGCGACCGGACATTGTCGGTCAGCACGTCGTAATTGGCGAGCACGCTTTGCGCGCGCTGCCACTGGCTGAGCGCTAGCGGATCGGATTCGCGCGAGGTATAGAGGAAGATGCCCGCCCCAAGGTCGAGAGGTGCAATCGCTTCGGTTCGCTCGGCAACGGCAGTAACCTCGACACGCGAACCGGCGGCGAGCTTGTCAAAAATCTCGGGTTCGATGTTCGAGGGACCGAAATCGCTTTCGGGATCGACGATGGCCGCGGTTCGCACGGTTCCGTCGCTGTCCCGCTCGACGATGGCCGAACTGTCGAACTCGCGCAGGATGACCTGTCTTGTATAGGCCTCGGCGAACTCGGGGCTCGTGATCGGCGCTCGGTCGAGATAGAACCGAATATCGTCCGCCATGGCGATCGCATTGTCGCCGATGTCGCGGAAATTCTGCTCGTAATAACCGCGCGCCAGCTCGTTCGCATCCTCCAGCAAACCGCGGGACCGGTCGGAGAACCAGAACTCGACGCCGGACTGGAACAGGAAGGACGCAAAGACCACGACCAGCAATGTCGGAACCGCCGCCAGCAGCGAGAAAAAGAAGACGAGGCGGACATGCATGCGCCCGGTCGACCCGGTAAGCCGCCTTGCCCTGCGCAAGGCAAGGCGCCGGCCAATCAGGACCATGAGGCCCATGCCCGGAACCAGCGTCACGACCAGCAGCGTTGTTGTGGTGGCCGTTGGCAACAGGGCACCCTGCGACCGCCCGTCAAGCGTCAGCCATCCGAACACGATGGTCGCGACAATCGCGGCAACACACGCAATTTCGAGAATGGCGAACCCGTTGGATCGATGCCAAAGAATGTTGACCCGGCGCAAAAGTCGCTGCCAGTCGCGACCCGCCGATCCGGTAGCGAATAGCCGCTCAGCCCCATTTTCGGTGGCGGCATCGGGAGGCGATGCAGACAGGGGGCGGTCGGGCTTCATCGTTGCGGGAATACAACAGGGCTGTTGCCCAAACTCAAGAGGGCATTGCCGCTGCGTGGATAAATGATCGCGAAAACGCGACGAACCGCTGCCACGCGATGTTCAGGCCGTTTTCAGTCGCCTGCGCGCTGGGTGAATTGTTCCGGATCGATGTGCAATTCATCCAGCCGCTTGCGCAAGGTGTTGCGGTTGATCCCCAACATTCGTGCTGCGCGAAGCTGGTTCCCGCCTGTCGTGTCCAGCATATGCGACAGCAAGGGGCGCTCGAACGCCGCGATGGCCTTGGCATAGATCTGCCCAGGTTCGGGCGCATTGGCGGCAAGCCAGCGGGCAAGCGCGCTGTCGAGATCGTTGGCCCCGCCTGCCCCCTCGCCCACCGGGCGCGGCGATGCGGGCGCAGCAGTCGCCGTCTCGTCCGCCAGCAGCAGTTGCACGGCGGCCCGGTCCACGATCTCCTCGCGCGCAAGCAGGGCCAGCCGATAGATGAAGTTCTTCAATTCGCGCACGTTTCCGCGCCACGGTTGAACCCGCAACAAGGCGGCAGCTTCGCGGCTGAGATTGCGGCGCGGCAACCCCTCTCGCGCGGCCTGAGCCAGAAAATGGTGCGCCAGCGAATCGACATCGTCGCCACGCTCGCGCAGCGGAGGAAGCTGGATAGGCACGACATTGAGCCGATAATAGAGGTCCTCGCGAAACCGTCCGGTTTCGATCAGCGGGGCAAGGTCCTTGTTGGTCGCCGCAACGATGCGGGCATCGATGGGCACCTCCTCGCGCCCGCCGACCCGCAGGATCGTGCCCGACTGAAGCGCGCGAAGCAGGCGGGTCTGCGCCTGCATCGGCATGTCGCCGATCTCGTCCAGAAACAGCGTACCGCCGCGCGCCTGCTCGAATTTGCCGACGTGCCGAGCGAAGGCTCCGGTGAAGGCGCCCTTTTCATGGCCGAACAGTTCGGATTCGATCAGATCGGCGGGAATCGCCGCGGTGTTCACGGCAACGAATGGTCCGCGCGAACGCTGGCCCAGCTTGTGGATCGCTTCGGCGACCAGTTCTTTGCCCGTGCCGGATTCACCGAGGATCAGGACGGTCAGATCGTTCCGCAGCACGCGGGTGATCATGCGATAGACCGCCTGCATCGCACTCGACCGCCCGACGAGTGGCAAGGCAGGATCGCCTTCCTCAAGCGGCTTCGCCTCTGCCTCGGCATTGCCGATGGCTGCCGTAACGGCGCGGACGAGTTCATCAAGGTCGAAAGGCTTGGGGAGATATTCGAAGGCGCCGGTGTCGCTCGCCCTTACGGCTGTATCCAGCGTGTTCTGCGCGGACACGACGATGACGGGCAGGTCGGGCTGACACTGCCGCACATCGTCGAGTGTCTCGATCCCGTCGCCATCCTTGAGCATTACGTCGGTGATCAGGGCCGCATAATTCTCGGTAGCCAGCAAGCGGTCACGTTCTGCGATCGTGTCGCAGCGGATCACCTTCAGACCTTCTTCTTCAAGCGCTGTGGTGATGACCAGCGCGATCGAGATATCGTCCTCGACCAGCAGAACGGGCGCGGTCATGTCAGCGCTTCCTCTGCCCGGTCGCCGAGCCCCGCGTCCCGGCGCGATTCGGCCATGGGAAAGCGTACGCGGAAATGGGTCAGACCGCGCAATTCGTCGCGCTCATGATGGATACGCCCGTTCATGTCTCGCACCAGCTTGCGCACAAGAGCCAGTCCCAGGCCTTGGCCCTGCTTTTTCGAAGAGACGAAGGGTTCGAAAATATGGTCGCGCAACTCGGGGTCGACGCCCGGACCATTGTCGGTCACGCAAATCTCGATCGGCAGGCGGATCGGCTGCGCGTTACCGGCCTGGCGAAGCATGATCCCGCTGGCAAAGCGCGTGTGCAGTGTAATCTCGGGAGACTCCTGTGCCGAACACGCCTCGGCCGCATTGGTCAGTAGGTTTAGTAGCACCTGCAGAAGCGAATCCGAATTCACCAGCACCATAGGCAGCGAAGGATCGAAATCCTCGCGAATACGGATCCGGTCATGGCCGCCCGCTTCCAGAACGGCCCGCGCGCGCCGGATGGCCACATGCAGGTTCAGCGGCGTTGCCGGAGCGGCGGAACGGCTCGACAAGGTCTGCATCTGGTCGATCAACGCAGCGATCCTGTCCACTTCCTCTGCGATCAGCGTGGTAAGAGCGCGATCCGAAGGCTTTGCCTTGCGGCCCAGCAACTGTGCGGCGCCCCGAATGCCGGCCAGCGGGTTCTTGATTTCATGAGCGAGTATCTCGGGCGCCCTGAGACCGGATTCCTCGTGACCGGCAAGCCCCGATTCCTCGAAACCCTCGACCTCGGCGGCTTCCATCAGGGTGAGCGTCTGCCAGCCTTCCCACCCGGCGATCGGTGAGGCGATGACATTCACGCGGCGCGCGCTTTCCTTGCCGATCCGCGCGGTCATGTCCCGCGCGTTGATCTGGACATCCCCGTCCTCCAGCATGGGCATCAGACGTGCTTCGCCAAAATCGACGAGCGTCTTCAGCGGCTTGCCCACCAGCCGCCGCGCGCTTTGGCCGAAAAGATGCTCGCCCGCGGAGTTGACGGCAGCGACGCGCAGGCCCGGCCTCAGCATGATGACGGCATAGGGTAGGCTGGCGATCAACCGGGCGTGATCGGGAGATGGCCTGACCGCTTCGCTGATCGCGCCCCCGATCGTCACGCGGCGACGGCCTTCGGTCCGGAATCGAACAGCGGCAAATAGAATTCACGCAAGGCGGCCAGCACATCGTCGGCATCGTCGATGAAATTCACCTTGTTGCGAAATTCCGCCGATCCCTTCAGCCCCTTGGTGTACCAACCCAGGTGCTTGCGCGCCATCTTGACCCCCGTATCGCCGCCGTAATGGTCCAGCATGGCGCGATAATGCTCGGTCACCAACGCATATTGATCGGGAAGCGAGGGATCCGGACGCACGTCGCGGCCTTCCAGCCAGTCCATAACCTGTCCAAGCAGCCACGGCCGTCCATAGGCACCGCGGCCGATCATCAGCCCGTCCGCTCCGCTCTGCTGAAGCGCGGTGGCCGCGTCTTCGATGCTGCAAATGTCGCCATTGACGATGACGGGGATCGACACCGCGTCCTTCACCTTGCGCACGAAGGCCCAGTCGGCGCTGCCCTTGTACATCTGGTTGCGCGTGCGGCCGTGCACCGTCACCATGGCCGCGCCAAGGTCCTGCGCGATACGGGCCAGTTCGGGCGCGTTGAGAGAGGCATGATCCCAGCCCATCCGCATCTTGACCGTGACAGGAACCGAAACCGCCTTGATCGTTTCGGCCATCAGCTTTGACGCGAGCGGAATGTCGCGCATCAGGGCCGATCCGGCGAAACCGTTGGTCACCTTGCGAACCGGGCAGCCGAAATTGATGTCGATGATCGCCGCGCCGCGATCCTCGTTCAGGCGGGCCGCCTCTCCCATCGAGACCGGGTCGCAGCCCACAAGCTGCATCGACACGGGATCCTCGCTGGGGTGCCATTCGGCCTTCTGGATGGACTGGCGCGTTTCGCGGATCATCGCCTGGCTGGCGATCATCTCGGTCACGTTCAGGCCCGATCCGAACCGGCGGACGAGCGTGCGGAACGGCATGTCGGTCACGCCGGTCATCGGCGCGAGGACGACGGGCGTGGCCACGGTCACCGGTCCGATGCGGATCGGCGCGAGCCTTGGCGCGGGCGGAAGGGTCGTATCTGCGTTCATGGTCTGCCTAAAAATTAAGCAGAGCGCATAGTCGATTGCTCAATCCCCATCAAGCCTGTAGCGGGACGCGCGATGGCGGACCATGCTGATCGATCAGGTACCGAAACTGCGGCAGGCGATGTCGCAGGCATTATCGTCGCGGCAGGCAGCGGGTCGCGGGCGGGCATGGGCACTCCAAAGCAATATGCCTCCTATGGCCGCACAACGGTTCTCGGGCATGCTGTCGAGCGATTTCGCAGCGCGATTACCGGACCGATCCTCGTCGTCATTCCGGGCGGGGACGAAGGGCAGGCCCGCAGCGCCATTGGCGACTGCGACGGCGTATCCTTTGTCACAGGCGGCGCGACGCGGCAGGAATCGGTGCGGGCTGGCCTCGAACGCCTGGCCTCGGCGCCGTGTCCGCCCGGGATTGTGCTGATCCACGATGCGGCCCGTCCCGACCTGCCCCGCGAAGTTGCAGAGCGGCTGATCGCGGCGCTGCGGGATATTCCGGGCGCCATTCCCGTTCTACCTGTTGTGGACAGCATGGTCGAAGCCAGCGGAAACATCATGGCCGCGCCCGCCAGGCGTGAAAACCTCAGGCGCGTTCAAACGCCGCAGGCCTTTCGCTTTGCTGACATTCTTGCGGCCCACCGCGACTGGCAAGGCGATCCGATTGCCGGAGACGACGCGCAGGTGCTGCGAAAGGCAGGTCTCGAAATCGCATTGGTGGACGGCGATGCAAGGCTCGCCAAGCTGACTTTCAGAGAGGATTTCGCCATGAACGCCGCGCCCCCGCCATCATTTAGAGTCGGGAGCGGATATGACGTGCATTGCCTGGTCCCGGGCGATCATATCTGGCTGTGCGGGATCAGGATCGACCACGACAAGGGCCTGTCGGGCCACAGCGATGCCGATGTCGCTCTCCATGCACTGACCGATGCGATTCTCGGCGCGATTGCGGCGGGGGACATCGGCGATCATTTCCCGCCAAGCGATCCGCAGTGGAAGGGCGCGGCCTCTCATATATTTCTATCGCACGCCGCTTCACTGGCGGCGCGCGAGGGCTATGCAATCGCGAACTGCGACCTGACCATCATCTGCGAAGCACCCAAGGTCGGCCCGCACCGCGAAGCGATGCGCGCAAGACTGGCCGAACTGCTTGCTGTTGACATGAGTGTCATTTCGGTCAAGGCGACCACCACCGAGCGTCTGGGCTTTACCGGTCGCGGCGAAGGCATCGCCGCGCAGGCGCAGATTTTGCTGACGAGGACCGCATGACGGCCTCGACCACCCCCCCACTTTTCGGAAATGACATGGACAGCAACCTCCCCAAGGAACTGACCGATCTCGCGGCGAAAGTCGTGGCGGCACACATGGACGCAGGCACCACGATTGCCGTGGCCGAAAGCTGCACCGGCGGGCTTGTCTGTTCGGCGCTGACGGAAATCCCGGGCTCGTCCAAAGTGCTCGATCGGGGATTCGTAACCTATTCCAATCAGGCCAAGATGGAAGAGCTCGCCGTCCCGAGCGACTTGATCGAAACCTTCGGAGCGGTTTCGGTCGCGGTTGCCTGGTCGATGGCGACGGGCGCGATCAAAAGTTCCGATGCAGATGTCGCCGTCGCGATCACCGGTATCGCGGGCCCCGACGGCGGCACCGATCTGAAGCCTGTCGGCACCGTGGTCTTCGCACGCGCAAAGCGCGACCGCGACGAAGGTGAAGAGCCTTCAGCGGAGCTGAGGCATTTCGAATGCACGGGCCGCGCGCACGTCCGCCTTCAGGCGGCGCTGTGCGCGCTGGAATTATTGCTGCCGTAAAGGTCCTGAGCGCGCGTTTCGAATGCGCCGACCATCTTGCGAAATGCACGGTCGAGGTACTGGCCGGCCAGCGCCTCGAACACCCTGTTGCGGAAGGTGAATTCGACGCAGAAATGGATGCGGCACCGCCCCTCGTCCAGCGGTTCGAACCGCCAGATGTTCTCAAGGTTGGATAGCGGGCCATCGACATATTCGACGACGATCCTGTCGGGCCGATGCTTGTGAACTTTGGACGTGAAGCGTTCGCGCAGGGCCTTGAAGCCCACCATCATGTCCGCGACCATCTCCGTCTCGCTGTCCGATCGCACGCGGGTGGCGACGACCCAGGGCAGGAACTGCGGGTAGCTGGCGACATCGGCGACAAGATCGAACATCTGTTCGGCGGAATAGTCGAGTTCGCGCGTTTCGCGAATGCTTGGCATCGATCGGATCCGGCTTATTCGGCGGACGCCGTCTCGTCGCGCACCCATTGCTTCTTGCCGGGCACCTTGACGGGTTCGCTTCCCTGCTTCGCCAGCTGCGCTTCGCGCGCGGCTTTCATCTCGGCGAAATCATCGCCCGCGTGATAGCTCGAGCGCGTTAGCGGGCTTGAGGCCACCTGCAGGAAGCCCTTGGCGCGGGCGATCGAACCCAGCGCGCTGAATTGCTGCGGGGTTACGAAATCGACGACCTTGGCGTGCTTGGGTGTCGGCTGCAGATACTGGCCCATGGTCAGGAAATCGATGTCGGCGCTGCGCATGTCGTCCATCACCTGATGAATTTCCAGACGCTGCTCACCCAGACCCAGCATGATGCCCGACTTGGTAAAGATCGACGGATCGTTCGCCTTCACCTCCTCCAGCAGCCGCAGCGACGCATAATAGCGGGCGCCGGGACGGATCGTGGGATAGAGCCGCGGCACGGTTTCCAGATTATGATTGAACACATCCGGCCGCGCCTCGCAGATCGCCTTGATCGCGGGCTTCATCTTGCCGCGGAAATCGGGCGTCAGAATCTCGATCGTGGTGTTGGGCGCACGCTTGCGCAGTTCCTCGATCACCTTGACGAAATGACCCGCACCGCCGTCGGGCAGGTCGTCGCGGTCGACCGAGGTGATGACGATATGTTCAAGCCCCATCTCGCCGGCGGCGACGGCGACGTTCACCGGCTCCATCGGATCGACCATGCGCGGCATGCCGGTCTTGACGTTGCAGAACGCGCAGGCGCGCGTGCACACGTCGCCCAGGATCATCACCGTCGCGTGTTTCTTGGTCCAGCACTCGCCAATGTTCGGGCAGGCCGCTTCCTCGCACACCGTGTTCAGCTTGAGGTCGCGCATCAGGCGCCGCGTTTCGGCGTAACCCTTGCTGGTCGGCGCCTTCACGCGAATCCAGTCGGGCTTGCGCTGGATCGGGGGACGCATATCGGCAGGTTTGGTGATCTCGTTCATGATGGTCACATAAGCCGACCGGTGCCGGGCCGCAACATCATGCTGCTTGCAAGGTGCAGGACGCGGATGCAAAGAACGCATCATGACCGATTCACCTGTCCAGTCCGCCCTCACCCAAGGCTATCTACGATTTCGTGAAAAGAGCTGGCATCCGCAGCGCGATCGCTGGATGCAGCTTAAGGAAGGGCAGTCTCCCAAGGTGATGGTGATCGCCTGTTCCGACAGCCGGGTCGATCCCAGCCAGATCTTTGACGTCGACCCGGGCGAGATATTCGTGGTCCGCAATGTCGCCGCGATGGTTCCTCCCTTCGAAACGACGCCCGGCCATCACGGCGTGTCGGCGGCGCTGGAATTCGCGGTGCAGGTGCTGGAGGTCGAGGAAGTGCTGGTGCTGGGCCACGGCATGTGCGGCGGCTGCAAGGCGGCGCTTACGCAATCGATGCATGGCGCGGAACCGGGGCGCGGCGGTTTCATCGCCGATTGGATCGAACTGCTCGACGACGCCCGCGACGAGGTGGCGCACAAGCATGGCACCGAAACGCGAGAGGCAGAGCGCGAGATGGAGCTGGCCGCCGTCAGGGTTTCGATCGAGAACCTTCGCACGTTCCCTTGCGTCAATGCCAAGGAAGCCAAGGGCACGCTTCGCCTGCGCGGCGCTTTCTTCGCGATTTCCGACGGTATCCTCCACTGGCTCGACGAAGGTTCCGGCAAGTTCAATCCCGTCCGCTGACCTAAGTCATGAGGACAGAGCCTGGCGCGGCCGAACCGCGCCATCCGCTGCAGATTCACGATTACCGGCTGTTCTGGGTCGCGCGCTTCGCCGGGGTCATCGCGACGCTGTCGATGGTCGTTGTGCTTGGCTGGCAGGTCTATGACATAGCGCGCAGCGATTACGGGATGAGTCGCTCGCTCGCCGCGTTTCAGCTTGGGCTGCTGGGCGCGGCGCAATTTGTGCCGCTGTTCCTTCTGACGCCTTTCGCGGGCTTTGCCGCCGACCGGTTCGACCGGCGCAAGGTGGCGGTCACTGCGATGCTGCTCGACATGCTGATCGCGGCCGCGCTGGGTTTTGCGACTTGGCATGGTCATCTGACGCTGCCCTTGCTGTTTCTTCTGGCGGGTTTGCACGGAACCGCGCGCGTTTTCTTTGGCCCCGCGATGAACGCATTGGCGCCCAATATCGTCCCTGCAAAGATGATCCCGCGCGCCATCGCGACCAATGCCATCGCCTGGCAATTCGCCACGGTGCTGGGTCCGGCGGCGGGCGGCATGCTCTATGCCGTTTTTCCCAGCTTTCCCTATATCGTGTCGGTTTTCCTGCTGGCGCTCGGCGCATTGCTTGTCGCACTGATCAAGCCGCTGCGGCAACCCGACGTCGACCGCAAGGTCCATCCCATCCGGCAAGTGACCGATGGCTTGCGTTTCGTCTGGAACGACCGTTTCCTGCTGGGCGCGATTTCGCTCGACCTGTTTGCCGTGTTGCTGGGCGGGGTCACGGCGCTGCTGCCCGTGTTTGCGCGCGACATCCTTCAGGTGGGGCCTATCGGTCTGGGCTGGATGCGTGCGGCTCCGGCCTTTGGCGCGGGGATCGTGGCGCTGTGGCTGGCCTGGAAACCGCTTGAACGCAATGTCGGAGTCAAGATGCTCTGGGCGGTCGGGATCTATGGCCTGATGACGGCCCTGTTCGGCGTCTCGCGCGAATTGCTGCTCAGCCTGGCGATGCTGGTCGTGCTGGGCGCGGCGGACATGATATCGGTTTTCGTGCGCGGATCGCTGGTGCAGCTCAACACGCCGGACCACATGCGCGGGCGCGTGTCCTCGATCTCGGGCCTTGCGATATCGGCATCGAACGAGCTGGGCGAGTTGCAATCGGGCGTGGCCGCCGCGCTGATCGGGGCGACGGGGGCGGTTGTTTTCGGCGGAGTCGGGGCGATATTGGTGGTCGTCATCTGGGCGTATGCCTATCCTGAACTCAGGAACGCCCGGACGTTCGCGCCAGCCTATCGCGTCACCGCCGATGGCAAGAGCACAAAAGAGCAGGAAGGAGCCACCACATGAAGGCCGACAATGTCCTCGCCACGATCGGCAACACGCCGCATATCCGCCTTTCGCGCCTGTTTCCGGACCACGAGGTCTGGATAAAGTCCGAACGCGCCAATCCCGGCGGTTCGATCAAGGACCGTATCGCGCTGGCCATGGTCGAAGCGGCCGAGAAGAGCGGCGCGCTGAAGGAAGGCGGCACGATCATTGAGCCGACGTCCGGCAACACCGGTATCGGCCTTGCGATGGTTGCCGCGGTCAAGGGCTACAAGCTAGTTCTTGTCATGCCCGAAAGCATGTCGATCGAGCGCCGCCGCCTGATGCTGGCCTATGGCGCGACTTTCGACCTGACGCCCAAGGAAAAGGGCATGAAGGGCGCGCTGGAACGGGCGCGCGAGTTGATCGACGAGACGCCGGGCGCCTGGATGCCGCAGCAGTTCGAGAATGACGCCAATCCCGAGATCCATGCCAGAACGACCGCGCGCGAAATCATTGCGGATTTTTCGGACAGCCCGATCGATGTGATGATCACGGGCGTCGGAACCGGCGGTCATCTGACGGGCTGCGCCGAAGAGATGAAAGCCGTCTGGCCGACGATGAAGGCCTATGCGGTCGAACCTGCACTTTCGCCGGTGATCTCCGGCGGCCAGCCGGGGCCTCACCCGCTACAGGGTATCGGTGCAGGGTTTATTCCGGAGAACCTGCATACGCGCTCGATCGACGGCGCCATCTCGGTCGACGCGGACGAGGCCAAGGACATGGCCCGCAAATCCGCCGCGATGGAAGGCTTGCTGGTCGGACTGAGTTCCGGTGCGACGCTGGCAGCCATCGCGAAAAAGCTGCCCGAACTGGAAAAGGGCATGCGGGTGCTTGGCTTCAACTACGATACGGGCGAACGCTATCTCTCGGTTCCGGATTTCCTGCCGGATTGAAGTCCGATTTGATCGGTTAGAAAAAGGTCGGCGGGCTGATTTGTCCCGCCGACCTTTTTGTCATGCCCGCAGAAAGCTCTCGGCAGGCATGGCCATGATGACTTCAGCCCCGGCCTGCAGCTTGCGCCGCAGGGCCCCCGCGTCGGGAAGATGGCCCTGCGCGAAATGGCGCGCGCATAGCAGCTTGGCCTCCATGAAAGCCTTGTCGCTCTCGCCGGCCTCCAGCGCGGCGGCAGCGGCCTTCGCCATGCGGAGCCACATCAGCCCGACCGCGACGAGCCCCAAAATGTCCATCAGCATATAGGCCGCGGCCCCGGCGTTATCTGGGTTTTCCGGTGCATTCTGCATCAGCCACATCGCCGCCGCCTTCAATTCGCCATTCGCCTTGCCGAGCGCTTCGGCGATTTCCGCGGCGGCAGGCTCAGAGCCCGCTTCGGCGATTTCGCCGTCGACCAGCGCAAGGAACGACTGGATCGCCCTGCCGCCTTTCATTGGCAATTTGCGTCCGACGAGGTCCATGGCCTGAATGCCGTTCGCGCCTTCGTAGATCATCGCGATCCGGGCATCGCGGACGAACTGCTCCATGCCGTTCTCGGCGATATAGCCATGGCCGCCCCAGACCTGCTGCATCTGGGTCGAGACTTCATAGCCCCAGTCCGTTCCGACGGCCTTCACCACCGGGGTGAGCAACTGGATCAGATCGTCGGCCTGAACCCGCTCGTCCTCGCTCTCGGCATGGTGCGCCAGATCGGTCAGCAGGCCGGTCCACAGGATCAGCGCGCGCAGTCCTTCGGTCTTGGCACGCGCATCCATCAGCAGGCGGCGAACGTCGGGATGGACGACCAGCAGGTCGGCGCTCTGCTCCGGCTCCTGCGGGCCTGTGAGTGCCCTGCCCTGACGTCGGTCGAGGGCATAGGAAGCGCCGTTCTGATACGCCACCTCTGCCTGCCCGAGGCCCTGCAGCCCAACCCACAGCCGCGCCGCATTCATCATGATGAACATGGCGGCCAGACCCTGATGCTCGCCGCCGATCAGCCAGCCCTTTGCGCCGTCATAGTTCATGACGCAGGTGCAGCTGCCGTGGATGCCCATCTTTTCCTCGATGGAGCCGCACGACAGGCTATTCCGCTCGCCGGGTTCGCCGTTCTCGTCGGGGATGAACTTGGGCACGATGAACATCGAGATGCCCTTCGAACCCTTCGGCGCATCGGGCAGGCGGGCAAGGACGAGGTGGACGATATTGCCCGCCATGTCATGCTCACCGCACGAGATGAAGATCTTGGTGCCGGTGATCGCAAAGCTGCCGTCGCCGTTCGGCTCCGCGCGCGTCCGAAGAAGTCCCAGATCGGTGCCGGCATGCGGTTCGGTCAGGTTCATCGTGCCGGTCCACTCGCCCGACGTCAGCTTGGCGAGATAGGTCGCCTTCTGCTCGTCGCTGCCGCGCGCGACGACGGCGCGGATGGCGCCATCGGTGAGGCCCGGATACATGGCGAGCGACATATTGGCACCCGACAGGAATTCCTCGACCGCCACGCCGATGGCATGCGGCAGGGCCTGCCCGCCATAGGCCTCGGGCGCGGTCAGCGTGGTCCACCCGCCCTCGCACATCTGGCGATAGGCGTTGGCAAAGCCCTCCGGCACGGTCACGGAGCCGTCTTCGTGCCGCGTGCAGCCCTGCCGGTCGCCCACCTCGTTCAGCGGGGCAAAAACCTCCGCCGCGAACTTTCCGGCCTCCGACAGGATCGGTTCGATCATGTCGGCATCGAGCGCTTCGAAACCCGGCTTCGCGGCATGATCCGGCAGCCTCAACACATGTTCGAGATTGAAAATCGTATCGCGCAGCGGCGCGGTGTAATCGGCCATGGTGGCCCGCTCCTCTCTAGTTACTGACAGTTATGTCAATTTATATGGCCTTTGGTCTTATTCTTCGATCATTTCCAGCCCTTCGTTCGTCACCCGGCGATAGAAACAGCTTCGCCTGCCCGTGTGACAGGCGGGGCCTGCAGGCGCCACCCGAAACAAGAGGCAATCCTGATCGCAGTCGACCAGGATCTCCGACACTTCCAGCATATTGCCCGACGTCTCGCCCTTCTTCCAAAGCCTGTTGCGCGACCTCGACCAGAAATGGGCGAGCCCCGTCTTGCGCGTCAGATCGAGCGCTTCACTGTTCATATAGGCGACCATCAGGATCGCATTGTCCTGCTTATCGACGCAGATCGCGGTGATGAGCCCGTCCTCATCGAACCGTGGGCGGAATTGCAAAGTGGTATCGGCGGCCTGATCGCCCATGGGGTAATGTCCTTGGTGTACGCGCATGATCGCGCGCACAAATGTTGCAAAAGAAACACAGCGTTGCATGATTTCCATGATTGCTGCGGGATTCTACTTTTCAAATCGCACTCTACACGCGACAACGCAATCACGGCTTGAGGGAGCCGGACCCGCTCGAAGCAGCGGTCGACGTTGTCGCAGAGCAGGTTGCTATAGCGGTCAGCGTTCAGGGAAAACGGCGTGCCGGGGGGCGCGCCGGACCAACGGCCGGAACAGCCGCTCGGGACCTAGGTCCCTGATGCGCATTTCGGCCGAACGTCACGCTGGCGCTCGGGGCTTCGGTCCCGGGCGCCAACTTTTTATGGCGATTCGTGATCCGCTTCCAAGGTTACGGCCATCCTTTCGAGCGGTACGCGTGCGTAGCAGGCGATCACGACGCGCGCCGCGCCCGCTTTCTTTAGGGCGGCAACACAGGCATCGGTCGTGGCACCGCTTGTCACCACGTCATCGATCAGAACAATGTCGCGTCCTTCGATATCGAATCGCGCTTTGGGCGAGACGATGATCGCACCCTCCAATGCCTCACGCCGTTCCGCGCTGCCCAGCCCGTCGAGCGACGGCGTCTTTCTGATCCGCCGCAGTGCGTCGGGCGCAATATCCCAGTGCTTCTGCGCGGCGAAGGCCTTGGCCAGCAGGGCGGACTGGTTATATCCCCGTTTCCACATTCGGGTGAAATGCAATGGTACCGGGATGACGAGCGGGTCCTCCGGTTCCGCAATCGCTGCGGCGGAAAAGCGCAAAGCCATAAATCGTCCCATCGGCCCGGCCTGTGCGAATTTGCCGCCATGCTTCAATGCCAGCAATAGCTCTCTCGAGACAGCGCCATAGATCGACGCGGCGGCAATGCCGTCATGCAGGGGCGCCTGCAATGCGCATCGGCCGCAAAGCTGCTCGGGCGTGCTCTCATCGCTCGCCAAGGGTATCTGGCAGAGGCGACAGGCGGGCTGGCCGGGCAATCCCAGTTTCGGCCAGCAGGTTCCACACAGGCGCTCGTCGAAATCACTCATGCTCCCGATGACTTCGCCGCCGCAGCAGGGGCAGCGCGGCGGAAAGGCGAAATCGACAATCGGGGCAAGGGCTTGGCGAAGGATCATCGGGAAGAGCCATGCATGGATTGCGTTGAAATTTCCTCTATCTCGCCGCGCCAAGCTTGCGCCGATACGCTCGCGGCTGCAACAGGCGGGCGATGGATATCCCGCCTTCTCCGCCCCGCATCTTCTCGAAATCGCGCCGAATCGCGGCGCGCCTACGCATGGAGAGCCTGCGGATGAAGGGCGGCGGGGTGATGACGGTCGCTCGGGAATTGGCAGAGGATGTCGTCGACCGGATCGGTTTCCTGCGAGAGGATTTCGATACGGCCTTGGTACTGGGCGACCGGACGGGCAGTCTGATCAGCCATCTTGAAGCCGAAGGTACCAAGGTTACCGCGGCCGATCCCGCTCCCCTGCCCGGTCTGCTTGCTGTCGATGAAGAGGCGCCATTGCCGGACGGGCCCTATGCGCTGATCGCCACGCTGGGAATGCTCGATACGGTGAACGATCTGCCGGGTGCGCTGGTGCTGATGCGCCGCGCGCTCAGGCCGGGCGGCCTGATGATCGCAAGTTTCGCGGCGGCGGGCAGCCTGCCGATCCTGCGCGGCGCAATGCTGGAAGCGGACGGCGACCGCCCAGCCCCGCGCATTCATCCGCAGGTCGACGTGCGCGCGGCGGGACAATTGCTCACCCGTATCGGATTTGCCGACCCCGTGGTCGACGGCTGGGGCTTCGACGTCGGTTTCGACAGTTTCGAGCAGGCTGTGTCAGATCTGCGCGCGCAGGCGATGGGTAATGTGCTGAACAATGCCGGGCCGCCCCTGACCCGCACGGGCCTGGCCGCTGCCAAGGCCCGATTCGAAGCGTCGCGGGACCCCGACGGGCTGATCCGCGAACGCTTCGAATTCGTGACGCTTACGGGACGGAACCCCGTCCCGCACGTACCGTATTAGTCCGCCAGCGTTGCCTGCGCCGCGGCCAGCCGGGCGATCGGCACGCGGTAGGGTGATGCGGATACGTAATCGAGACCGGTCTTTTCGCAGAAAGCGATCGATGCCGGGTCGCCGCCATGCTCTCCACAAATGCCGAGCTTGATATCAGGCCGTGTCTTGCGGCCTCGCTCGGCGGCCATCTCGACCAGTTGTCCGACCCCTTCGATGTCTAGGCTGACGAACGGATCGCGGGGGTAGATACCCTTGTCGACATAGGGCGTCAGGAAGCGCCCGGCATCGTCGCGGCTGACGCCCAGGGTTGTCTGGGTCAAATCATTGGTGCCGAACGAGAAGAATTCGCCCTCCTCGGCAATCGCATCGGCCATGAGCGCGGCGCGGGGCAGTTCGATCATCGTGCCGACCAGATATTCCAGCGTACGCCCCTTGTCCCCGAACACCTGCTTCGCCACCCGGTCGACAAGCGCGCGCAGGATTTCCAGCTCGCGCTTGGTCGCCACCAGCGGGATCATCACTTCCGGCACGGGTGCGTCGCCGCTTTCCTCGGCGACTTCACAGGCGGCCTCAAAAATGGCGCGAACCTGCATTTCGTAGATTTCGGGGAAGGTGATCCCCAGCCGGCAACCGCGATGGCCCAGCATCGGATTCAGCTCGTGAAGCTCACCCGCACGGCGCTTGAGGTGATCGACGCCATATCCCGTGGCTTCGGCCAGTTCCACGAATTCATCGTCGCCATGCGGCAGGAATTCGTGAAGCGGCGGATCGAGCAGCCGGATGGTGACCGGAAGACCGGCCATTTCGGTGAAGATCGACTTGAAGTCGCTGCGCTGCTCGGGAAGCAGCTTGGCGAGCGGCTTGCGGCGGCCCGCCTCGTCCTCGGCCAGGATCATTTCCCGAACACTGGAAATGCGCGAGGCGTCGAAGAACATGTGCTCGGTCCGGCATAGCCCGACGCCCTCGGCGCCGAACTGGCGTGCCATGCGGCAATCGGCGGGCGTTTCGGCGTTCGCACGTACTTTCATGCGCCGCATCGCGTCGGCCCACTCCATCAACGTGGCGAAATCGCCGACCAGTTCCGGCTCGATCGTCGGCACCGCGCCCTTCATCACTTCGCCGGTCCCGCCGTCGAGCGTGATGATATCGCCCTCGCTGAGCTCCACGCCGCCGATGCGCGCGATCTTGGTCCGGCGGTCGATCGACAGGGCGGACGCGCCGGATACGCAAGGACGGCCCATGCCGCGCGCCACCACTGCGGCGTGGCTGGTCATGCCGCCGCGCGCCGTCAGGATGCCCTTGGCAGCATGCATGCCGTGAATATCCTCGGGGCTGGTTTCCACGCGTACGAGGATGACCGCCTCGCCCCGCTCCGCCATCTGTTCGGCGGTATCGGCATCGAACACGACCGCGCCCGACGCGGCGCCGGGCGAGGCGGGCAGACCGACCGTCATCACTTCGCGCGGAGCGTCGGGATCGAGTGTCGGGTGCAGCAACTGGTCGAGCGCCATCGGATCGATGCGCTTCACGGCATCCGCCTCGGAGATCAGGCCTTCGGCCACCATGTCGACCGCCATCTTGAGCGCGGCCTTGGCGGTGCGCTTGCCCGTGCGGGTTTGCAGCATCCACAGCTTGCCCTGCTGCACGGTGAACTCGATATCCTGCATGTCGCGGTAATGGTTTTCGAGTAGATCGAACACGCGCGCCAGTTCCGCATAGGCCTGCGGCATGGACTCTTCCATCGAGGGGAGCTGCGCTCCCGCTTCCTCGCGCGCAGCCTTGGTCAGATATTGCGGCGTGCGGATCCCCGCGACGACGTCCTCGCCTTGGGCATTGATCAGATATTCGCCGTAATAGGCCTTTTCGCCCGTCGCCGGATCGCGGGTGAAGGCGACGCCCGTAGCGCTGGTGTCACCCATGTTTCCGAACACCATCGCCTGAATATTGACCGCGGTGCCCCATCCGCCGGGAATGCCGTTCAGACGGCGATAGATCTTGGCGCGTTCGCTGTCCCAGCTGCCAAAGACGGCGGCAATCGCGCCCCATAGCTGATCGTTGACGTCCATCGGGAACGGGCGGCCAAGCTCGTCTTCGGCAATGGTCTTGTATTGCGCGACCAATGCTTTCCAGTCGGCGGCGGTCAGTTCGATATCGGCGGAATAGCCGTTGTCTTCCTTGGCGATCTCCAGCGCTTCCTCAAACAATCCATGATCGAGGCCGAGCACAACGTCCGAATACATCTGGATGAAACGGCGATAGCTGTCCCATGCGAAACGCTCGTCACCCGAGACCGATGCCAGCCCCTGCACCGTCTCGTCATTCAGGCCGAGGTTCAGCACAGTGTCCATCATGCCGGGCATGGAAACGCGCGCGCCGGACCGGACCGACACGAGCAGCGGATCGGCGGCGTCGCCGAAGGATTTGCCCACCGTCCGCTCGATATGGGTCAGCGCACTGGCGACATCGGCGCGAAGCTGGTCGTCGAAATTGGCGCCCTCTGCCAGATATTTGACGCACATTTCGGTGGTGATGGTGAAGCCCGGAGGAACCGGCAGCCCAATCGACGCCATCTCGGCAAGGTTTGCGCCCTTGCCACCCGTGATGGTCTTGTCCTTGGCGCGCGGATCGTCCGTTTCCGCACCTCCGCCGAAGGTGTAAACATATTGCGTCATCTGGTCTCAAGCTCCCCGACCGTTAATGGCATGTATGTTGCGCTGCAGCAGGTCGTTAGCAAGTCGCCCGTTTAGGGTGGACCGCTTTGCAACAGGACAAGGCAATGTTGCTTAAATGCATGGCGTCAGCTCTCGATCCGCGCGAAATCCGCCACCTTGTGCACTGCAGCACGGAAATGATCGAGCAAGGCAAGTCGCGCCTCGCGCTTTGCCGGGTCCGGATCGTTCACCGTGACATTGTCGAAGAACGCATCGATCGGCCCCCGCAGCGACGCAAGCGCGGCCATGGCCTCCTCGAAACGTTCGTCTGCAATAGCGCTGCTGGCCGCGGGTTCGGCCCTGTTCAGCGCCTCGATCAGCGCGGATTCGGCCGGTTCGGTGTCGTAATCGGGCCGTACATGACCACGCTGCGCCACGATTGAGCCCAGTTCGGGGTCGTCAACCAGCGCAAGCGGGTCTTCCTCGCCTGTGCGTGCGATGCGGTTGCCGCTGCCCTCGTAGCCTTCCTTCTTCAAAATATTGGCCGCGCGCTTGTAGCCGGCAAGCAGGTTCGCCCCGTCCTCGCTTTCCATGAAACTTTGCAGCGCGTGAACGCGGGCGAGCAGGCGGACGAGATCGTCCTCTCCGCCCAATGCAAAGACTGCATCGATCAGGTCATGGCGAACACCCGCCTCGCGCTGCTGGACCTTGAGGCGGTCGGCGAAGAAATCGAGCAGATCGCCTTCCGCGATGGACAGGCGCAGACCGTTCCGGGTCACGGTGCGAATGACGCCCAGCGCCGCGCGGCGCAAGGCGAACGGATCCTTCGAACCGGTCGGCTTTTCATCAATGGCGAAAAAGCTGCGCAAGTTATCCAGCTTGTCGGCCAGCGACACCGTCACGGTCACCGGCGCGGTGGGAACGTCATCGCCCTGCCCCACCGGCTTGTAATGATCGCGGATGGCGTCCGATACGGCGTCTGGCAAACCCTCGGCTCGGGCGTAATATCCGCCCATAAGGCCCTGCAATTCAGGAAATTCCCCGACCATTTCGGTGACCAGATCGGCCTTGGCCAGCCGCGCGGCCTGCTCCGCCAGCGCGGGATCGGCACCGGGCACGATGCCTTCCTCCGCCAGCCAGCGAGCCAGCGTCGCGACGCGCTCCACCTTGTCGGCGACGGTGCCGAGTTTCTCGTGGAAGGTGATCCGCTCCAGCTTTCTGGCCTGCTGTTCCAGCGGCACCTTGCGGTCGGTGTCCCAGAAGAAGCGCGCATCGGACAGGCGTGCGGCCAGCACCTTGCGGTTGCCGTCGACCACCACGGCGGGATCGCTTGCTCTGATGTTTGCGGTGCAAACGAACGCATTGGCCAGATTACCGGCACAGTCCTCGCACACGAAATATTTCTGGTTCACCCGCGCGGTCAGCTGGATGACTTCGGGCGGCACATCCAGAAACGCCTCGTCGAACCGGCCGAGCAAGGGTTCGGGCCATTCGGTCAGGCCCGCATTCTCGATGACCAGACCCTCGTCCTCGACCAGCGTCAGGCCAACCGCTTCCGCAGCCTCTTTCGCCTTGGTCCGGATGATGTCCTGTCGTTCCGCGTGATCGACGATGACATGGCAGGCGCGCAGCTTTTCAGCGTAATCGGAGGCGCCGCCGATCGTCACCTCGCCGCTGTGGTGGAAGCGGTGCCCGACCGTGGCAAAACCAGAGGCGACGCCGCCCACTTCGCAAGGCACAAGATCCTCGCCCAGTATGGCAACGATGCCCTGCAGCGGGCGGACCCAGCGCAGGCTTTCGGTGCTGATGGAGGCCTTCCCCCAGCGCATCGACTTCGGCCATGGGAAGGCGCGGATGATCGCGGGAATGGCTTCGGCAAGCACATCGGCGACCTTGCGCCCCGGCACGTTCCTCACCGCGAACCAGGTGTTGCGGCCTTTCACCTCGCGCAGTTCCAGCTGATCACGCGTGACGCCGTTCTTCTTGCAGAACCCGTCGATCGCCGCATCGGGCGCGCCTTCGGGCGGACCCTTGGCTTCCTCGCTAACGGCTTCGGTCTGTTCGGGGAGATCGGCGGCGATCAGCGCAAGGCGGCGCGGCGTGCTCCAGACGGTGATGGCACCGGTCTCGACACCGGCCCCGTCCATCTCGGCCCTGAACAGCCGTTCCAGATCGGCGCGGGCGCCTGCCTGCATGCGCGCGGGGATTTCCTCGCAAAGGAGTTCAAGCAGAAAGTCGCTCATGCCGCCCACTCCGGATAGTCCGCGGCCCACTGGTCGGCGTATTTCGCCATATAGGCCTCGCACGATCCGCGCGCGAGGTCGCGGACCTGTCCCATATAGCTGGCACGCTCCTGCACGCTGATCACGCCGCGCGCCTGCAGCAGGTTGAAGATATGGCTCGTCTCGATCGCCTGCTCGTATGCGGGGATCGGCAGGCCCTTGTCGAGGCACAGGCGGCATTCGGCAGCCGCCTTGCGGAACAGGTCGAACAGCGCGTCGGTGTCGGCGATCTCGAAATTCCAGGTGCTCATCTGGCGTTCGTTTTCAAGGAACACGTCGCCATAGGTCACGCCCTGCGAATTGAACGCAAGGTCATAGACGTTGTCGACGCCTTGGATATACATCGCCAGCCGTTCGAGCCCGTAGGTCAGTTCGCCCGCCACCGGCTTGCAGTCATAGCCGCCCATCTGCTGGAAATAGGTGAACTGCGTCACCTCCATCCCGTCACACCAGACTTCCCAGCCCAGCCCCCAGGCGCCCAGCGTGGGGCTTTCCCAGTCATCCTCGACGAAGCGGATGTCGTGCTTCAGCGGATCGACGCCGATCACGCGCAGGCTGTCGAGATACCAGTCCTGGATCTGCGGCGGACTGGGCTTCAGGACCACCTGATACTGGTAATAGTGCTGCAGCCGGTTCGGATTTTCGCCAT
Organism: Croceicoccus sp.; assembly: GCF_983967925.1. Lineage (NCBI taxonomy): Bacteria > Pseudomonadati > Pseudomonadota > Alphaproteobacteria > Sphingomonadales > Erythrobacteraceae > Croceicoccus > Croceicoccus sp. The sequence goes on along the minus strand of NZ_CFETID010000021.1, from coordinate 21,320 downwards.
AGCGGCCATCGGTCGGGCGGCGGCACGGCTGGACGAAGGCGGCGTTCCACGGCTGCGGCCCCAATGCGCGCAGTGTCGTGGCGGGGTGGAAAGTGCCCGCGCCCATGCGCATATCATAGGGCTGAAGGATCAGGCATCCCTTGGCGCTCCAGAAATCGTGGAGCGTGAGGATCATGTCCTGAAACGACAGGACGGCTTTGGAGGCGCTTTCGTTCATCGTCGCGGCAATGGCGAAGCGCTAGGAATGCGTCAACTGTCGTTCGCATGGCTGTGCCGACGACGGGGCTGATCGAACTGGAAGGATGATCGCAAGGTGAATATCAAACGGGTCGCTTCGGCCTTTCGAAAACGGTTCATGCGCCTTGCCGCGCCGCTTGCGGGCATCGGCCTGCTGGCGTCTCCATCGGTCGCCATGGCCGAGGACGTGGTCGAACTGGACCGGTCCGACGCCGATCCGGCGCTGTGGAAGCTGTCGGACGACGACACCACCGTCTGGCTGTTCGGCACGATGCACGCGCTGAAACCCGATCTGGTGTGGTTCGACGATGCCGTCAGCGAGGCGTTTTCCGGTTCGGAAGAGCTGGTGATCGAGATGCTGGAGCCCGACATGGCGACGATGCAGCAGGTCGTGGGGTCGAGCGCCTTGTATGCCGATGGCAGCACCCTGTCCGAACGACTCAGCGCTGAACAGCGCACGCTGGTGGCCGAAAGCGCCGCGACGCTGGGCATACCGATGCAGGCCATTGACCGTATGAAGCCGTGGTTTGCTGCCGTCACCCTCTCCGCAGCGCCGCTCGCCAAGCTGGGTTATGATCCCAAGTCGGGTGCCGAGGCCGTGCTTCAGGGTTCTGCGCGCGAACAGGGCAAGACGATCAAGGGGCTTGAGACTTTCGAGCAGCAGATGGGTTTCTTCTCCAGCCTGCCCGAGGAACAGCAGATCGCCTTCCTGATGGAATCGGCCAGTTCGCTGGCCGAAGCGGAAGAGGTCTATGCCGAGTCGGAGAGGGCGTGGGGCGCAGGCGACATCGCCGCGACCGAAAAGCTGATCAATGACGGGCTGGAGGAAACGCCCGACGTCTATGACGTGCTGATCGCCCGGCGCAACCGCAACTGGGCCGACTGGATCGAACAGCGCATGGGGCAGCCCGGAAACGTATTCGTCGCGGTGGGCGCGGGTCATCTGGCCGGTCCCGACAGCGTGCAGGCCGTCCTTGCCCAGCGCGGTCTGACGGTCCAGCGCGTCGAATATTGATGCATCCGTTCCTGCTGATCAGGCTTCTGCTGCTTGCACCGCTGGCCCTTGTGGCGGCGGCGTGCCAGCAGGCAGAGGCGCCGGGCGGCGATCCCGCGCTGTACCGGATCGACCGGCCCGGTGCCGCGCCCGATGCACAAGCGGCAGGCTGGCTGTTCGGGACGATCCATGCCCTGCCGGAAGGCACGCAGTGGCGCAGACCGGCCATTGAAAAGGCGCTTGCGCAATCGGGCGTGCTGATCGTGGAGATTGCCGACCTCGACCCCGCGAAGGTGCGGGATACATTCGCAAGGTTGTCGATCGACACGGCCCTGCCGCCGCTGGAACAAAGGGTCGCTCCCGAATACAGGGATGAGCTTGAGGAATTGCTGGACGAGGCGGGCGTGAATGCGCGTCAGTTCCGGCATGTCGAAAGCTGGGCGGCCGCCATTTCGCTATCCGCGCTGATGCAGGGAAAGTCAGGCATGGATGCCGGTGAAGGCGTCGACCGTGCGTTGATAGCGGATTATGCGCCCCGCCCCGTATCTGGCCTCGAAACCGTGGAAGGGCAGTTCGCGATCTTCGACCGGCTTGACGCGGCGGCGCAGCAGGACCTGCTTGAATCTCTGCTGGAAACCGAAGACCAGGATCCGTCCGAGATGACGAGTGCATGGCTGGCCGGCGATACCGACGCCCTCGCCGGCCTGATGGATCTGGGTCTTGGCGACGGCGAGAGCGAGCTGTCGCTGCGCAAGGCCTTGCTGACCGACCGGAACCGGAGCTGGATCGGACCCATCGTCGCGGCCATGGAGCGCGGTGACAGGCCCTTCGTGGCCGTCGGGGCCGGCCATGTCGGGGGAAGCGACGGCCTGATCGCGCTTCTTGAGGGCGAAGGCTGGACCGTCACGCGCGTCCGATAGCCCGCTTTCGCCTTGCCTTTGCGCCCTATCCAGCCTATGGGCGCGCCCTTCCCGCACCGCATGGTCATCCCTGGAGGCGTTCGGCGCGGGATTTGTTGAACCCGATTTATTCATAAAGGTCCAAGGTAATGAGCGATCAGATGACCCTGGCGGCCGAGACGCGCGACAAGGCAGGCAAGGGAGCCTCCCGCGCACTGCGTCGTGACGGCCGTGTCCCCGCTGTGATCTACGGCGGCAAGGAAGAACCCACCACCATTCACGTCGAGGAGCGCGCCCTTGTGAAGCTGCTCGGCACCGGCCACTTCTCCAACTCGATCGTGATGGTCGATGTCGGCGGCAAGTCGGTCCGCACCCTTCCCAAGGACGTCGCGTTCCATCCCGTGAGCAGCCGCCCGCTGCATGTCGACTTCCTGCGCCTTGGCAAGAACGCCAAGGTCGACGTCGCCGTGCCGGTCGTCTTCGTGAACGAGGAAGCATCGCCCGGCCTGAAGCGCGGCGGTGTTCTGAACATCGTGCGCCACGAGCTTGAACTGGTCTGCGAAGCGGACAAGATCCCCGATCAGATCGAGATCGACGTGACCGGCAAGGATGTCGGCGATTCGATCCACATCAGCCACGTCTCGCTGCCCGCGGGCTCGGAAAGCGCGATCACCGACCGTGACTTCACCATCGCCACGCTGGTCGCTCCCTCGGCTCTCAAGAAGAGCGAAGGCGCGGAAGCCAATGCCGACGAAGCCGATGCGGAAGAAGTCCCCGCAACGGAGCAGAACGGCGAGGATTGATCCTTACCGTTTTCGGCAGAAAACACGAAGCGCCGGTCCCGTTCATGCGGGGCCGGCGTTTTCTTTTGCGCCAATAGGCGCTAACGGCCCTTGCCATGCAGCTTTGGGTAGGTCTTGGGAATCCGGGCGGGAAATACGCGCTCAACCGGCATAATGTCGGCTATATGGCATGCGACACGATCGCCGAGGTGCATGGCTTTGCGCCGCCGCAGAAGAAATTCCAGGGCTGGCTGTCCGAGGGGCGGATCGGCGGCGAAAAAATTCTGCTGCTGAAACCCGCGACCTTCATGAACGAAAGCGGGCGCAGCGTCGGCGAGGCGCTGCGTTTCTACAGGCTTACCCCGGACGATCTGACCGTATTCCACGACGAGCTGGACCTTGCGCCCATGAAGGTGAAGGTCAAGCAGGGCGGCGGCACCGCCGGTCACAACGGTCTGCGCAGCATCGACCAGCACATGGGCCGTGATTTCCGCCGCATCCGGATCGGTATCGGCCATCCCGGCCACAAGGATCGGGTTACCGGCCATGTCCTCGGCAATTATGCCAAGGCGGAGCAGGACGATCTGGTCACCATGCTGGGCGCCATCGCATCGGAAGCCGAATGGCTTGCGAAAGGGGATGACGTGCGTTTCATGAACGATGTCGCGCTGCGCCAGCAATAGCAGGCCGGTCAGCGGGCGTTCAGCGCGGATATGCGATATATACGCAGATGTCGTGACCGAACCGCGAGATCTAGTTGACCTCTATTCGCAAGGCCATGGGTCATCCGGCCCCTTGCACTATCCGGCCCGACTTGCTTGAATGGGCCTCCCCCTTCGGGAAACGCGTCAATCGCAGGTTCGTGAACCTCTGGCGCAATTCAGGCATCGGCAATCTATTGTCCGGCCTCCGCCGGACAGCGCCGTATCGTTTTGAACAGATGTTTCTAAAGACAAAGGACTGAACGAATGAAATTTGCCAAGCTCGCCGCCGCTGCCGCGGCGCTCGCTATCGTGCCCGCCACCGCCCATGCGCAGGAAGCCGCTCCCGCCGCAGCCCCCGCAGCGGTCGAAGTGACGCAGGGCGCATCGGTTACCGGCAATGACGGCAATCCGATCGGCACCGTTTCGCAGGTTTCGGCAGATGCGGCGATCGTGGACACCGGCATGCACAAGATCCCGCTGCCGCTGAATGCGTTCGGCAAGGCCGAAAGCGGCCTGACGCTGAACATCACCAAGACCGAACTGGACGCGACCTTCGCCAAGCAGATGGCCGAAGCCAAGGCCGCGCTCGACGCCGCCATGGTGGCCGGCGCTTCGGTCGGCACCGCCGATGCGCAGACGCTTGGCACCATCGACACCGTCGAAGGCGAAAGCGTCGTTCTGGCTCTTGCCGGCGAAACGCCGCAGAAGATCACGCTGGGCAAGGACATGTTCGCGCTCGACAACAGCGGCAGCGTGATCGTCCTCGCGACGCTGGCGCAGATCGAGGCAGCCATCCCCTCGGAAGGCTGATAACACGGGTATGGCCGGCGACGGCCGCGCGAAAACTCAAGCTCCTGCTGGCAAACTCACACTGGCTATTTCGGGCGTCACCGCCTATCGGGCCTGCCAGATTAGAGATCGGAGTTCATGATGGGTTTTCGTTGCGGCATCGTCGGCCTTCCCAATGTCGGCAAGTCGACGCTTTTCAACGCGCTGACAGAGACGCAGGCCGCACAGGCCGCGAATTACCCTTTCTGCACGATCGAGCCCAATGTCGGGCAGGTCGGCGTTCCCGATGAGCGGCTGGACAAGATCGCCGCCATCGCCAAATCCGAAAAGATCATCCCCACCCAGCTGGCCTTCGTTGATATCGCGGGTCTGGTAAAGGGCGCGTCCAAGGGCGAAGGGCTTGGCAACCAGTTCCTCGGCAATATCCGCGAGGTCGATGCCATCGTGCACGTCCTGCGCTGCTTTGAGGACGACGACATTCAGCATGTCGCCAACAAGGTCGACCCCATCGCCGATGCCGAGGTGGTGGAAACCGAATTGCTGATGAGCGATCTGGAAAGCCTGGAAAAACGCGTGCCCGCCGCCGCCAAGCGCGCGACCGGCGGCGACAAGGAAGCCAAGATCGCGGCCAGCGTGCTGGGGCAGGCGCTGGAACTGCTGCGCGAAGGCAAGCCTGCGCGGCTGACCGAGCCGAGGGACGACGAGGAAGCCCGCGTGTTCGCGCAGGCCCAGCTGCTGACGGCCAAGCCGGTGCTCTATGTCTGCAACGTGGCCGAGGAAGACGCCGCCGAGGGCAATGCGCTGTCGGCCAAGGTGTTCGAAAAGGCCGCTGCCGAGGGTGCGCAGGCCGTCGTCGTGTCCGCCGCGATCGAGAGCGAGATCGTCGCCATGGCACCGGAGGACCGCGCCGAATTCCTCGAAGCCATCGGCCTTGAGGAAAGCGGCCTCGCCCGCGTGATCCGCGCCGGCTACGACCTGCTGCAGCTGAAGACCTTCTTCACCGCCGGGCCCAAGGAAACGCGCGCATGGACGTTCCCATCCGGATCCAAGGCTCCGCAGGCTGCAGGTGAAATCCACACCGATTTCGAACGCGGTTTCATCCGCGCCGAGACCATCGCCTACAACGATTATGTCACCCTCGGCGGCGAAAGTGCCGCGCGCGAGGCGGGCAAATTGCGGCAGGAAGGCAAGGAATATGTCGTGCAGGACGGCGACGTAATGCACTTCAAGTTCAACGTCTGACGCGAAGCGCCCTGCCCGATCGGGCACTTTTCGGCGTTCCGCCCGTTCCCTCGGCACATATCATTTATACCGGGGGAACAATCACGTGGTGGACAAGTCCGAAAAATTCCGTTGGCTGGTCAGGGTCGGCTATCTGTCTCGCGCCATTCTCTACACGCTGATCGGCCTGATCGCGCTGACCAGCGTCGGCAGTATCCAGCAGGGCACAAACGGCGTTTTCCGCGCGATCGAGGATTTTCCCGGCGGCATGTTCATACTGTGGCTGCTGGTTGTCGGACTGACGGCTTATGGTCTGTTCCGTCTGGCTTCGACATTCTTCGACATCGAAAACCACGGCAGCGACAAGAAGGGCATCGCGCAGCGGATCGGTCACGCCGGCAGCGCGATCGGCCATTTCGCGCTTGCCTATTCGGCCTATAAATTCGCGACCAGTTCCAGCGGCGGTTCGGGCGACGGCGCGCAGGAAGCGGCCTCCGGCGTTCTGTCGCTTCCGCTGGGCGACATCCTGCTCGGCCTGCTTGGCGTAGCGTTCCTTGCGACGGCGGTGTTCCAGGCCAAGAAGGGCATCACCGGCAGTTTCATGAACCGCATCAGCGCGCGGGCTCCTTCGGCCACACGCTGGCTGGGCGGTGCAGGCTATCTGGCGCGGGCCGTTGTGTTCGTCGTGATCGGCTGGTCACTGATCCGCTCGGGCTGGTTCTCAAGCAGCGGCAACGTGAAGACACTCGGCAATGCGGTCGCCAGCCTTGCCGACGATGGCATCTGGTTCACGCTGACCGCCATCGGGCTGCTGCTGTTCGGGCTCTTCAGCTTCGTGCTGGCGCGCTATCGCATCATCCCGGACATGGATGCATCGGGCAGTACGCCGGCGTTCCGCGCCTGATTGGATGCGCAAGACCGTTTACGAGGCCATCACGAACCGCACTGCAATGTGCCTTCGGCCTCGTAGACGGTCTTTCCCTTAACGTCGGTGATGGAGAGCGAGCCCGGCCAGCTGGTGTTTTCCATGCCGGTATCCTCACCGTCCTCGCCGGTTCGCATCAGCGTGAACGCGTAATCGCTGCCCGCATAATCCTGCCAGCTGTCCAGCGGAAGCGAAGCGCCCCCCTTGTCGGGCGACAGGGTCACGATTTTCCCGTCCAGCTTCAGAAAGCCGCGCTCGGGCTGCGCCAGCGCGATCACCGACAGGCTGTTGGCAGGCGCGAAACCGCAGCCTGCGCCGAACAGATCGTTCCTCTCGATATCGCTATAGGATATACGCTGCGGCTCGATCGGTACGGCGGGGGGATTGTCGTGCATCGCGCGCACTTTGGCCACATCGGCAGCATCGGCAGCCGGGTCGCGTTCCTCGCCGCCGCATGCGGCCAGCATCAGCGCCGGGATCGCCAGCATGGTCAGGGTCGCCTTCATCACTCTCTCCATCACGCCGCTATTTACGGCCGAACAGTTTCTCGACGTCGTTCATGGACAGCTTTACCCATGTGGGGCGGCCGTGATTGCACTGCCCGGAACGCGGCGTGCGCTCCATCTCGCGGAGCAGGGCATTCATTTCCGCCACCGAAAGCCGCCGCCCTGCCCTGACCGAACCGTGGCAGGCCATCGTCGCCAGCACGAGGTCGAGTTTCTCCCCCAGCAGAAGCGCTTCGCCGTTATTGGCGATGTCGTCGGCGATATCCTGCATCAATGCCTGGCAATTCGCGCCCGACAGGGCCGCGGGCAAAGAGCGGACCAGCACGGCATCCGGCCCGAAACGTTCCACCGCCAGCCCAAGCCCGGCAAGCCGGTCCGCGGCGCTTTCGATGCGGTCGCAATCGCTCTCGTCCATCTCGACGACCTCGGGCATCAGCAGGGCCTGCGCCCGCGAGACGCCCGTGTCGGCCCCGGCTGCCCGCAGGCGTTCGAGAGTAAGCCGCTCATGCGCGGCATGCTGGTCGACGATGACCAGTCCGTCGGCCGCCTCGGCGACGATATAGGTTTCCGCGATTTGCCCGCGGGCCGCTCCCATCGGGAATTCATCCGCATCGGGGGCCTGCGCCTCGGCCTCTTCGGCCCGGGCGGAGGGTTCGAGAATGGCCGATTCCATCGCGCGAAACGAGTCTTGCGAAGGGCTGTGCTGCATCCGCCCCGCAGGATGGGCCGCGAACATCGGACGCTGTTCGCGCAGCGTCAGCGGCAATGCGCCGCCCATGGGCGCAACCGGTTCGGCCTGCCATGCCGCCATCGCCTGCGCCGAAGGTTGCTGCGCCGAACGCCGGTCTCCCGCCGACAGCGCGTCGCGCAATCCGCCCACGATCAGCGAGCGGACTGCGGCAGCATCGCGAAACCGCACCTCGGTCTTGGCGGGATGGACGTTCACGTCGACTTCGCTGGGCGGCACGGTCAGGAACAGCGCCAGCACTGCATGGCGATCACGCGCCAGCATGTCGGCATAGGCGCCCCTCACCGCGCCGGTCAGCAGGCGATCCTTGACCGGCCTGCCATTGACGAACAGGTACTGATGATCCGCCACGCCCCGGTTATAGGTCGGCAGCCCGGCGATGCCAGTCAGACGGATCGGCGCATCCAGCGGCCCGCGGGTGCAATCGATGCTGACGGCATTATCCGCCAGTTCGCGCGCAACCAGCCGGGATACGCGCGTTTCCAGCATTTCCCCCGCCTGCACCGCGAAGATTCGCCGCCCGTCGTTCGAAAAGCGAAACCCCACATCGGGCCGCGCCATCGCAAGCCGGCGCATGACGTCGTGGCAGGCCATGTATTCGCTGCGCGGCGTGCGCAGGAACTTGCGGCGGGCAGGCACGCGGGCAAACACGTCCTCGACGCGAATGCGGGTGCCGGGCGGCAAGGCGGCGGGGCCTTCGGACAGGGTCTCGCCGTGATCGGTCACGCGCTTCCAGCCCTGCGCCGCCTCTGCCGGGCGCGATTCGATGGTCAGACGCGCCACGCTGGCGATGGAGGGCAGCGCCTCGCCCCGGAAACCCAGAGTCGCGACCTGCTCTATAGCTCCTTCCTCGCCGACCAGATCGACCGGCAGCTTGGATGTCGCATGGCGTTCCAGCGCCAGCGCGATCTCTTCGGGCAGCATGCCGCAGCCGTCGTCGATCACCTCGATCGAGTCCAGCCCGCCGTCCGTCAGCGCGACTGCAATCTCGCCCGCGCCTGAATCGATGGCATTCTCGACGATTTCCTTGAGCGCGGCAGCCGGACGCTCGACCACCTCGCCCGCGGCAATGCGGTTAACCAGCGCTTCGGGAAGTCGGCGTATGACGGGCATTCGCGGACGCTAGCGCCGAGTGGCCCGATTTTCGAGATCAGTGATGTCGGGTCCATGTGGAAAAGCCGACTGAACCCCATCAATTTTTTTTCCAAAGGGCGCAGGATTGGGCTAGGCACACCGAGGGACCAGCAACTACTTACGGACCGCAGCTCGCGTCATGCCTGACGCATGGGTTTTCGCGGCTCCGGTGAGGGACGATACCTACAATGGCAAATTTCTTTTCGCGTCTTTTCCAGCTCGGCTCGCAGAACATGGCGATCGACCTCGGCACGGCGAACACGCTCGTGTATGTGGAAGGGCGCGGGATCGTGTTGAACGAACCCTCGGTCGTCGCGATCGAGACCGAGAACGGCATCAAGCGCGTGCGCGCCGTCGGCGACGACGCCAAGATGATGATGGGCAAGACCCCCGACAGCATCGAGGCGATCCGGCCTTTGCGCGACGGCGTGATCGCCGACATCGAAGTCGCCGAGCACATGATCAAATATTTCATCAAGAAGGTGCACGGCAAGCGCAGCATCCTGCGCCATCCCGAAATCGTGATCTGCGTGCCCTCGGGCTCGACATCGGTCGAACGCCGCGCCATTCGCGACGCGGCCAGCAATGCGGGCGCCAGCCAGGTCTATCTCATCCTTGAACCGATGGCCGCCGCAATCGGCGCGGACATGCCGGTGACCGAACCGGTCGGTTCGATGGTGGTCGACATCGGCGGCGGCACGACCGAGGTGGCGGTGCTGTCGCTGCGCGGTCTTGCCTATACCACCAGCGTGCGCGTCGGCGGCGACAAGATGGACGAAGCCATCGTTTCCTATGTCCGCCGCCACCACAACCTGCTGATCGGCGAATCCACGGCAGAGCGGATCAAGCAGGATTACGCCATCGCGATCCCGCCTGCCGACGGCGTGGGCGAAACGATCCATCTGCGCGGACGCGATCTGGTGAACGGCGTTCCCAAGGAAATCACGATCACCCAGGCCAATATTGCCGAGGCATTGTCCGAACCGATCGGCGCCATCGTCGAAAGCGTCCGCATCGCGCTGGAAAACACTGCTCCGGAACTGGCGGCCGATATCGTCGACCAGGGCATCGTGCTGACGGGCGGCGGCGCGCTGATCAAGGGGCTGGACGAGCATCTGCGCGAGGAAACGGGCCTTCCCGTGACGGTGGCGGAAGATCCGCTGTCCTGCGTCGCGCTGGGCACAGGGCGCGCGCTTGAAGAGCCGGTGTTCCGCGGCGTATTGATGACGGCCTGATCCATTTCGCCGGTCCGGACGGGGCCGCGCGACATTTTCGGCCGATATCGGGGCGCATCGCGTGCGCCCCGATATCGCGTAACGGCCGACGGGCCGAAGGGGAGTAGTGCATCATGGCGTCGGCGGAGCGACGTCCCGGCTTTTCCAAGAGGGCGCATATCTCGATCTTCACGAGCTATGTCGTCGCCACGGGCGGAATCGTGCTTGGCGTCGTGTTGCTGCTCGTGTCGCTGTTCAGCCCCGGCAGTTTTGCGTTCGCGCGCAATGCTGCCAGCGATGCCGCGCGCCCGGTGGGTGAGGTTTCCGCCGTCGCGCGCAATGGCAGCCGGTCGATCATCGACGTCATCACCGGCTATATCGAGGCGGGCAGCAAGAATGCCCGCCTTCAGGAAGAGCTTCGGCTTGCGAGGGCGAAGCTGGCCGAGGCCGAAGCGATCCAGGATGAAAACCGCCGGCTCAAGCAGTTGCTGTCGCTGCGAGAGAAGGAAATTCGCCCGGTCGCAAGCGCGCGCCTTATCGGATCGAGCCCGTCCAGCACACGCCGTTTCGCCCTGATCGGCGCAGGCGCATCGGATGGGGTGGTGGTGGGCCAGCCGGTGCGTTCGGCCACCGGACTGGTCGGGCGCGTCCTTGAAACGGGACGGCGGACCGCGCGCGTCCTGCTTATCACCGATGGCCAGAGCATCGTTCCCGTGCGCCGCATCAAGGGAAATGTCGCCGGTTTCGCGCAGGGGCAGGCGGATGGCACCTTGATCGTCCGCCTGATAGAAATGGGCATCAACCCCCTAGAAAAAGGTGATTTGCTGGTCACGTCCGGCTCTGGCGGTCTCTATCGTCCGAATGTCCCCGTTGCCATTGTCGAGAATGTTACCCGCGACGGCGCGGTCGCACGGATCATTTCCGATCCGGCGGCCACCGACTTCGTCATGGTAGAGCCGGTATGGCAACCGATGACAGAACTTCAGCCTGTCGACGGGGAGACGCCGCCATGATCAATGGGCGGCGCGGAACTCAGCGATGGGGCGCCCAGCCATGGCTCTGAAAGGCGATCGCCTTCCTGGCGAGGACATGTTCCAGCGCAAGCTGAACCGGGCGCCCTCCCCCGTTCTGGCGACGATCGTTCCGTGGCTTTCGATCGCGTTGTTGTCCCTCGCCCCGCTGTCGCCGATCATCGCGTCTGCGCCGGTTCTCCCCCCGCTCGCCTTCATGCTGCTGATCGCGTGGCGCCTGTTTCGTCCGGGGATGCTGCCCCTGTGGGCTGGCGCGCCGCTTGGATTTGTCGACGATCTATTTTCCGGTCAACCAATCGGCAGTGCCGTGCTATTGTGGTCCATCACCATGATCGCACTGGAAGCATTGGATAATTGGCAACGCTGGCGCAGCTTTTGGCAGGACTGGGCCGTGGCCATCGTGTTGATTGCGATCTATCTGGCATTGGCGCACATGATTGCGGTCATGGCCGGTACGATATGGTATCCCTCGCTCCTCCTTCCCCAATTGTTGATTTCCGTGTTGTCGTTTCCCCTGTTCACCCGTCTCGTCGCCATTCTTGATGTCCTGCGCCGCGCCCGCATCAAGGTGCTGGGTTAATGGTCACCCTTTCCTGGCGCCGGCGGAATCGCGCGCCCAAACGGGTCAGCGCGGGCGAATTGCACAATGCCTTCGATCGGCGGACATTCGTGCTGGCCGGGCTGCAAGGCGGCGTGGGCCTTTTGCTGGCCGGAAGGATGGCGTGGCTGTCGGTTGAGCAGAATGAGAAATACCAGCTCGCCTCAGAAAGCAATCGCGTCGATCTTACGTTGATTCCGCCGCGTCGCGGCTGGATTCTCGATCGGCACGGCGTTCCGCTGGCCTCCAACCGCGCCGACTTTCGCGTCGATCTGGTCCCCGAACGGATCGTGGATCAGGAACGGACCTTGGCCGTTCTGGGCGAAGTTCTGGAACTGTCACCGGCCGCGATCACCGATCTGCGCGACAAGCTGAACGAGGTCCGCGGTTTCCGTCCCGTCGAAGTCGCCACCGGCGTCGATTGGGAGCAGTTCGCTGCGCTCTCCGTCCGCCTGCCCGATCTGCCGGGCGTGGTCCCGCAGCGCGGCTTCTCGCGCTATTACCCGACGGGTCCTTCGGTCGGCCATCTGCTTGGCTATGTCGGCACCGTCTCGGCCGAGGAATATGAGGAGGAAAAGAACCCCCTGCTCATCACACCCGGTTTCAAGATTGGCAAGGATGGCGTTGAAAAATATTTCGAAAAGCGCCTTCGCGGCGAACCCGGCGCGCGACGGGCGGAAGTCACCGCAAGCGGCAAGATCGTGCGCGACCTTGAAATGCGCGAGGACGTTCAGGGCGATCCGGTCCAGCTGACCATCGACGGCCCGCTTCAGGACTATGCGGCGCGCCGGCTGGGTCAGGAATCGGGTTCGGTCGTGGTGATGGATCTGCGGCAAGGCGACCTTCTTGCCATGTCGTCGATGCCCAGTTTCGATCCCAACAGCTTTTCGGACGGCATCGGACGTCTGGAATGGAAGATGCTGTCCGAAGACGACCACGTTCCCCTTCGGAACAAGGTGCTGTCGGGGCTCTATCCGCCCGGTTCGACGGTCAAGCCCTATGTCTCGCTTGCATTCCTGAAGGAAGGGATAGACCCGGAGGAAACCGTGTTCTGCGGCGGCGGATTGCGGGTCGGCAATCGCGTGTTCCGTTGCTGGAAGCGCGGTGGCCACGGTACGGTCAACATGGCCAAGGGCATCTATCAGAGCTGCGACGTCTATTTCTATTATTTCGCGCAGCGCGTCGGGATGCAGCCCATCGCGGATATGGCGCGCAGGCTGGGCATGGGGTGGAAATACCCGCTTCCCGTCGAAAGCCAGTCCTATGGCACCGTGCCCGATCCGGCCTGGAAGAAAAAGAAATACGACAGCGACTGGCAGACGTTCGATACCGTCAACGCGACGATCGGACAGGGCTACATGCTCGTCAATCCGCTGCAGCAGGCGGTGATGACCTCGCGCATCGCCAGTGGTCGGCGATTGCAGCCGCGCCTGTTGCTGACGAATGATCCCAAACCCGCACCGCACCTCGACATCCCGGACGAGCATCTCGAGATCGTGCGCCACGCCATGTGGGAAGTCGTTAACGGCGCTGGCACGGCGGGCCGCGCGCGCCTGCCGATCCCCGGTATCGAGCTTTCGGGCAAGACCGGCACGGCGCAGGTCGTGTCGCTGGCCTATGGGCGCGGTGGACGGGACGTGCCGTGGAAGTATCGCGATCACGGCCATTTCATCAGCTTTGCCCCGTATGAGAACCCGCGATATGCCTGCGCCGTCGCTATCGAGCACGGCGCCGGCTCCTCCTCGGCCTATCCGGTGGCGCGCGACGTCATGACGTTCCTGTTCGACCCCGACAAGGCGCTGGAAGTCCTGCACGATTATGAAAAGCAATGGGGCGGCACGGCGCAGGAAAGGCTCGCGCGCAAATATGGCGCCTACGAAGCGGCCTATGGCGGCAATGCGCCAAAGCCCGAATCGACCGATATCGACGACGCGGCGTCCGGTGACAGTGCTACCGCTCCGCCCCCGCTGAACTCCGCCCAAGCGCAGCGTGCTGCCGAAGGCGACAGTTTGCAGGAGCAGTCAGGGCCAGACGCCGCATCGGCCGAGGCCGCCTCGGTCACGCCTCCGGCTGCGAATGGTGCGAATTTGGCGGAGCAAGGCCAGTGAACCGCAAGTTCCTGCCCCGCATCATCGCGGTTCAGCCGTGGGGCATCATCATCCCCTTGCTGCTTCTGGTCTGCTTTGGTGCGGCCGTTCTCTATTCCGCGGCGGGTGGCAGCCTGATGCCATGGGCCTTGCTGCATGTGGTGCGCTTTGTCGTTTTCCTCATCATGGCCATCGTCATTGCCGGCATGTCGCGCGATTTCATCAGGCTTATGGCATTGCCGGTCTATGTCATCCTGCTGCTGATGCTGATGGCGGTGGAGGCCATGGGGTTCGTCGGCGGGGGCAGCCAGCGCTGGCTCGACCTGGGCTTCATGACCTTGCAGCCTTCCGAACTTATGAAGCCCGCGATCGTCATCATTCTCGCCCGTTTCTACGACATGCTGCCACCCGCGGCGACGCGCGAGTTTTCCTCGCTGATCGTGCCGGGCGTGCTGATCGGGTTGCCGTTCGGGCTGGTGCTGATGCAGCCGGATCTTGGCACCAGCCTTGCCATCGTATTCGGCGCAGGACTGGTCATGTTCCTGGCGGGCCTGCCGCTCAGCTGGTTCATCACGGTCGGCGTGGCGGGGCTTGCCGCCATACCGCTGGCATTCTTCTTTGCGCTTCACGACTATCAGCAGCGCCGCGTTTTGACGTTCCTCGATCCTGAGAGCGATCCGCTTGGGGCGGGATACCATATCACCCAGTCCAAGATCGCGATCGGGTCCGGCGGCCTGTTCGGCAAGGGCTTTGGAAACGGATCGCAGAGCCACCTCAATTACCTGCCCGAGCCGCACACGGACTTCGTCTTTGCCACCATGGCGGAGGAATGGGGCATGATGGGCGGCCTTTTCGTACTGACCGTGTTTGGCCTGTTACTGCGCTGGGGCATCAAGGTCGCGATGGGCACGCGCGACCGCTTTGGTCAGCTGATGGCGGCGGGACTTACCGCGACGATCTTTTTCTATGCCGCGATCAATCTGATGATGGTGATGGGCCTGGCACCGGTGGTGGGCATCCCCCTTCCCTTCATGAGCCACGGCGGGTCGTCGATGCTGACGATCATGATTTGCGTAGGCCTTATCATGGCAGTCGAGCGCTGGAACACGCGTGAACCGGGCAGCTTCGCCTAGCGCTGCGCGAGAAATTTTCGGAAAGGTGAAATTTTCCCTTCCATCGCGCCGCGCAATCCGTATAGGGAGGCCTCCCGCGGCGAATCGCACTTCTCGCATTTGCCGCAATCGTCTGAAATCGGCGATGTGGACGCATAGCTCAGTTGGTAGAGCAGCTGACTCTTAATCAGCGGGTCCTAGGTTCGAACCCTAGTGCGTCCACCAAACTTCTCAAAGACTTAGGCCAGAGTATACATCCCTACCAAAGGGGTGTCGAGGCCCGTTTAATCACCACGTAATCAAGTGCCCTCGCACTGTAGAGGGAAACCTTTGGAAACGTTGGCGTAGTGCCGCGCAGCGCGGAGATGATTCGTCGCAATCTCGTGACCTACAGTGGCTTCCAGCACATTGCGATGTGTTCATTCGATTGCTCAAGACACCAATCCTTACGCGTCCGCGTTCGTGCATTTCTCAACTCAGAAGTGGCTTTGCGACTGCCCTCCCCAGTTCTTGGTATTGACGCACTAGTCTCATGCTGACTCAACGAGTCCAATGAGAAGACATTGCGGACGAAATCTGATCGACAGGTGCAACCATTCCAGCACCTTGCTAGGTGTCGAATGATGAAGACCGACCTCGATCATCTGCCACCGCAAAAGCAGCGCGAGATTGAACGCGTGGTGCAGCTGATCTTCGAGGAATTCGACGATGCGTTCGCGCTTGCAAAGCACGAGTGGAAGAAGGCCGGACGCATCCTCAAGGTCATCCTCTACGGAAGCTACGCGCGCGGTACCTGGGTTGATGAACCGCACACCGCCAAGGGCTACCAGTCGGACTATGACCTGCTGATCATCGTCAATGACAAGCGGCTGGTCGACCGAGTGAAGTACTGGTCGAAGCTCGATGATCGTCTGATGCGAG
Organism: Croceicoccus sp.; assembly: GCF_983967925.1. NCBI lineage: Bacteria > Pseudomonadati > Pseudomonadota > Alphaproteobacteria > Sphingomonadales > Erythrobacteraceae > Croceicoccus > Croceicoccus sp. The sequence continues at coordinate 5,418 of NZ_CFETID010000021.1, read as the reverse complement.
AGTACGGCGTCACGAAAGGGCTCAAGACCCCGGTCAATTTCATCGTCCACACCCTGCAGGAGGTGAACGACGGGCTCGCCCATGGGCGCTACTTCTTCATGGACGTCAAGGACGACGGGATAGCGCTGTACCAGTCGGACGACACTGAACTGCACACACCGAAGCCCAAGACGCCGACGCAGGCGGTCGCCATGGCGCAAGAGTATTTCGACGAGTGGATGCCCGGCGCGAACGACTTTGTGGACAGTGCCACTCACCTAATGAGCAAAGGAAGGTACAAGCGAGCTGCGTTCTTGATGCATCAAGCTGCAGAGAGTTTGTATCACTGTGTCCTACTGGTCTGCACCTTCTATACGCCCCACGTGCACAATCTTGGTTTCCTCCGCACTCAGGCCGAGCGGATTGACGCTCGGCTAACCTATGTATGGCCGCGCGACACCCGACGCGACCGCGCCCGCTTCGAGAAGCTCAAGGAGGCCTACGTTAAGGCGCGCTACTCGAAGCACTACCGCATCACAAAGGAAGAGCTCGAATGGCTCGGAGAACAGGTAGAGGAGCTTGGTAGGGTTGTGCACGAGGTGTGCTCGGAACGGATTGAAAAGCTCAAAGCTGAAGCAAGGGCGCGCCCGGATAAGCAGTAGGCTCAGCGGTCGCCGAGGCGCAGCTTGTCGAGATGGCTTGCTGAAAGCAGACCTTCGGCTTCCGACCCGATTGCTGACATTTTGCGCTAGGTCAGCTTTGCGCCCTCATCTCGGACATACACGCGAGCTCAGCAATCGCCTGGAAGCTGCCTTCAAATGCCGTTGCGCTTCTCAGGCATGACTAGCGAGTTTGCTGATCATCTGAGGGAATCGATTGGCGCGAAGTGTCGCTACTAGCGCGGTGGGACTTCTGCAGCCAATTTCAACATGCTATTCCAATGATCATTTTTTGGAGCAGCGACGTTATTATGAGACTCAAGGCAGTAAAAATCAGAAATTTTCGAGCGTACCAAGTCGAAACGACGCTCTTCTTGGACGACTTAACGGCCATCCTCGGGCGGAATGATGTCGGCAAAAGCTGTTTGCTTGAAGCGTTGGAAATTTTCTTCAATTCCGAGCTGGTAAAGCCAGATTCTGGCGACTGCTGTGTGCACGCGGCTAATGACGACAAATTCGTAGAGATTGCATGCATCTTCGACAGCCTACCCACAACGCTGACGATTGACGCCCATGCCGAGACGACTTGGTCTGAGGAACATCTGCTGAACGCTGATGGCGATCTAGAAATCCTCAAACGATACAACTGTGGATTGCGGACAGCCCCCAAAGCCGAGATTTTTGCGAGGGCTCATCATCCAACAATGGAAGGAGCTGCCGACCTGCTCCAACTTAAGAATGCGCAGCTCAAAACTCGTGCCGGCGAACTGGGAGCCGACCTAGCCGAGATTGATAAAAGATCGAATGTATCATTGCGACAAGCCATCCGAGATTCACTTGGTGATCTTGCTCTTGCTGAACGCGAGATACCGCTCAAGGAAGATGACGGAAAGAAGGTGTGGGATCAGATTCAAAAAGGATTGCCCGTATTCGCGCTCTTCCAAGCCGATCGTCCAAGCAAGGACGACGATCCGGAGGTCTCTGACCCGATGAAGATCGCCGTTCAGGCTGCGATCAAGGATATCGAAGATGAGTTGGAAGCGGTTCGAGAGAAAGTCCGGCTCAGTGTCATGGAAGTGGCGCAACGCACCATAGCTAAACTTACCGAAATGGACAGCGAGCTAGCTGGTCAGCTCAATCCCACATTCAAAGCGGAGCCGAAGTGGGACGGATTCAAGCTCACCCTCACAGGCGACAATGACATCCCCATCAACAAGAGGGGTAGTGGGGTAAGGCGGCTCATCCTGCTCAACTTCTTCCGGGCGGAAGCTGAACGCCGTAGGGAGACAGCGGATTCTCGGCGAGTGATTTACGCAATTGAGGAACCTGAAAGCTCCCAACATCCAGACAATCAAACGATGCTTATACGGGCATTGTTGGAGCTCAGCATCGACCCAAATACCCAAGTGCTCCTAACCACGCACGTTCCTGCTGTTGCTGCTCAGATTCCAGTTGAAAGCGTCCGGTTGGTCACCCGCCATCAAGATGGGTATCCGGTTATCGAGCAAGGAACTGAAGACGCCTATGAGAAAGCTGTCGAATCTCTTGGCTTGCTTCCCGACAAGCGTGCGCAAGTTGCGATCTATATTGAGGGGCCTCACGACTATGAGTTTCTCGTTCGAGCGAGCGAGAAACTGCGCCAGACTGATCCGACATTGATCGACCTTGAAAAGGATCATCGTATCGCGTGGGTTGTTACCGGCGGCGGAAACTTGAAGCACTGGGTCGACAAGCGATACCTTGCAAATGTCCAATTGGTCGAAGTGCACATCTATGACCGAGACGATCAGAACGATCCTAAGTACCAAGCCCAGGTAGATGACGTTAATGCTAGAGGAGACAATTCTGTCGCCTTTCTGACCAATAAGCGAGAAATGGAAAACTACCTGCACCCAACTGCCATACAAGATGAACTCGGAGTTGCATTGGAATGTACGGATTGGAGTGACGTGCCCATGCTGTTCGCGGAGCAAGTTCATATTCAATCTGGCTCGCCGAATGCATGGGCTGTACTGTCCGAGGAGTTACAGGGGAAAAAGGAAAGTAGAGCGAAGAAGCGGCTCAATTCGGTCGTGATGGACCGGATGTCTGTCGCCGACCTTGAGCAGCAAGATGGGCAGGGCGAAATTAGGGGGTGGATGGAAGCTATTCGAGATCGCGTTACCTGATCGAACTGCTCGCTATTCTCTCGGTTTCCAAACCTAGCCGCAAGAATATTATATGTGCTTGAAGCATTACCATTATTAGAAGTGTAGAAAAGGCAAACCCACTAGCTGACACAGCGTGGCTGATTGAGAAAAACTTGACCTACGATTTTCGCACCCTTCTTCCGGCAGACTTCGAAGACTTTTCCCGCGACCTCATCGGCAAGAGCCTCGGCATCCGTTTCGAGGCTTTTGCCAAGGGGCCCGATGGCGGAGTTGATGGTCGTCACGCTACAAGTGAAGCCAAAACAATTCTCCAAGCAAAACACTACATTAATTCCGGATACTCCGCCCTAAAATCGAAGATGAAAAAGGAACGCGCTTCGATCGATGCGCTGGAACCGGATCGATACATTCTCGCGACCTCCTGCCCACTGACGCCTAATCGAAAGGATGAGCTCGCAGAGATTATTGGACCAAGACTTCTATCGCTGAGCGATATTGTAGGGCCGGACGAACTCAACGCCTCCTTAAAAGACCACGGTGAAGTCGAACGTGCCCATCTCAAACTCTGGTTGTCTAGCAGCCACGTCCTTGATTCCGTCGTCAATGCCAGTTCACATGCCTTTAGCGCGACCACGGAGGTCGAAATTGAAGCAAAGGTCAGAGTCTACGCACAAAATCCTAGCCTTGCTGATGCGCAATCAACACTTGAGAAGAACCATGTCCTAATTGTCTCTGGCCCTCCGGGTGTTGGCAAGACCACACTAGCTGAGATGCTGGCATATGCGCATATCGGGGACGGTTGGGAGTTCATCGCTATCCGTAGCCTCGAGGATGGGTTCGCTCGGATAAAGGACTCGCAGAAGCAAATCTTCTTCTTTGACGATTTTCTCGGCACCATCGCCTTGGATCGCCAATCACTCGCAGCAAATGACTCTGCCCTAGCCAAATTCATGAACCGCGTACGCAAAAGCCCGAATGCGCGTTTTGTTTTGACGACCAGGGCTTACATTCTCAATGAGGCGCGGAGTATATCGGACCGATTGGCAGATGATCGCGTTGAAATCAGCACGTATGTTCTTGATCTCGAATCGTACACACGCGCTATTCGTGCCCGGATCCTCTACAACCACCTTCTTGTCGGAAATACGCCCCAAACCCACATCAATGCACTGGTCGATAGCGGCCAGATTCCTCAGATTGTTGATCATAAGAACTACAATCCACGTATTGTAGAATGGATGACTGATGCCATTCAAATCGGAAGCTTCGAAGGGGCGGACTACCCTAAGGCATTTCTTCACGCACTCGCCAATCCGCAGAAAATATGGGAAGTGGCTTTCAAGAGCCATATCAACGATGCCTGCCGTCACTTATTGATCGTGCTCTTCTTTTCCGGGTCATTCGGTGAGGAAATTGCGGAGCTCCGTAAGACCTTCGACGCTCTTCATGGGACCCTTTGCTCCAAACTTGGTCTGCCGCGGGGCTTGCAAGATTTCGAAGATTCCCTTCGCACTCTCGAAGGTAGTTTCGTCGACATCCAAGACACGACAGTCAACTTCATAAATCCCTCTGTGCGAGACTTTCTTGCCAACTTTCTTATCGATGCCGGGCTTCTCGCAGCGGCCGCATCTAGTTCGCAATCCGTCAGCTTCGCATCTGCCGTTTGGGAGTTCACCAAGAAAAAATTTCTCCTGTCGCCCGCGAAGGAGATCATCGCCAGAGAGTTTCATGGCGTAACTGAAGTTCTGAAGTCGCGACCATATCAAAGGCTTGTCGATGGTAATCGGATAGTTTTCGCCGATTCCAGTAACTCAGCTCGCGTAGAGCTATTGCTGGAATGGTGGTCTGAAACTTCCAACGAGACATTCTTCAAGGCGGCCGCCGATCTTGTTCGTGATCCTCCGCAAGGTTTTGACGCTTGGAGAGATACCAACGCCCTATTGGAATTGGTTGTTAAGATCGATGACGGCGACTACTTCGGAGCCCATTCGGACATGCCTGAGCTTAAGGCCCAGATTGAGGGGGCCATTGTCACGCTGCTCGAACAAGGAATGTGGGCAGAAGATCTGAAAACTGTTTCCGATACCGTCGAAGAGACACAAGGGGTTAGTCTGGAAATCCAAAGCGCATTGAAAGCGGCGATTGTAACTGAGATCGACAATGTAGATAACTATTGTCGGGATCAGGACTCTAGTTCCCATCTCTCCGATCAGGCTGAGGCAATGAAAGTGCTTGGGCAGCGTGCCGGTATTCCGGATTGGAGCCTTTCCTCAGCATTGGACATGATCCAGGAGCGGATTGCTGAAATTGAGGAACACGAGACTACGTCCTCGACCTCTCCAAGCTTCTCATCTTCAAGTTTGTATAACGAAGAATTTTCCGATGAAGCGATGGACGCCCTGTTTTCTGGACTTAAGCAGTAGAATTGGGGCCGCGTCCGCTTTCGCGGTGCGCCAATCCTAAAGCGGACGTTCCGCAATCGTTTAGAGTTTCGGACGCCGTGAGGCGTCGGAAAGTCGACGGTGCCCGAACCCGCGGGCCGCACGCGATGAGCTATGGGGATTTTGATTTCGGGTGTAAGCGCTGTTGCGTCCCCACCTTGCGCGGTTAATCTGAAGCGTCGAGTTTCC